>DATLFV010000150.1:0-31954 GCA_035540875.1 Sphingomicrobium sp. | reverse complement strand
GTCGGGTTGAGGCGCGCGCGCAGCTGCTGACGATAGGCGTCGAAGTTCTCGATTCCCTTCTGCGCGACGCCGCTACGCACCGCAGCTTCGGCGACGGCGCTCGCGACGACCTCCATCAATCGCGGGTCGAACGGCGCCGGGATGATATAGTCGCGGCCGAAGCTGTGGCTGACGCCGCCGTACGCCGCCGCGACTTCTTCGGGGACCGGCTCGCGGGCGAGCTCCGCGAGCGCGTGCGCGGCGGCAATCTTCATCTCATCGTTGATTGCGGTCGCGCGCACGTCGAGCGCCCCTCGGAAGATGAAGGGGAAGCCGAGCACGTTGTTGACCTGATTTGGAAAATCAGAGCGCCCAGTAGCGATGATCGCGTCCGGGCGCGCCTCGCGCGCTTCGGGCGGCGTGATCTCTGGGTCAGGGTTGGCCATCGCGAAGATGATCGGCTCGCGCGCCATGTCGGCCACCATCTCCGGCTTGAGCGCGCCCGCGGCGGAGAGCCCCAGGAAAACATCGGCGCCGACCAGCGCCTCCTTGAGCGTGCGCCGATCGGTATCGACGGCATGCGCGGACTTCCACTGGTCGAGATCGGTCCGGCCCTTGTGGATCACCCCCTTGCGGTCGCACATGATCACCTGGTCGCCGCGCACGCCCATCGCCTTGATGAGTTCGGTGCAGGCGATCGCCGCTGCTCCGGCGCCATTGACGACGACCTTCACGTCGCGCAGCGAGCGGCCGGTCAGATGGCAGGCGTTGATCAGGCCGGCGGCGGTGATGATCGCCGTGCCGTGCTGGTCGTCGTGGAACACCGGGATATTCATCCGCTCCTTGAGCGCCTGCTCGATCTCGAAGCAGTCGGGGGCGGCGATGTCCTCGAGGTTGATCCCGCCGAAGCTCGGCTCGAGCAAAGCGACGGCCTCGATGAACTTGTGGCAATCCTGCGTGTCGACTTCGATATCGATCGAGTCGACGTCGGCGAAGCGCTTGAACAGCACCGCCTTGCCTTCCATCACCGGCTTCGAAGCCAGCGCGCCGAGGTTGCCAAGACCCAGGATCGCGGTGCCGTTGGAAATCACCGCGACGAGATTGCCCTTGGCGGTGAAGTCATAGGCGCAGGCGGGATTGTCCGCGATTCTCCGGACCGGCACGGCGACTCCGGGGGAATAAGCGAGACTGAGGTCGCGCTGTGTCGCCATCGGCTTGGAGGCGATGATCTCGATCTTGCCGGGGCGACCGCGGGCATGGAAGTCCAGCGCCTCGGCCTCGGAGAATTTGACGTTGCTCTCGGACATGGCGCTGCCCTGTAGCGGACAGCGGCCTGGAGAGTCACCCTTTAGCCCTCCCGCTCGATGGGGAGGGCTGTTAGACCACCGGAATGGCCCGCAGCGACGCTCCGACACCGATGATGGCGCAGTACAAGCGGCTCAAGGACGAGGCCGGTGACGCGCTTCTGTTCTACCGCATGGGCGACTTCTTCGAATTGTTCTTCGACGACGCCAAGGTTGCGGCGCGCTGCCTCGACATTGCGCTGACGAAGCGCGGCGAAGCGGACGGAGAACCGGTTCCCATGTGCGGCGTGCCCGTCCATGCCGCCGAGGCCTATCTCGCGCGGCTGATTCGGGGCGGCCACAGGGTGGCGATCGCCGAGCAGATCGAGAGCCCGGCCGAGGCGCGCAAGGCGCGCGGCGCCAAGGCGCTGGTCGAGCGCGCCATCGTCCGGCTGGTGACTCCCGGCACGCTGACGGAGGAGGCCTTGCTCGAGTCGAGCTCGGCGAACTGGCTGGCGGCGATCGGGCGTGCGGGAGACCAATGGGCGATCGCCGCCGCCGACATCTCGACCGGGCGCTTCGAGCTCGTCGCCTGCGGCCCGGGTGAGCTGGCCGCCGAGCTGGCGCGGCTGGCGCCGGCCGAGACCATTGCCGACGGGCCGGTGCCCGGAATCGCGACGGGCGCCGGCAAGGGCGGGTTCGACAGCCATGCGGGAGAGCGCGCGCTCAGGCAACGCTTCGGCCTCGCCACGCTCGATGGCCTCGGCAGTCCCGGCCGGGCCGAGCTGGCCGCCGCGGGGGGCCTGCTCGCTTACCTCGATGCCACCCAGAAGGGCGTGGGGGTCCTGCTCGACGCGCCGCGGCGCATTGCGCGCTCGGCGCACATGGCGATCGACGCCGCGAGCCGGGAAAGCCTGGAGATCTGCCGGTCGGCGGCGGGCGCGGTCGCCGGCAGCCTGCTCGGCGAGATCGACCGCTGCCAGACGGCGGCCGGGCGCCGGCTGCTGGCGGAAGACCTCGGCGCGCCGCTGACCGAGCGCGCTGCGATCGAGCAGCGGCTCGGCCTCACCGGCTGGCTCGTCGAAAATCCCAGCCGACGCGAGCGTGTCCGCCTTGCGCTGAAAGCCATGCCCGACTTTGCACGCGCGCTGGCACGGCTCGCCGCGGCCCGCGGCAGCCCCCGCGACCTGGCGCTGCTGCGCGACGGCCTCGCCGCCGCAGCCGAGCTTCAGCGGGAGCTGGCGAGCGAAGAGCAAGGGCCAGCCTTGCTCGACAGCCTGCTGCCGCGCCTCGGCGGGCACCAGGCGCTGGTCGAGCGGCTTGCGCGCGCCTTGGTGGCCTCGCCGCCGCTCGACGCGTCCAAGGGCGGCTATATCGCCGAAGGCTATGATGCGGCGCTCGACGCGCTTCGCGCCGCATCCGCGGACGGGCGCCAGGCCATCGCCGCGCTCGAAGCGCGCTATCGCGAGGCGACCGGAGTCGGCTCGCTCAAGATCCGTCACAATGCGGTGCTCGGCTATCATGTCGAGGTCGCGGCCCGCCACGCCGACCGGCTGCTCCAGCCCGACAGCGGCTTCACCCACCGCCAGACGCTCGCCGGCGTCATTCGCTTCAACTCGCCCGAGCTTCACGAGGAAGCCAGCCGGGTGGTCGAGGCCGGCGCCCATGCGCTTGCCGCCGAGGCCGCGCATGCCGAGGAGCTGAGCGCGCTTGCGCTTGCAGAGGCGGTGAAGATCACCGCCACCGCCGAAGCCATCGCCCGGATCGACGTCGCCGCCAGCCACGCCGCGCGCGCTGCCGAAGGCGGCTGGTGCCGCCCGCGCCTCAGCGACGAACCTTGCCTGGACATCGGGGGCGGCCGCCACCCGGTGGTCGAGAGCGCGCTATCGGCGATCGGCGAGCGTTTCGTCGCCAATGACCTCGAGCTTGGCCCCGCCGACCGGCTGTGGCTGATCACCGGCCCCAACATGGGCGGCAAGTCGACTTTCCTGCGGCAGGCGGCGCTGGCCGCGATCCTCGCCCAAGCGGGGAGCTTCGTGCCCGCGGCGCGGGCGACGATCGGCATCGTCGACCGCCTGTTCAGCCGGGTCGGGGCATCCGACAATCTCGCCCGCGGCCGCTCGACCTTCATGGTCGAGATGGTCGAGACCGCCGCCATCCTCTCCCAGGCGACCCCGCGGAGCCTCGTCATCCTCGACGAGATCGGGCGCGGGACGTCGACCTATGACGGGCTGGCGATCGCCTGGGCGGTGGTCGAGGCGATGCACGACCAGGTCCGCTGCCGGACCCTGTTCGCCACCCATTATCACGAGCTGACGCGGCTTGCCGGGCGGCTCGACTGTTTGTCGCTGCACCATGTCCGGGCGCGCGAGTGGAAAGGCGATCTGGTCCTGCTCCACGAAGTCGCGAGGGGCGCGGCCGACCGCAGCTACGGAATCGCGGTCGCCAAGCTCGCGGGCCTGCCGCCGGGCGTCGTCACGCGCGCGAAGGCCGTTCTCGCCAAGCTTGAGGCGGGACGAGACGCGACCGGGGGCATCGCCGCCGGGCTCGACGATTTGCCCTTGTTCGCCGCGGCCGCCGAGCCCGACGACGCTGCCGATCCGCTTGGCGAGGCGCTCGCCGCGATCGATCCCGACAGCCTGACCCCGCGCGACGCACTGGAAGCCCTTTACCGGCTCAAGCGGATCGCAGCGGACCGGCCGTGACATTCTACGAGAGCATCGGCCAGCGCCGGGCGATCATCGATCGCCGCGCCGTTGCCGATCGGCTCGCTGGACTGTCGGCGCCGGAAGAGGTTGCCGCCGTGTTGCGCGACAGGCTGGCGTCCGGCCGCGAGGAGATCGCGCTCCGCCTGGCGGCGGAACCCGCGCGCGGTCGCGCGGCAGCCCGCGCCACCGCTTTCCTGCACGACCAGATCGTCCGGCTGGTCTTTGACTGGGTGGTTCGTGACGACCTCCAGCCTTTGTGCATCGTCGGCCTCGGCGGCACCGGCCGCGGCGAGTTGGCGCCGTTCAGCGACCTTGACCTGATGGTGCTGTCGGGCGCCGAGGCGACGCCGGCGACCGAGCAGTCGCTCGAGGCCATGCTGCACCTGCTCTGGGACCTGAAGCTGAAGGTCGGCCATTCGCTGCGCTCGATCGACCAGCTGATCGGCGTTGCTCGCGACGACATGAGCGTTCGCACCGCCTTGCTGGAGGCGCGGCCGATCTGGGGGGAGCAGAGCCTGTTCGATGCGGCCATGGGCCGCTTCCGCAGCGAGATCGTGACCGGCAGCGCCGCGCAATTCGTCGCCGCCAAGCTCGCCGAGCGTGACCAAAGGCATTTGCGCATGGGCGACAGCCGCTACGTCGTCGAGCCCAACGTCAAGGAAGGCAAGGGCGGGCTTCGCGACCTGCACACGCTCTACTGGATCGGCAAATATGTGCACGGGGTCGAGCGCCCGGCCGAGCTGGTGCACGCGGGGCTGTTCACCGCCGAGGAATATCACCGCTTCGAGCGCGCCGAACGCTTCTTCTGGGCGGTGCGCTGCCACCTCCATCTCGCCGCCGGCCGCGCCGAGGAGCGGCTATTGTTCGACCATCAGCGGCACATCGCGCAAGTCATGCGCTACGCCGACCGGCCGGGAAAGTCGGCGGTCGAGCGGTTCATGCAATTCTACTTCCTCAACGCCAAGGCGGTGGGGGACCTCACCGGCCTGTTTCTCGCCCAGCTCGACGAGCAGCTCGGCAGGAAGGGCTTCCGCTTCGCGCTTCCGACGATCCGCCGTCGACCCAAAAGGCTCGACGGTTTCCAGCTCGACCGCGGCCGCCTGTCGATCCCCGACCCCGACTTTCTGCGGCAGGACCCGGTGCGGCTGCTCGAGCTGTTCGCGCTGGCGGCGCGCGAAGGGCTCGAGATCCATCCGGCGGCGATGCGCGCCGCGACCCGCGATGCCCGGATCATCGACGCCCAGGTACGCGACGACCCGCGCGCCAACGCCTTTTTCCTGGAGGTGCTGACCGACGTGAAGCGCCCGGACGTCGTGCTGCGGTGGATGAACGAGACCGGCGTGTTCGGGCGCTTCGTTCCCGACTTCGGGCGGGTCGTCGCGCAAATGCAGTTCGACATGTACCACCATTATACGGTCGACGAGCACACCATCCGCGCGGTCGGGCTGCTGGCCGCGATCGAGCGCGGCGAGCTCACGCGCGACCATCCCTTGTCGAGCGCGATCTTCAGGCAGATCGCCTCGCGCCGGGTGCTCTATGTCGCAGTTCTGCTCCACGACATTGCCAAGGGCCGCGGCGGGGACCACAGCCTGATCGGCGCCGATATCGCTCTCAAGCTCTGTCCGCGCCTTGGGCTGGATGCGGCGGAAACCGAGACCGTGGCCTGGCTGGTGCGGCACCATCTGCTGATGTCGGCGACGGCCTTCAAGCGCGACATCGCCGACCCCAAGACCATCGAGGACTTCGTTCGCCAGGTGCAAAGCCCGGAGCGCCTGCGGCTGCTGCTGGTGCTTACCGTGGTCGACATACGCGCGGTCGGCCCCGGCACCTGGACCGAATGGAAGCGCACACTCCTGCGCACCCTGTTCGAAGCCGCCGAGGAGCGGCTTCGCCTCGGCCACAAGCAGCACGGGCGGGCCGAGCTGGTCGCGGAACGGCAGAAGGCGCTTGCAGCGTCGCTGGGATGGAAGGCCAGCGCGGTGCGGGCGCATGGCAAGCGCCTTCCCGACAGCTACTGGCTCGCCGAGCCGGTCGAGGTGCAGCTGGCCAATGCGCGGCAGATCGCGCAATCCGAAGCGCGCTTCGGCGACCCGGTGCCCAGCGTGGTCGCGGAAAATGACGCCGGCAGCGGCGCCACCCGGATTAGCGTCTTCACGCCCGACCGCGAAGGGCTGTTCTATCGCATCTGCGCCGGGCTTGCGGCGGCCGGGGCGAGCATCATCGACGCGCGCATCCACACCACTCGCGATGGCATGGCGCTCGACAATCTGCTGGTGCAGGACGGGAACGGCCTTGCCTATGGCGACCGGCGGCTTCGGGCGCGGCTGGTCCGGTCGGTGGTATCGGCGCTCAGCAGCCCGGAGCCGCCGCCGCTGCCGACCCCCGAGGGCAGCAAGCGGACGGCCGCCGCCTTCGAGGTTCCGGCATCGGTGGCCATCGCCGACCGGGCATCGACCCGGACGACGGTGGTCGAGGTCCATGCCCGCGACCGGCCGGCGCTGCTTGCCGGCCTCGCCCGCGCGATCCACGACTGCGGGCAGCAGATCCATTCAGCGCACATCGCCACCTATGGCGAGCGGGCGGTCGACGTCTTCTATTTGACCCGCAGCGACGGCCGGAAGCTGAGCGCGGAGGACTCGGCCTGCGTGCGCGAGGCCTTGCTGGCGGCGGCGCGCAGCGGTCCAGCTTGACGTGACAGGCCCCGCCGAGGCGGGGCCCTTATCGGTGCCGAGCCTAGCCGCGCTCGCCGGAACGTGCCGGCGGCGGCGGCGGCGGCGGCGGAGCGGGCTGCTCGTAGAACGGAGCGGGCGGAGGCGGCGCCGGCGGCAGCGGCGCCGGCGCGAACGCCGGAGCGGAGGCCGGACGCGGTCCGAACTTGCCGCGCAGGGTGACGCCGAAGGTGCGCGGCTCGGCCAGGAAGGCGCCGAACAGCTGCGTCGAACGCGGGATGAAGCCGCGCTCGACGGCGCGCGTGGTGCCCGATCCCTGCAGCGGCGCATCGAACGCCACCTGCAGATAGTCCTCGTTGAACAGGTTCTGGCCCCACAGCTCGACCGCCCACATCTGGTCGGGCCCCTGGATGCCGATGCGGCCGTTGACCACCGTGTAGCCGTTCTCGATCTTCTCGATGTCGAGGTCGGAGCCGGTGTTGAAGCGGCTCATGCGGCGCGCGTCGGCATAGACCAGGCCCTTGAGGCCGCTGCCGCCGATCGGCGGAGTCCAGGCCACCGACCCGGTCAGGCTCAAGCGTGACGAGTTGGAGATGCGCCGGCCCGGCAGCTGGAACAGCTGGGCCGATGTCGCCTCGCCGTCCGCGCCGACCAGATTGTTGCGATAACGCGCGTCGACGAAGGTCATGCCGGCGTTGAGGCTGAGGTCGCGGATCGGGCGCGCGAACACCTCGACCTCGACCCCTCGGCTGCGGACGCCCGAGCGCACCTTGCCGGTGCAGTTGCCGGTCAGGCCGCTATTGTCGGTGTCGGCCCCGCCGAGGTCCCTGGAGCAGCTGTTCACGTTCTCGACCTCGAAGGCGATACCGTTGAACAGGTTGAGCTGGAAGTCGTCGAAGGCCTGGTTGAAGGCGGCGACGTTCACGTCGAATCCCGGGCCGTTGTACTTGGCGCCGAGCTCGAACGCATCGTTGATCTCGGGATCGAACTTGAGCGCATCGAGGTTCGACACGGGCAGCACGGCGCCGTTGGTCAGCGCGGTTGGCGCCGTCGACGCGGCAACGCGCGGAAGCGCCGCGCGGTCGAAGTTGAACCCGCCCGCCTTGTAGCCGCGCGAGTAGCTGGCATAGGTCAGCAATTCGTCGGTCGGCTTGAAGCTGAGGACGGCCGTTCCCGACAGCTTGTTCTCCTTCTTGCGGTCACTCAGCGCGAGGAAGCCGCCCGGCACCCGCGGGATGACGCACGGGATCTGCTGCAGCCCGCGCAGCGCCGGAGCCGATGAGAAGAACTGGCAGATCGTGTTGTTGTCGCTCAGAGTCGCGTCGAGCTTCTTGTTCTCCATGGTGTAGCGGGCGCCGATCGTCACCTTTATGCGCTCGGTGACCGAGAAGATGTTGTGGGTGAACAGAGCGAAGTTGCGGCTGGTCTGATCGTAGAGGTCGTCCTCACGGACATTGTTCAGGGACAGCGGGCCGGCACCGCTCGCGATGGCGATGTTGGTGAAGCCGCTGTTGGTGAACGGCGCGCCGGCGAACGGCCCAAGCCGCGCGAAGGCCGACAGCGCGGTTGCATTGGGACCGACGAACGGCAGCACCGCAGCCGCGACGGCGGGGTTGAAGCAGGTCGGGTTGGTCGGGCTGACCAGCGTCGGCTGTGCGGTCGCGGTCGCGAAGCTGAGGGCCACCAGGCAATTCGCGAGGCGCGAATAATCGGCGCCGAAGGCGAGATTGTCGCGGACCCGCAGCTTCTCGTTGGCGAAATAACCGCCGACCAGCCAGTCGAGGCGGTTGGCGAAGGTGGTGCCCTGGAGCCGCACCTCCTGGCTCACGGTCTTGAAGCGGTTGAACGCCGTCCCGTCATCGTCGCGGAACAGGATGTCGAGATTGTTGTAATCGGCGTCCTGGCCGCGGACGAAGCGATTGTAGCGATAGGCCGAGATCGAGGTCAGCTCGGCGCCGCCGAAGTCATAGACCAGCTCGCCCGACAGGCCGCCGTCCTTGACGTCCGAACGGTAGCTGCGGCCCGGGGTGATCGAGATGTTGCGCCTGAAGGTGTCGTCGTTGATGACGGCGCCGAGCGCCCGCTCGATGCCAGCGATGGTCGACGGCTGGTCGCCCGCGGCAGTCACGTCGCGGGCCCTGAGGAAGGCGGCGCCGCAGCACTCCTCGTCGCGCTTGGAATAATCGGCGATGATCCGCACCGAGAGGTCGTCGCTGGGCTGGAACAATCCCTGTCCGCGCAGCAGCCAGCGGTCGCGGGTGTTGACGTCACGGCCGGAGATGACGTCCGTGAGGAAGCCGTCGCGCTTGGTGTAGACGCCGTCGAGCCGGACAGCGATGGTGTCGCTGACCGGCCCGGTCGCTCCGAGCTCGAGGCGGCGCATGTCGTAATTGCCGACGTCGACCTGCCCGTAGACCGACGGCTGGAAGCGCGGCTTGGCCGTGATCACGGAGATCAGACCGGCGGAGGCGTTGCGGCCGAACAGGGTGCCCTGCGGGCCACGCAGGACCTCGATCCGGTCGATCTGGCCGAGTTCGGTGAGGCCGACGCCGGTGCGCGAACGATACACTCCGTCGATGAACACGGCGACCGAGCTTTCCAGGCCGGGATTGTCGCCGACGGTGCCGATGCCGCGGATGCGCGCGACGCCCGCGCCCGCTTCGGAGGTGGTCGAGGACACCAGCAGCGAAGGCGACAGCTGGGTCAGCTGGCGGATGTCGGTGGCGCCGGAATATTCGAGCGTCTCGGCAGTGACGGCGCTGACCGCGAGCGGAACATCCGACAAGGCCTGGTTGCGACGCGTCGCGGTGACGACGATGTCGGCGGTGTCCGTCGGCTGCCGCTCGACCGCGCGCAGGTCAACCGCGGCGCCTTCGGTCGTCGCGCCTTGGGTGGCTTGGGCGCTGGTCTGGTCGGTGTCGGTCGCCGGTGCCTGCTGCGCGTGCGCCGGAACCGAAATTGCAAGACAGCCTGCCGACAATAGCCACGCGGATTTGCGCATCGATCTTCCCCCATCCTGAGCGGGCGAGCGCCCGTCTCCGGCGGCGAGGCTAGTGCAGCGATCCGGTCAAGGAAAGCGAGCAAAGGCGGGCAACTGCAACAATGCTGCCGCCATAGTGCAGAACTGCAACATTTGTAGGTTGCGATTAGAAACTTTTACTTGGCGCTGCTTATTTGGGTGCGAGCACCATCAACATCTGCCGGCCTTCCATGCGCGGGTGCGCCTCGACCTTGGCCATCTCCGCGACCTGCTCCTGGACTCGACGAAGCACCGCCATGCCGAGCTCGCCATGCGCCATCTCGCGGCCGCGGAAGCGCATCGTGACCTTCACCTTGTCGCCATCACCAAGGAACTCGACGACCTTCTTCATCTTGGTGTCGTAATCATGGTCGTCGATGTTCGGACGCATCTTGATCTCCTTGATCTCCTGCGTCTTCTGCTTCTTGCGCTGCTCGTTGGCCTTTTTCTGCGCCTCGTACTTGTAGCGGCCGATGTCGAGGAACTTGGCCACGGGCGGATCGGCGTTGGGAGAGATTTCGACGAGGTCGAGTCCGACTTCGGCAGCCTGCTCGATCGCTTCACGCGTATACATCACGCCCAGATTCTCGCCGTTCTCGTCGATCACCCGAACCTTCTGGGACTGGATGAACTCGTTGTAACGGGGGCCGGTCATTTGCGGCGGCGCCATCGGTCGGCGCGGATAGGGCGGGGGTATAGCTTGGTCTCCAGTCGATGTTTGACAGCGAGCGGAGTTAGGCGCTTGCGCTCGCGAAGAAAAGGTGTCGCCGCTATCGGGGCGCGAAATTTGCACAGCTGTGGCGGCGCCGCGTCAGCAAGCCGAGGCGCCGGCGAGGTATCGCCCCAGGCGCGCGGCGTCCCTAAATGATTTTTACGAAAGGACGCGGCCAAGGCATGTTGAGAACCCTGCTCCTGTTGTTCGCCTGCCTCAGCCTTGGCCTGCTGTTCGCGCTTGCCGAGTCGGTGCGCCGGCCGCTGGCGCGCCTGATCCGAGGGCTGCTGCTGGGCCTGGTCTGTGTGCTCGGCCTCGTCGGCCTGGCGGTCGGAGCCCTAGGCCTGGAGAATGAGAGTTGGGTGGGGGCGGTCGTCGGCGGCGCCATCCTGTTGGTCGCTGGACGGCTCGGCTGGGCGCTGCGGCGACGTCACCGGCCGGCGGCCGGGGAGCCAGATCACGTGCCGCTGACCCGGTCAGCGCGCGATCCGCGCTGGCAGCGCTTCGAGGCGCAGCTCGATTGGCTTGCCCGCAAGGAGGTGCAGCGCTCGCGCACCGCGATCGAGCATTTCCTTCAGGAGCGGGAGTCGGCGTCGCTGACACAGGAGCATCGCGCGCTGCTGCTGTCATGCGAAAAGCGGGTGCCGGAGCTGATCGACGCCTGCCTCGAGCGCTGCCGAAACGCGAGGGGGCGCGAACGCGAGCGCTACATCGCGGAAACGCTTGCGAGGCTGGAGCAGATCGGCCGCGATGCCGAGCGCGCCCGTCGGGAAGTGCGGGAAGCCGACGACCTGCGGCTGAAGACGCTGCACAATTATTTCGACAGCGTGACAGCAAACAGCGGCGGGCCGCCGGAGCGGCCCTGAGCGTCAGCGGGCGCGCAGGTCCGGCGGCACCGCCTCCGCGGCGATCATGGCCGCCGCCTCGTCAAGCGTCATCGCCTGCTGCCGCTCCTCGCTGCCGAGGCGGCGCAGCGCGACCGTGCCTTCCTCGGCCTCGCGCTTGCCCACGACCAGCAGCAGCGGGACCTTGGCGAGGCTGTGCTCGCGCACCTTGTAGTTGATCTTCTCGTTCCTGAGGTCGGTGCCAACGCGAACCCCGGCCGCCGCAAGCCGCGCCGCCACGTCCCGCGCATAATCGTCGGCGTCGGAGACGATGGTCGCGACCACCGCCTGCACCGGCGCCAGCCACAAAGGAAACTTGCCCGCATAATGCTCGATGAGGATGCCGATGAAGCGCTCGTAGGAGCCGAAGATCGCCCGGTGGAGCATGATCGGCCGGTGCTTGGCCCCGTCCTCACCGATGTAATTGGCGTCGAGCCGGTCGGGCAGCACGCGGTCCGACTGGATGGTCCCGACCTGCCACGTGCGGCCGATCGCGTCCGTCAGGTGCCATTCGAGCTTGGGGGCGTAGAACGCGCCCTCCCCAGGCAGCTCTTCCCAGCCATATTCGGAAGTGGCGAGACCGGCGGCGATCACGGCATCGCGGAGCTCGCCTTCGGCCTTGTCCCAATCCTCGTCGCTGCCGAAGCGCTGGTCGGGGCGAAGGGCGAGCTTGATCGCGTAGCCGGTGAAGCCGAGGTCGCGATAGACGCGGTCGGCAAGGGCGCAGAAGGCCCGGACCTCGTCGACGATCTGCTCCTCGGTGCAGAAGATGTGCGCGTCGTCCTGAGTGAACTGGCGCACCCGCATCAGCCCGTGGAGTGCGCCGTGCGGCTCGTTGCGGTGGCAGCTGCCATTTTCGTAGAGCCTGAGCGGCAGGTCGCGGTAGCTCTTGATGCCCTGGTTGAAGACCAGCACGTGCGCCGGGCAGTTCATCGGCTTCAACGCCATCAGGTCGGCGTCTCCCGAGACGACGGGCGAGTCCTCGTCCGTGCCCGGGATTTCGTCGGGAACCACGAACATGTTCTCGCGATACTTGCCCCAGTGGCCTGAACGCTCCCACTGCCGCGCGTCCATGAGCTGCGGCGTCTTGATTTCCCGGTAGCCGGCTTCGTCGATCCTGCGCCGCATATAGGATTCGAGCTCGCGCCAGATCAGAAAACCGTTGGCGTGCCAGAAGACGCTGCCGTGGGCTTCGGCCTGCAGGTGGAACAGGTCCATCTCCTGCCCGAGCTTGCGGTGGTCGCGGCGCGCCGCTTCCTCGAGCCGCACGAGATAAGCGTCGAGCTGCTTCTTGTTGAGCCACGCGGTGCCGTAGATGCGGCTCAGCATCGGGTTCTTCGGATCGCCGCGCCAGTAGGCGCCGGACACGCGCGTCAGCTTGAACGCCTGGGGGTCGAGCTTGCCGGTCGAGGCGAGGTGCGGCCCGCGGCACAGGTCGAGCCACGCGCTCTCGCCATGCCCCGAGCGATACATGGTGATGGTTTCCTGCTCGGGCAGCTCCATCACCCACTCGGCCTTGAAGGTCTCCCCGGTGCGCTCGAAATGGTCGCGCACCTTTTCACGGGTCCAGACCTCGCGGATCAAGGGTTCGTCGCGGGCGATGACGCGCCGCATCTCTTCCTCGATCGCCGGCAGGTCCTCATCGGTGAACGGTCCGCGTTGCGGTGGCGGGGCGAAGTCGTAGTAGAAGCCGTCGTCGGTCGCCGGGCCGAACGTGATCTGCGTGCCCGGAAACAGGTTCTGCACCGCCTCGGCGAGCACATGGGCGAAGTCGTGCCGGACCAGTTCCAGCGCGTCCTTCTCGTCGCGCGAGGTCACCAGCTCGAGCCGCGCATCCCCTTCCAGCGGGCGAGTGAGGTCGCGCAGCTCGCCGTCGACCCGGGCCGCAAGGGCCGCCTTGGCCAGGCCGGGGCCGATCGCCGCCGCGACGTCGGCGGGGGTCGAGCCTTCCGGCACTTCCCTGACGGAGCCGTCGGGGAGCGCGATCTTGAACATCCTGGACATCGCGCAAGCCTCTAGCCGGGTGCGGCAAGCGCCTCAACCGGCTCGCGAGCAGCAGCGGCAATGCCGCTTGCAATGCCCGCGCGCGGGGGCGATCAGGCGCGCCATGCTGCGCGCTTTCGGTCCCGCCTGCGACGGGAGCATCATCGACCCCGCCTGCGGCCGGGTTCCGGACCAGGCGACCTGGGTCGACCTCGAGGAGCCGACCGCCGCCGAGGAGCGGCTGGTCGAGCAGTGCCTCGGCCTCGACGTGCCGACCCGCGAGGAGCTGGCGGAGATCGAGCCGTCGAGCCGCTTCTTCGAGCGCGATGGCGCCATCTACATGACCATGAGCACCCTCGTCGGCGTGCAGGACGGCGAACCCTCCTCGACCCCGATCGCCTTCGTGCTGACCGGCAACCGGCTGGTGACCGTGCGCTATGCCACCCCCAAGCCGGTGCGCAACTTCATGGAGCACGTGGACCGGGAGCCCGGCCTCGCCCGCGATGCCGCCACGGTGCTGACCCGCCTGCTCGACGCCATCGTCGAGCGGCTGGCGGACGAGCTCGAGGCCGCAGGCGAGGAGATCGAGCAGATATCCGGCCAGATCTTCCGGCGGGAGGACCGACCGGCGCGCGAACGGCGGGTGCCGGCCGATCAGCTGGAGGCGCTGCTGAACCGCATCGGACGGGCCCAGGCATTGCTTGCACGCATCCGCGAGACCGGCGTCAGTGCGGCGCGCACCATCGGCTTCCTCTTCGGCACCGAGCGGGTGCGGCGCGACGAGCAGCTGCGCGAACGCGTCCACAGCCTGAGCGCCGACCTTGCCTCGCTGGGCGACCATAGCGCCTTCCTGGCGAGCAACCTCACCTTCCTCCTCGACGCTTCCCTGGGGCTGATCAGCGTCGAGCAGAACGCCATCATCAAGATCTTTTCGGTCGCGGCGGTCATCTTCCTGCCGCCGACGCTGGTCGGCACCATCTATGGCATGAACTTCGAGCACATGCCCGAGCTCGGCTGGCTGTTCGGCTATCCGTTCGCGCTGGCGCTGATGGTCTTGAGCGCGGTGCTGCCCTACTGGTTTTTCCGGCGCCGCGGCTGGCTCTAGAAAGCCCTGCGGCCACCCTCGCCGGCCCTTGGCGAGGCGGGAGGCGGCTTGCTAAGGGCGCTGCGGCCGCCCAATGCCGCGGCTCGATACCAGCAAGGACGCGCGATGATCCCGACCGGCCAGGACAGCCTCAGCACCCGCTCGACGCTCGAGGTCGGCGGCAGGTCTTATGCTTATTATTCGCTGGCCAAGGCCGCCGAGCAGCTCGGCGACGTGTCGCGGCTGCCGTTTTCGATGAAGGTGCTGCTGGAAAACCTGCTGCGCTTCGAGGACGGCGCCACCGTCACCCGCGACGATCTCCAGTGCATGGTCGACTGGCTCAAGGAGCGGCGCATTGCCCGCGAGATCCAGTACCGGCCGGCGCGGGTGCTGATGCAGGATTTCACCGGTGTCCCCGCCGTGGTCGACCTCGCCGCCATGCGCGATGCCATGAAGCAGCTCGGCGGCGACCCGCAGAAGATCAACCCTTTGGTCCCGGTGCACCTGGTGATCGACCACAGCGTGATGGTCGACGAGTTCGGCAATCCCCGCGCCTTCGGCCGCAACGTCGAGCTTGAATATGAACGCAACGGCGAGCGCTACGAATTCCTGAAGTGGGGCGCGAGCGCGTTCGACAATTTCAAGGTGGTGCCGCCGGGCACCGGCATCTGCCACCAGGTGAACCTCGAGAATATCGCGCAATGCGTCTGGTCGTCGCCCGACCAGAATGGCGAGGAAGTTGCCTATCCCGACACTTTGGTCGGCACCGACAGCCATACGACGATGATCAACGGTCTCGGCGTGCTCGGCTGGGGGGTCGGCGGCATCGAGGCCGAGGCGGCGATGCTCGGCCAGCCGGTCAGCATGCTGATCCCCGAGGTGGTCGGCTTCCGGCTGACCGGCGAGCTCAAGGAGGGCATCACCGCGACCGATCTGGTGCTGACCGTCACCCAGATGCTTCGCGCCAAGGGCGTGGTCGGACGCTTCGTCGAATTCTACGGGCCCGGGCTCGACGCGCTGACGCTCGCCGACCGCGCCACCATCGCCAACATGGCGCCCGAATATGGCGCCACCTGCGGCTTCTTCCCGGTCGACGAGCGGACGCTCGAATATCTGCGCCTCACCGGCCGCGACGAGGAGCGGATTGCGCTGGTGCGCGCCTATTGCCAGGCGCAGGGCCTGTGGCGCGACGCGGCGGCGCCCGAGCCCTTGTTCACCGACACGCTCGACCTCGACATGAGCAGCATCGAACCCTCGCTGGCCGGGCCGCGCCGGCCGCAGGACCGCGTCCTGCTGTCCGAGGTCGACGACCAGTTCAACGCCGAGCTCGAGTCCACGTACAAGAAGGCGCAGGAACCGCGCGTGCCGGTCGACGGCGAAGACTTCGACCTTGGCAATGGCGACGTGGTGATCGCCGCCATCACCAGCTGCACCAACACCTCCAACCCTTCGGTGCTGGTCGCCGCGGGGCTGGTCGCCCGCAAGGCGCGCGAGCGGGGGCTGCAGAGCAAGCCTTGGGTCAAGACCAGCCTCGCGCCCGGAAGCCAGGTGGTAACCGACTATCTCGAGGCGAGCGGGCTGTCGGACGACCTGAACGCTTTGGGCTTCGACCTGGTCGGCTATGGCTGCACGACCTGCATCGGCAATAGCGGGCCGCTCGCCGAGCCGATCAGCAAGGCGATCAGCGAGAAGGACCTGGTCGCGGTCAGCGTGCTTTCGGGCAATCGCAACTTCGAGGGCCGAGTGTCGCCCGATTGCCGCGCCAACTACCTCGCATCGCCGCCGCTGGTGGTCGCCTACGCGCTCAAGGGGACCGTGCGCTCCGACCTGGCCGCAGAGCCGATCGGCACCTCGCACAACGGCGAGCCGGTGTTCCTCAAGGACATCTGGCCGAGCAACGAGGAGGTGCGGCAGCTGATCGACGCGCACGTCCATTCGGACATGTTCCGCCGCCGCTATGCCGACGTCTATGCCGGGGACGAGCGCTGGCGGGCGATCGAGGTGACCGGCGGCGACACCTACAGCTGGCCGCCGACCTCCACCTACATCCAGAACCCGCCATACTTCACCGGCATGACCATGACCCCGACCCCGCCGGCCGACATCGAGCGGGCGCGGGCGCTGGCGGTGTTCGGCGATTCGATCACCACCGACCACATCTCCCCGGCCGGCGCGATCAAGCCTGACAGCCCGGCCGGCCGCTACCTGCTCGAACGGCAGGTCAGCCGCGGCGAGTTCAACAGCTATGGCGCCCGGCGCGGCAACCATGAAGTGATGATGCGCGGCACCTTCGCCAACATCCGCATCCGCAACCGCATGCTGGCCAACGTGAATGGGGGCGTCGAGGGCGGCTTCACGCGCTACGCTCCGACCGGCGAGATCATGCCGATCTACGATGCCGCCATGCTCTACAAGCAGGACGGACGGCCGCTCGTCATCCTGGCTGGCAAGGAATATGGCACCGGCTCGTCGCGCGACTGGGCCGCCAAGGGCACGGTGCTGCTCGGGGTCCGCGCGGTGATCGCCGAGAGCTTCGAGCGCATCCACCGCTCGAACCTCGTGGGCATGGGCGTTCTGCCGCTCCAGTTCCGCGACGGCGAGAGCGCCCAGAGCCTTGGCCTCGACGGCAGCGAGAAGTTCAGCATTGCCGGAGTCGCCGAGCTCAAGCCTCGCCAGGAGGTGGAAGTCACCGTCCGCCGCCAAGACAAGAGCGAGTTCACCATCACCGCCCGCTGCCGGATCGACACCTACAACGAGCTCGAATATTTCCACGCCGGGGGAATCCTGCCCTACGTGCTGCGAAGGCTGGCGAGCTGAGCGCGATCGAACTTGCCGTCGAGATCGCGGGCTGGGTCGGCGCGTCGCTGATCCTGGGCGCCTATCTTTTGCTGTCGATCGGCAAGGTGACCGGACGATCGCCGCTCTACCAGGGGATGAACGTCGTCGGTGCCGGGGGCTTCATCGTCAATGGCTGGTGGCACGGCGCCATTCCCTCGGCCGTGCTCAACGTGGTGTGGATGCTGATCGGTGGAGTGGCACTATGCCGGATAGCTCGGGCAAGGAGATCGTCGACCTCAGCCATGTGATCGAGCATGGCATGACGACCTATCAGGGGCTCCCGGCTCCCCATGTTTGCGATTTCTGGAGCCGTGAGGCCTCCGCCGCCGACTATGACGACGGCTCGACCTTCCAGATCGGACGCATCGACATGGTCGCGAACACCGGCACCTATGTCGATGCGCCGTTCCACCGTTACGCAGCCGGCAAGGACCTGGCCGAGCTTGCATTGAGCTCGCTGGCCGAACTGCCCGGCATCGTCGTGCGGCGGCCCTTCGCCGCGGGGCTCGCCACCGACGACGCCGACCTCGACGGCCTGGAGGTGACGGGCAAGGCGGTGCTTTTCCACACCGGCTGGGACCGGCACTGGCGCACCGACGCCTACTTCACCGACCACCCGTTCCTCACCGCGGCCGCGGCGGACCGGCTGGTCGCGCAAGGCGCCGCCTTCGTCGGCATCGACAGCTACAATATCGACGACACGGCCAGGCGGTCGCGGCCGGTGCACACGGCTCTGCTGGGCGCCGACATCCCCATCTGCGAGCATATGACGGGGCTCGACAGGCTTCCCGAGCTCGGCTTTCGTATTTCGGCCGTCCCGCCGAAGATTGCCGGCATGGGGAGCTTCCCCGTGCGCGCTTATGCGGTGCTCGGCTGAGCCAGCGCCGCGCCGAGCCATTGGGGGATGATCGCGCCGCCAAGGTCATCCAGGCGCCGGTGCTCGACGGCCAGGCCGAGCTCCGGATAATGAATGCGGGTGCGGGGGCCCGGCTCGGCCGCCGCGGCGACGACCAGCCGGCGGTTGACCTTGCTCCGCCAGTTCATGCGGGCCGTATTCTCCTGCCCGACGAAGCAGCCCTTGGTGAAGCTCACCCCATTCAGTTCGGCCGCGTTGCATTCGAGCCAGAGGATGTCGGCCAGTTCGGCCCTGCCTTCGCACACGCCCAGGCGCAGGCGGTGCTCGAGCCAGCCGGTTGCCGGTTCCGACGCCGGCGCCAACCAGCGCCAGCCAAGTTGCGGAAGACGCGGGTCGAGCTGCCCCTGCTCGCTTCGCGGCGACCAGTGCACCGCCACCGCAGCATCGCGCGCGATGGCGATCGGCCGGCGCAAGCGATAGAGGCCGAGGCGCCTGACGAGATCGTCGGCGGCTGCGGCCTCGCAGTCGAGGAGCAGATCGTCGGCATCCGGCCAGACGATGAAGTCGAACAGGCACTTCCCCTGGGGCGTCAGCAGCCCGGCCCAGACCGGCAGCGCACCGGCGACGTCGCTGGTGACCAGCCCCTGGAGGAAGCCGCGGACGTCCTCGCCTGACAGGCGGACGATGGCGCGGTCGGTCAGGGTGGTGGCGGCCATGGCGTTCAGTTAGGGAGCCGCCAGTGACATCGCAAACCACGACATCGCAGAAGCTGACCATTCGCCGCCCCGACGACTGGCACGTCCACCTGCGCGACAATGAGATGCTGCAGCGGGTCGCGCCCTACACCGCCCGCCAGTTCGCCCGCGCGATCATCATGCCCAACCTGGTGCCGCCGGTGACCCGGGTGGCGGCGGCGGCCGCCTATCGCGAGCGGATCGTCGCGGCGGCTGGGCCGGACTTCACGCCGCTGATGACCTGCTACCTGACCGACGAAGCCGACCCCGACGAGCTCGAGCGCGGCTTTGCCGAGCAGGTCTGGATCGCCGCCAAGCTCTACCCGGCTGGCGCGACGACCAACAGCGCAAGCGGGGTGACCGACATCCGCAACATCATGCCGGCGCTGGAGCGGATGCAGCGCGTCGGCATGACTTTGTGCGTCCACGGCGAAGTCACGGACCCCGAGATCGACATTTTCGACCGCGAGGCCGTGTTCATCGATCGCGTTCTGGAGCCGCTGACCCGCGCCTTGCCCGAGCTCAGGATCGTCTTCGAGCATGTCACAACCAGCGAAGCGGCCCAGTTCGTTCACGACGCGAGCGCCAACGTCGCCGCAACCGTCACCCCGCAGCATCTCGTCATCAACCGCAACGCCTTGTTCGCCGGGGGCCTGAGGCCGCACATGTATTGCCTGCCGGTCGCCAAGCGCGAGCAGCACCGGCTCGCGATCAGGGCAGCGGCAACGTCGGGATCGCCCAAATTCTTCCTCGGCACCGACAGCGCGCCGCACGAGCGGGAAGCCAAGGAATCCGCCTGCGGCTGCGCCGGCATCTTCAACGCGCCCTTTGCGCTGGAGAGCTATGCGACCGTGTTCGAGGAAGAAGGGGCGCTCGAAAGGTTCGAAGGCTTCGCATCGGAGCACGGGGCGCGTTTCTACCGGCTCCCTGTGAACGCGGACACGGTCACGCTGGAGCGGACGTCAGCGCCCGTGCCGGAGACGATCGCCGGCCTGGTGCCGTTCCATGCCGGTGAAAGCCTGCGCTGGCGGTTCGTTGGCTAGCCGCAGCCGGCGCTGCCGCCGCTGCCGCTGGGGCCGATGATTCCGGCGAAATGGCGCTCGACAATGCCGTAGCATTCGCAGGCGCGGGCGATCAGCCCGGCCCGGTCGAGCACCTCGACCGCTCCGCGCCGGCCGATGATGAGGCCCTCCTCCTCGAGCGCGCCGATGGCGGCGTTGACCGAGGTGCGCTGGACCCCGAGCAGGCCGGCAAGCGCCTCCTGCGTCAGCGCGATCCGGTCGCCCGCGCGGTCCTGCGCCGTCAGCAGCCAGCCGGCGGCGCGCTGCTCGATCGAGTGGAAGGCGCTGCACGCCACCGACTGCATGACCTCGGCGAGCAGATAATCGGAAAAGCGGCAGAAGATGTTGGCGATGAACGGGGAGGCTTTTTTCGCCGACTCGAGCGCGCTCATCGGGATGCGCAGAGCCGGTCCGGCGACCAGCACCACGCTGTGGGTGAAAGCGGGCGCGTCGCCGCAGCTGACGATGCCGCCGACGGCACCTTCGCGGCCGATCGACGCCACTTCGACCGAGCGGCCCGAACCGATCTCGACGAGCATCGAGATCATCGTCGCACCGAACGGGAACAGGCTGGAATCGACGTCGGCGCCGCGCCGCAGCACCACGTCGCCGGCACCGAGCTCGACCCTCTCCGCGAATGGCTCGAGCAAGGCGCGCGCATCCTGCGGGAAGGTCGACAGCAGGCGGTTACCGGCAAAGCCTGCGTCGAGCCGCTCGCGATCGGCAGTCATGACATCGAGCATAAGCTTGGCCCCCCGCGCGCGTGACCGGTCAATGATGCTTAGCCACGACCGTCGGGCAAGGACAAGAGATATCCACAGGCGCTACATCTGGACGGGTGCGACCTCGTGGCGGCGCCCCACCAGCAGGGCGTCTGCGACCAGGCGCAGGGGCGCGACATCGACCAGGCTGCGGCGCTCGTCGACGAGGTCGACGAAGGTCGCATAGATGTCGGGATATTCGCCGATGCCCGCGGCGTCCTGCGCGGTGCCGTCGACCAGCAGCCTGGCGCCGCCCTGTTCGAGCCGGATTTCGCAGCCCGACGCGGTGCGGATGGCGATGGTCCATTCCTCGCCCTCGACTCGGCGCCAGTCGAAGCTGCAGCTCAACGGACCGTCGGCCTCCGGACTCGCCAGCAGCAGGTCCGCCGCGATCGGGGTCTGCGCGTTCGCCGGGAAATGCAGCTCGGCCGAGCGCACGAACAGGCTGCCCGGGAAGATGCGGGTGGCGATCGACAAAGCGTTGATGCCGGGATCGAACACGCCGAACCCGCCAGGCTCCCAGATCCAGTTCTGGCCGGGATGCCATTTGTGCACGTCCTCGTGCCAGTGGATCGCCATCGAGGCGATGCGCTGCCCCGCCAGCGCCGCGGCGGCGGCGCTCACCGCCGGATTGTGCTGGGCGTGCCAGGTGGTGAAGAGCGTCACGCCCCGGGCTTCGGCCAGGCAGGCGAGGTCGTGGATCTCGCTGAGGCCCGCCGTCGGCGGCTTCTCGAGCAGGCAGTGCAGCCCGGCCTCGATGCAGGCGCGGGCGATCTCGTAGCGCGGCCCCGGCGGTGTCGTGATCGCCACCGCCTCCAGCCCCTCGACCGCCCGCAGCAGTTCGCGCCAGTCGGTGAACCGCGGCTCCGGTCCCTGGCCCGACCGGCTCGACGTGCCCGCCAGCTGGAAGCGCGGGTTGCCGGCGATGGCGGGCACGTGCTGGTCGGCGGCGATCTTGCCGTAGCCGAGGATGGCGATGGGAATCGGCCGCATCAGGCGCGCACTCCTGCAACAAAGGCGCGCGCCCGCTCGGCGGTCGCGGCCGCGGACTGGCCGGCCTTGTACAGCCCCGATCCAAGGCCGAAGCCGTCGGCGCCGGCATCGCGCCACGGGCGCATGTTGTCCGGCGCCACCCCGCCGACGACGAGGATCGGCACGTCGCGGGGGATCACCGCGCGCTGCGCCTTGAGGACGGCGGGGCTGGCGCCCTCGGCGGGAAACAGTTTGAGCGCCGTCGCGCCGGCTTCCAGCGCCGCGAACGCCTCCGAAGGGGTGAAATAGCCCGGCGCGGACACCAGCCCGGCGGCGGCGGCGGCGGCGATCACCCTTTGGTTGCTGTTGGGCGACACGATCAGCCGCCCGCCGGCCGCGGCGACGTCATCGACCTGCTGCGGCTCGAGCACTGTCCCGGCGCCGATCAGGGCCTCCTCGCCGAAGCGGCGCGCCAGTCGCTCTATGCTGCGCAGCGGATCGGGCGAGTTCAGCGGCACTTCGATGATGCGGATGCCGGCGTCGAAAATCGCGCCGCCGATCGCCTCCGTCTCGTCGGGCGTGACGCCGCGGATGATGGCGACGAGCGGGCAGGCGCGAAGATGCTGGTTGAAGGTGTCGAGCGCACTCATGCGATATGCTCCGCAATGTGCCGGATTCCGGCGAGGAAGCAGGTTTCGCCATCAAGCTCGGTGGCGGCGACGCCGGCCTCGGCCAGCGCCGCGGCGTAAAGCGCGGTAAGCTCTGGACGGCCCATCACCACCACCGCGTCCGGTGCGCCATCGCGCAGGCCGATCCGCACGTCACCGCCGATCAGCAGCCCGCTGGTATAGGAGGCCGCGCTCTCGCGCGCGGCGGCGCCGAGCAGCACCCGGGCGCGCACCGCGAACAGCTCGGCCTGCAGGTCGGTATCGCCAAGCCCCTCGCGGACCCCGGCGCGGAAGGCATCATCGGCGGCGGCGGGCGCTGCCAGCAGCTCGGACAGGATGCTGTGCGACTTGAGCAGGTTGAACAGCTCGCCGGTCATGACGGTGCGGAATTCGGCTATCCGGCCACCGGACATAAGCGCCCATTTGTTGTGGGTGCCGGGATGGCAGACGAGGGCATCGGGGCTCACCAGCGAGTCGGCAACCGCACCGAGCAGCTGCACTTCCTCGCCGCGCATGACGTCGGCGCGCCTGCCATCGCGGAACGAGACGCCCGGCACGATCGCCACGTCCGCGTCCGGCCAGGCGAGGCCCGCGACGAGATCGTCGAGGCTCGCCGGACAGGCGACGTAGGGCGCTTCGACCCAGCCGCGGTTCGATCCGATCATGCCGGCGAGCAGCAGCGGCAGCTCGCCGAGCCGGGCGCGGATCTCGGCGACCGCAGCCGGGAAGCCGCCGGCAGGCACGGACAGGATGCCCTGCCCATCCTCGAACTCCGCTTCGCAGCGGCCATGTCGGTCGATCCGATAGGCGCGGCGGTTGGTCGTTCCCCAGTCCGCGGCAATGAAACCATCTGCCCAGCGCATGGCTTGGCCCTTAGCCCAAAAGTTCAGCGTCGCGAGATGGCTTTGAAAGGTTTTCTTTTGGCGCGGTCAGTCTATCGGGGCGCCGATGCAGTCTGATTCGCAGGTCCGGTGCATCGCCGACGTCCACGCCGTGCTCGGCGAGGGCCCGGTTTGGGTCGAGCGCGAGGCCGCGCTCTACTGGCTCGACATCAAGGGCCGCAGGATCTTCCGGATCGATCAGGAAGGCGAGCGTCGCGAATGGGCGACGCCGCTCAGGGTCGGCTCGCTCGCGCCGCGCGCGGGCGGCGGGTTCATCGCCGGTACCGAAGACGGCATTGCCCTGATCGACCTCGAGCAGGAACGGTTCGAAGTCGTCGAACGGCCCGAGAAGCACCTGCCCGACAATCGCTTCAATGACGGCAAGGTCGACCGCGCCGGGCGGTTCTGGGCCGGCAGCATGGACGATACCGAGCAGGCCGCGACCGGCACCTTGTACCGCATCGGTCCCGGCATGGCCTGCACCAGGATCGACGACGGCTACAAGGTCACCAACGGCCCGGCGTTCAGCCCTGCCGGCGACATCATGTACCACAACGATTCGGCGCTGCAGGTCACCTATGCCTTCGACCTCGATCGCGACGGCAATGTCGGCGAGCGCCGCGTCTTCGCGCGCTACGGCGAGGGAGATGGCTACCCGGACGGAATGACCGTCGATGCCGAGGGCTGCCTGTGGATCGCCTTCTGGGACGGGTGGTGCGTGCGGCGCTATTCGCCCGCCGGCGAGTGCCTCGCACGGATCGACGTGCCGGTCGCGCGGCCGACCAGCTGCGCGTTCGGGGGCAGCGGGTTCGCCCAACTTTATATCACCTCCGCATCGATCGGGCTGGACGAGGCGGAAATCGCGAGGCAACCAAATGCCGGCGGATTGTTTGTCGTCTCACCGGGAGTGAGCGGCTTGCCGGACTTACCATTCGCGGGCTGAACGGGCACCCGCGAACTCCACCGACCAAGGAGAACAGCCATCGCCAACTTCATGTTCGCGACGGGGATCGAGAACAGCATCCCGACCATCGAGCACGGCAAGACCCGCGTCGACCAGATGGAAACCTGCGGCCACTACGAACGGTGGCGCGAGGATTTCGACTGCGTCCAGGAAATCGGCATCAACTATCTGCGCTACGGCGCGCCGCTGCACCGCACCTGGCTGGGCCCCAACAAATATGACTGGAGCTTCGCCGACGTCACCTTCGCGGAGCTGAAGCGGCGCGAGATCACGCCGATCATGGACCTGTGCCACTTCGGCGTGCCGGACTGGGTCGGCAATTTCCAGAACCCCGACTTCCCGCGGCTGTTCGCCACCTATGCGGGCGCCTTTGCCGAGCGCTATCCCTGGGTGCAGCTCTACACCCCGATCAACGAGATGTTCATCTGCGCCGTCTTCTCGGCAAAGTACGGCTGGTGGAACGAGCAGAAGAAGGACGATTTCTCGTTCGTCACGGCCATGAAGCACATCGTCAAGGCCAACGTCATGGCGATGATCGAAATCCTCAAGCGCCGCCACGACGCCATCTTCATCCAGTCGGAATCCTCGGAATATACCCACGCCGACAGCCCGTCGGCGATCGGCCGCGCCGAGGTGCTGAACCAGATGCGCTTCCTCAGCCTCGACCTCAACTACGGTCGCCGGGTCGACAGCGGCATGTACGAATATCTGATGGATAACGGCATGAGCCGCGAGGAGTACAAATGGTTCCTCGAGCACCGGCTCAAGCAGCACTGCATCATGGGCAATGATTATTACATGCTCAACGAGCACCGCGTGTTCGCCGACGGGCACACGGTCGCGGCGGGGGAGGTGTTCGGCTATTCCGAGATCACTCGCCAATATTACAACCGCTACCGCGTGCCGATCATGCACACCGAGACCAATTTGTGGGAGGGCCCGCACGGCGACGAGGCGGTGAAGTGGCTGTGGAAGGAATGGGCGAACGTGCTGCGGCTGCGCAACGTCGGCATCCCCACCGTCGGCTTCACCTGGTACAGCCTGACCGACCAGGTCGACTGGGACACCGCGCTTCGCGAGAAGAACGGCAACGTCAACCCGCTCGGCCTGTTCGACCTCGACCGCAAGATCCGCAACGTCGGCCGCGCCTACAAGCAGTTGATCGCCGACTGGCGCAACGTGCTGCCCGCTTCCAGCGTCTGCCTGGTGGTGCCGATCAAGAAGCTCAGCGAATATGGCGACGAGGACGACGCCGCCGGACGCTTGCTCAATGCCGCGCGCCTTGCCGGAGAATGACGCGATGAAGATCGGCCGTATCGAGACCTTCTTCGTTCCGCCGCGCTGGCTGTTCGTCCGCGTCGAGACGGACGACGGCGCGGTCGGCTGGGGTGAGGCGAGCCTGGAGGGCCATGCCGAGGCGGTCGCCGGCGCGTTCGAGGCGATCCGCGACCGCTTCATCGGCCATGACGCCGCGCGCATCGAGGATATCTGGCAGATCGCCTATCGCGGCGGCTTCTACCGCGGCGGTCCGGTGCTGATGAGCGCGCTGTCCGGGCTCGACCAGGCACTGTGGGACCTCAAGGGCAAGGCGGCGGGCCTGCCGGCGTGGGAGATGATGGGCGGGCGAGTGCGCGACCGCATCCGCGCCTATGCGTGGATCGGCGGCGACCGGCCCGACGAGATCGGCGATGCTGCCCAGGCTCGGCGCGAGCAGGGCTTCTCGGCGGTCAAGATGAACGCGACCGCCGAGCTCGACTGGATCGGGACGCCGAAACTGTTCGACGAGGTGATCGCCCGCGTCGAGGCGGCGCAGGCGGTCGGGATGGACGTCGGGCTCGACTTCCATGGCCGGGTCCACCGGCCGATGGCCAAGCAGCTCGCCAAGGTGCTGGAGCCGCTTGGGCTGCTGTTCATCGAGGAGCCCCTGCTCTCCGAGAACCCGGAAGGCCTCGTCCAGATCGCCAATCTGGTGGCGACCCCGATCGCGCTTGGCGAGCGGCTCTACAGCCGCTGGGACTTCAAGCCCTTCTTAGCCGCCGGTGCGGTCGACATCATCCAGCCCGACCTCAGCCACGCCGGCGGGCTGACCGAGTGCCGCAAGATCGCGGCCATGGCCGAGGCCTATGATGTCGCGGTGGCGCCGCACTGCCCGCTGGGGCCGCTGGCGCTCGCCGCCTGCCTGCAGCTTGCCGCCACCGCGCCCAATGTCGCGATCCAGGAAATGAGCCTCGGCATCCACTACAATGTCGGCGGCGACCTGTTCACTTATGTCACCGACCCGGCGCCGATCACCCCGGTCGACGGCTTCCTGCCGATCCCGCAGGGGCCGGGGCTCGGCGTCACCATCGACGAGGCCGCGGTCCGCGCGGCCGACAAGGACCGCCACCGCTGGCGCAACCCGATCTGGCGGCATCGGGACGGCAGCTTCGCGGAGTGGTGACCGCGTGCGAGTCATCCTGAACTTGTTTCAGGATCCATTTTGGAGACCATAGCGGGCTTCAACAGAATGGATGCTGAAGCAAGTTCAGCATGACGTTCGTCATCAGTGGCACTTGAAGCGGTCGAACGGCTCCAGGCAGGATTTGCAGCGCCATTGCGCCTTGCAGGGGGTCGAGCCGAAGCGGCTGACCTGCTCGGTGTCGGTTGAGCCGCACTGCGGGCAAGTCGCGGTTTTCGCAAGATCGGGCGGCGCGATCCCGTAGCGCTGCAGTGCCTCGCGGCCTTCGTCGCTGATCCACTCGGTCGTCCACGGCGGCGACATCACCGTATCGATCTTGACGTCGCGATAGCCGGCGGCGTCGAGCGCATCGCGGATCGATTGCTCGATCACCTGGCTGGCCGGGCAGGCCGAGTAGGTGGTGGTGATCCGCACCCGGTCCGGCGCCACCTCGCGAACGATGCCGAGGTCGACCACCGACACCACCGGGATTTCGGGATCCGGCACCCCCTTCAGAAGCGCCCAGATTGCTTCTTCGTCCATCACGCGCGCTGGAGCGCCAGAGCGATGCCCTGGCCGACACCGATGCACATGGTGGCCAGCGCGAGGCGGCCGCCGTTGCGGCTGAGCTCCTCGGTCGCGGTGAGCGCGAGGCGCGCGCCCGACATGCCGAGCGGATGGCCGAGCGCGATGGCGCCGCCATTGGGGTTCACGCGCGGATCGTCGTCGGGGAGCCCGAGCTGGCGCAGCACGGCGAGGCCCTGGGCGGCGAACGCCTCGTTGAGCTCGATCACGTCAAGTTGGTCAAGGCCGATGCCCAGCCGCCTGAGCAGCTTCTGCGAGGCGGGGGCGGGGCCGATGCCCATGATCCGCGGCGGCACGCCGGCGACCGCGCCGCCGAGGATGCGCGCGCGCGGCGTGAGACCGTTGCGCCTGGCCGCTTCTTCCGAGGCGATGATGATGGCCGCGGCGCCGTCGTTGACGCCGCTGGCATTGCCGGCGGTGACGCTGCCGTCCTTGCGCACGATCGGCTTCAGCGCCGCCAGCTTGTCGAGGCTGGTCAGGCGCGGATGCTCGTCCGTGTCGACCAGCTGCGGATCGCCCTTGCGCTGCGGGATCTCGACCGCGACGATCTCCGCCGCCAGCCGGCCGCTGGCCTGCGCGGCGGCGGTCTTCTGCTGGCTGCGCAGCGCGAACGCGTCCTGGTCGGCGCGCGTGACCTGATACTCTTGCGCCACGTTCTCGGCGGTGCTCGGCATGGTGTCGTCGCCGTAAGCGTCCTTCATCTTCGGATTGACGAAGCGCCAGCCGATGGTGGTGTCGTAGATTTCGGCGCGGCGTTCAAAGGCGCTTTCCGCCTTGGGCAATACGAACGGCGCGCGGCTCATGCTCTCGCTGCCGCCGGCGATGATGAGGTCGGATTCGCCGCCGCGGATCGCCCGCGCCGCCATCGCCACGGCGTCGAGGCCGGAGCCGCACAGCCGGTTGAGGGTGACGCCGCCGCTGCTGTCGGGCAGGCCGGCGAGCAGCCCGGCCATGCGCGCGAGGTTGCGATTGTCCTCGCCCGCCTGGTTGGCGCAGCCGAGGATGACGTCGTCGAGCTCGCACCAGTCGACGCTGGGGTTGCGGTCGATCAAGGCCTTGATCGGGATCGCGGCGAGGTCGTCGGCGCGGACGCTGCTGAGCGCGCCGCCGTAGCGGCCGATCGGGGTTCGGACGTAGTCGCAGATGAAGGCTTCGCTGTTCACTGTCTCTCTCGTGCTTCGATACGCCGGTTCGACAGGCTCACCGGCTACTCAGCATGAACGGGTTTGCTTCCAGTACCGCTCGTCCTGAGTAGCGACCGAGCGAAGCCGAAGGCGCGTATCGAAGGACTGTGCTTCGATACGGCCCTGCGGGCCTACTCAGCACGAACGGCTCTCGGCGGATCAAATCACGCCCCGGCGCATCTGATCAAGCTCGATGCTTTCGAACAAGGCCTTGAAATTGCCCTCGCCGAAGCCCTCGTTGCCCTTGCGCTGGATGATCTCGAAGAAGATCGGGCCGATCACGTTCTGGGTGAAGATCTGCAGCAGCAGCCCCTGCCCCTCGGTCGGCGCGCCGTCCATCAGGATCCGGCGCTTCTCGAGCTCCTCGAGATTCTCGCCATGGCCCTGGATGCGCTCGGGCAGCATCTCGTAATAGGTGTCGGGCGTGTCCTGGAAGGGGATGCCGCGCGCGCGGATGATGTCGACGGCGGCGTAGATGTCGGTGGTGCCGAGCGCGATGTGCTGGATGCCCTCGCCCTTGTACTCGCGCAGGAACTCCTCGATCTGGCTCTTGTCGTCCTGGCTCTCGTTCAAGGGGATGCGGATCTTGCCGCACGGCGAAGTCATCGCCTTGGAGAACAGGCCGGTGACCTTGCCCTCGATGTCGAAGTAGCGGATCTCGCGGAAGTTGAAGAGCCGCTCGTAGAAATCGGCCCAGGTGGCCATGTTGCCGCGGTTCACGTTGTGGGTCAGGTGGTCGATGTAGGTGAGCTTCGAATCCGCCGCCGCCATCCGCTCGCGCCAGTCGGGATGGAAGTCGAAGTCGACCTCGTAGATCGAGCCCTCGATTCCCGAACCCTCGCCGTAGCGGTCGATCAGGAACAGGCGCGAGCCGCCGATGCCCTCGATCGCCGGCAAATCGAGCTCGCCGTCGCCGTGGGCGACCGTGACGTTGGTGGCGCCGAGATCGAGCGCACGGGCATGGGCGGCCCGGGCATCCTTGACCCGGAACGCCATGGCGCAGGCGCTCGGCCCATGGGCCCTGGCATAATCCTCGGCGTAGCTGCCGGGCTCGGCGTTGATGATGAAGTTGCAGTCGCCCTGCTTGTGGAGGGTGACGTTCTTGGACTTATGGCGGGCGACCTCCGGAAAGCCCATCCTGGTGAACAAGGAGCGCAGCAGCTCGATGTCGGGGGCGGTATATTCGACGAACTCGAAGCCGTCGGTGCCCATCGGGTTGTCGAGGCCGAGCGGGCCCTTCTCGGCGACTTGGGTGGCCATGTCCTTACTCCTTCGCTCGGCTTCACTGCGCCGCCGCAACGGCCATTGCAAGATCGGGCGTGCGCGTGCTTACGGTCCTTAAAGTCCCGTAGAACGCGACCAGTTTCGTGACTTTAGCGCCAAGGTGTACGGCAGCGACGAGGATCGACGGGGCGGGCAGGCCGGGCCACGGGCGCTATTTAGCCCAGCTGGCCCCGTGTAGGACAGAAGATTATGAACCCTCCCCAAGGCTGGTCGCGATCCGATGACGGCAAGGCGCTGGTCCGCAGCTTCCGCTTCGCGGACTTCGGCGAGGCCTTCGCCTTCTTGACTCGGGTCGCGCTGCATGCCGAGAAGGCGGACCACCACCCGGAGTTCACTTCGCGGTGGAACCGCGTCGATTTCCGCCTGACCAGCCATGATTCGGGCGGAGTGACGGAACGGGACCTCCGCCTGGCAGAGACGATCAGCCGCCTCGCCGCGCGCGCGGGCTGAGGCCGGGGACCGGCGGCGACCTATCGGGCGGCGGCTTCGGCCTTCCTGACCGGGATCATCCTGCCCTTCTGCTGCCAGCCGGCGACCTCAAAGCCGCGCTCGTCGAGGCAGCCGGCCATGGCGGCCTGGATCGCCGCCTCCTTCCGCTTCTGCCGGGCCTTGGCCATGCCATAGGCGCCGCCGACCGCGACGAACGGCAGGAGGACGATGGTGGCGCCGGCCACCGCCATGCCGCCGAACATGCCCGCGCCGCTTGCCGCCGCGCTGCCGGCCGCGAGCGTGGCGCCGCCCGCCGCGGCACCCGCCGCCCCCGATGCCATGCGGCCGTCCGAGGTGAGCCTGCCGTCCGCCAGCAGCGCCCCGCATTCGGCGACCGCGGCATTGAACGCGCTTTGGTCGGCGGCCGGGGCGGCAAGCACGGGCGAGAATTCGCGCGGGCGGGACGAGCAGCCGGCGAGGGTGGCGAGAGCGGCAGCAGCGAGCAGCAATTTGCGGGTCATGATCGTCTCCGGAGCGCGAGGGCAGGCGCGACGAGCCACAGTCTCTGCCGATCGGCGGCATTGCGGAAGGTGCAGCGAGCAGCGCACCCATTGCAGCGGTCCGTGCAACCGTTGCACGCAGGGCCAGGTCATCGATGCTGTTGTCGGCCGTGGCTGACAACAATGCGGGTGCGTGGTTAGTGTCTGCTTTGGGTGGAAAGCGGACATTGGCTACGCGCATTGTTATGTAGCCGTTCATGGCGAACGGCGGCTGGTATGGCACTCCCGAGGAATGGCAGCGTTTGGAAGCGCCGCTGCTCACCATCGACCCAGTCCTTGAGCAGTTCGCTAGAACGCACGGCATCACGCTGACAAAGAACGCTAAGGACTCTCCTGAGCGTTCGATACGTTGGGGCGACAATCCCAACTTCCTCATCCAAGTGTATCTTGAGAGTGAAGCTGGGCCCTCGTGGAACTTGTGGCTCTGTTGTTCCGAGGACCGCGGCGACAGCCGCTACTGGCGCAAGGACTTTGCTGTTCGCGGCGCACGCATTGAATCTTTTCAGGAGCGGCTCCTGACCTTGCTGGAGGAAAGCTTTAACCGAGTGCAGCAGTGGGGAGCTGATCCGGACCAGCTAGAGTTCGCAACAAAGCTAGCGCCCATGCCCCGTCTCTAATGTCCGCAATGGGTCGAAAGCGGACGCTAGACGCTAATGTCGGCTTTGGGTGGCCGACATCTGCCGGGGATGTTGACGTTCGATCGCAAAATGAATCAAGCCGGCGCGGCCAAACTGTGCTAAGGAGATTTCATCGTCGGTCCGGTTCCTGGGCATCGATGCCTGAGAGACCATCGCGCTCCCGCCCTGTGCTCTTCGGGAGACGTTCCGTGACTTCATCGCCAACACCCTCGATGCTCGAACCCATGGTTCAAAAGCTTGCCTATCGAGTGAAGCTCGGCGCGGCGGACCGTGAGGCCATCCTGGCGCTTCCCTTCCAGCACAAGGTGATCGAGCGCAGCCAGTTCATCGTGCGGGAGCGCGAACTTGCGACCCACTCATGCCTGATGCTGTCGGGCTACTCCATCCGTTCGAAGCTGACGGGCGAGGGTGCGCGCCAGATCGTGGCGATCCACATCAAGGGCGAGATGGTCGACCTTCAGAACTCGCTGCTGGGAACTGCCGACCACAGCGTCCAGGCGCTCACGGCCTGCAAAGTGGCCTACATTCCGAGGGAAGGGATACTGCGGCTGGCGGCGGAAAGACCCGCCGTCGCGCGTGCGATGTGGATCGATACCCTCGTGGACGGGTCGATTTTCCGCGAGTGGATCATGAACGTCGGCCGGAGGAATGCGCGAACCCGGGTTGCGCACCTTCTGTGCGAGTTCTCCCTGCGGCTGAAGCTGGCGGGGCTCGGCAACGCCAATGGCTATGAGCTGCCGATGACGCAGGAACAGCTTGCCGATGCCACCGGCCTGACCCC
>DATLFV010000149.1:0-7038 GCA_035540875.1 Sphingomicrobium sp. | reverse complement strand
GCTGCGCGTTGCCTCCGAGCGCGCGGCCCTCGAGCAGGTCGAAACCAGGATCGTGCTCGCCAAGCGCGACATTCGCGTGCTTCAGACCGAGATCGGCACGCGCGGCCGGCTTGCCCAGCTCGAGCGCTGGAACGTCAACGTGCTCCGGCTTTCGGCGCCTTCGGCCGACCAGTTCCTGGGCGGTGGTTTCGAGCTTGCCCGCTTGGTCCAGCCCAAGCGCCAGATCGACATCGAGGCGCCGGTGGTGCTGGCCGCCGCGCCTGGCGACGCCGCCCGGCCGCAGGTGCAGCGGGTACCGGGCGCCGATGAGGCGCCGGACCTTTCCGCCAAGGCGCTGATGCAGACCGTCAGCCTCAAGCGCGAGGTGCCGGCCGATCCGCCGGCCACGCCCAGGTCCGTCAAGTCGGCCGCACCCGACGAGAAGCCGGCTTCTGAGAAGGCGAAGCCGGAGACCAGGGCGCAGGCGAGCGAGAAGGCAAAGCCGGACGTCAAGGGAGCGGCCGAGAAGGCGAAGCCGGAAGCCAGGGCGCAGGCCGGCGACAAGGCGAAGCCGGCGGCGGGGGCGCAGACCGGCGCGAAGGCAAAGCCGGAGGCCAGGGGACCGGCCGATAAGGCGAAGCCGGAAGCCAAGGCGCCGGCCGCCGAGAAGGGCAGCAGCGCCGGGATCGACCCGCTGGCGCCGCTCGCCACACCTGCCGCCAAGCCCAAGAAAATCGCCGCATCCGCCACCGCCAAGGAGCCGACCAAGACGCCATGAACGCGCCCACCGCCGCCCTTGTCGCTTCTCGGCCGGAAGGGCTGCGGCTGGTCGGCCAGCGCCCCGAGCGGCTGCGCCTGGTCGGGCAACGCCGCCAGGTGCTGGCGATGATGCACCAGCGGCTGATGTTCGGGATGCTGGTATATTGCGGGATCATCGCGGTGATCGTCGCCCGCATCCTCTATTTGGCGGCGTTCGGCGACCATGCCGGGCGCAAGGTCGGAATCACGGCACTGGTGCCCCAGCGCGGCGACATCGTCGACCGTGATGGCCAGCCGCTGGCGCGGACCATCGACGCGTGGACCATCGGCCTGCACCCCGCGAAGGTGATCGGCAACAAGCTGGAGCTGGCGCAGGCGCTGGCAAGGCTGATGCCCGAGCGCGACGAGCTGCAATATTATGCAATGCTGCGCTCCAACAAGCGCTTCTATTACCTGCGTCGCCGCGCGTCCCCGGCCCTGGTCGAAGCGGTCAATGCACTCGGCGAGCCGGGCATGGCGCTCGACCGCGAGCCGGACCGCCTCTACCCGCAGACCAGCCTCGGCGCCCATGTCATCGGCTTCACCGACGTCGACGGGCACGGTAATGCCGGCATGGAGCGGGCGTTCGACAAGCAGCTTTCCGACCCCGCGACCCGCGGCGAGCCGCTGACGCTGTCGATCTCCAGCCGGATCCAGCAGGCGCTCGAGCACGAGCTGCTCGCAGCGATGACGACCTATTCGGCAATCGGCGCGGCGGGCATCATCATGGACATCCACACCGGCGAGGTGCTGGCCATGACCTCGCTGCCGCAGCTCAATCCCAATGCGGCGGGCCAAGGGTCGCCGGAGGCCCGGTTCAATCGCGCGACTCTCGGCGTCTATGAGCTCGGCTCCACCTTCAAGCCGTTCACAGTCGCCATGGGCCTCGACGTCGGCACGGTGAAGTCGATGGGGCAGATGTACAGCTGTCCCAAGGCGCTGCAGGTCGGTCGCCACACCATCAACGACACCCATCCCTTCAACCGCGCCTGTTCGGTCGCCGAGATCATGCAGGAGAGCTCGAACATCGGCACCGCCCAGATCGCCGCGGAGGTCGGCGGCGCGCGGCAGAAGGATTTCCTGGAGAAGATGGGCTTCCTGTCGCCAATCGAGATCGAGCTCAGGGAGAAGGGCCGGACGCTCAGCCCCGGATCGAACTGGGGCGAGCTTGCGACCATGACGGTCGGCTACGGCCACGGCATTGCCGTGACGCCGCTTCACCTCGCAAATGGCTACGCCACTCTGTTCAACGGCGGCATCTACCGGCCCGCGACCCTGCTCAAGGTCGACCGCAACCGGCCCGTGGCCAAGGGGCGGCGGGTGTTCAGCGAGGACACCAGCTACAAGATGCGCTCGCTGATGCGCCTGGTCGTCACCAACGGCACCGGCCGCAAGGCCGACGCGCCGGGATACCGGGTCGGCGGCAAGACCGGGTCGGCGGAAAAATATCATAATCGCTCGCTGCTGGTGACCACCTTCGCGGGCGTTTTCCCGATGGATGAACCCCGCTATGTGATCGTCGCCATGCTCGACGAACCCAAGGCCACCGCGCAGACCTACGGCTTCCGCACCGCCGGCTGGAACGTTGCGCCGGTGATCTCCAAGACGGTCAGCCGGATCGCGCCGATGCTGGGCGTGCGGCCGGACAAGGCGCGTGAGCCCAACATGGCCGAGGTGATGCCTTTCGTCCGCGCCAAGGAGCGCTGAGGCAATGCGCCTGTGCGAGCTGGCGGACGTCGCCAGCGATTCCGAAGTGACCGGCTTTGCCATCGACCATCGCAAGGTGGCGCCGGGAAGCTTGTTCGGCGCGTTCCGCGGCGCCGTGTTCAACGGCGAGGATTTCATCGGCGAGGCGGTGGAGCGCGGCGCCGTGGCGGTCGTTGCGCGGCCCGAGGCCGAGATCGAGCAGGTCCCCCACCTCGCCGATCCGGAGCCGCGGCGGCTGTTCGCCGAGCTTGCCGCGCGCTTCTACGCACCTTTTCCCGAGACGGTCGTGGCGGTCACCGGGACCAACGGCAAGACTTCCAGCGTCGAGATGACGCGGCAGATGTGGCGCATGCTCGGCCACCGCTCGGCGTCGATCGGGACGCTGGGCGTGACCACGTCCGACGACCAGGTGAAGACGGGGCTGACGACGCCGGACATCGTCACCTTCTTGCACAACATGGCCGGCCTCAAGCGCATGGGCATCGGCCATGTCGCCTATGAGGCCTCGAGCCACGGGCTCGACCAGCATCGCTGCGAGGGCGTGCCGCTCGCCGCCGCCGCCTTCACCAACTTCAGCCGTGACCATCTCGACTACCACCCGTCGATGGACGCCTATTTCGAAGCCAAGATGCGGCTGTTCGACGAACTTCTGCCGCCTTCCGGCACCGCGGTGATTTGGACAGACGATCCCAAGTCGGCCGAGGTGATGGAGCGCGCCCGCCGCCGCGGCGCGCGGCTACTGACCGTCGGCCGTGCGGGCGAGACCGTCCGCCTCGCCGAGCAGACCCCGACCGCGCTCGGCCAGACCCTGCTTCTCGAGCATGAAGGCAGGAGCCACCGCCTCGCGCTGCCGCTGATCGGGGCCTACCAGGCCGCCAATGTGCTGGTCGCCGCCGGCCTGGTGATGGCGGCCGGCACCAGCTTCGACGAGATATTCCCCGCCATGGCCCGGGTGTCGCCGGTGCGCGGCCGGCTCGAGCGGGCGGTGATCACACCGGCGGGGGCTCCGGTCTACGTCGACTACGCCCACACGGCCGATGCGCTGGAGGCGGCGATCGCGGCGCTGAGGCCCCACGTCGAGGGCAGGCTGATCACCATCTTCGGTGCGGGCGGCGACCGCGACCAGGGCAAGAGGCCGGAGATGGGGCGGGTCGCCGCGCAGCTCAGCGATGTCGTCATCGTCACGGACGACAATCCGCGCAGCGAGGACCCGGCGCGGATCCGTGCCGAAGTGCTTGCCGGCGCACCGGGCGCGTTCGAGATCGGCGGCCGCCGCGAAGCGATCGCCGAGGCGGTGCGGATTGCCGCCAAGGGCGACATCATCCTGCTTGCCGGCAAGGGGCACGAGACCGGTCAGATAGTGGGCAATCGCGTTCTTCCCTTCGACGATGCCGAGGTTGCGCGGGAGTGCGCGGCATGAGCCCGCTGTGGACCGGGCGGGAGGTGGCCGAGGCCACCGGCGGGACCCTGAGCGGAGAATTTGAGGCGAGCGGCGTCAGCTTCGACAGCCGCGACGTTGGTCCCGGCGACCTGTTCGTCGCCATGCCTGGGACCGTCCACGACGGCCACAGGTTCGTGGCCGGTGCCTTTGCCGCCGGTGCCGCCGGAGCATTGGTGTCGCAGCCGGTCGAGGGCCCGCACGTGCTGGTGTCCGACACGGCGCGCGCGCTCGAGGCGCTCGGGCAAGCGGCGCGGGCGCGCTGCAAGGCCAGGGTGTTCGGAGTGACGGGCTCGGTCGGCAAGACCAGCACCAAGGAAGCGCTGGCAGCGGCGCTGGCGCGGTCCGGCCCGGGGCCGGTGCACCGTTCGGTCAAGAGCTACAACAACCACACCGGCGTGCCGCTGAGCCTTGCGCGGATGCCGCGCGAGACGCGTTTCGCGGTGTTCGAGATGGGCATGAACAATGCCGGCGAGATCGCCGCGCTGACGCGCATGGTGCGGCCGCACGTGGCGCTGATCACCGCCATCGGCCCCGCCCACATCGAGAACCTCGGCTCCGAAGAGGCGATCGCCGACGCCAAGGCCGAAATCTTCCAGGGGCTGGAGCCCGACGGCGTCGCCATCATTCCCGAGGACACGCCGCACCGCGACCGGCTGGTCAAGGCGGCGCGGCGCTTCACCGGGCGCATCGTCACCTTTGGCCATGGCGATGCCGATGTCCATGCGCTGCACGCCGTGCGCGCCGAAGGGGGTAGCCTGATCACCGCCGCACTTCTGGGCTGTGAAGTCACCTTCACCATCTCGCAGCGCGGGGACCATTGGGTCTCCAACGCGCTGGCGGTGCTTGCCGCCGTCGAGGCGGTCGGTGCCGACGTCGCGCTGGCGGGACTGGCGCTGGCGGACTTCGGCGGCCTCAAGGGCCGCGGCGAGCGCCACCATATTCCCGTGCCCGGCGGCGAGGTGCTGCTGATCGATGAAAGCTACAACGCCAATCCGGTGTCGGTCGCGGCGACCCTGAAGAGCCTTGGCGCCGAGAGCGTCGAGGGCCGCCGCGTCGCCGTGCTCGGCGCGATGAAGGAACTGGGCGAGCATAGCGACCGGTTCCACGCCGGTCTCGCCAAGCCGATCCTCGAGGCCGGGATCGACCGGCTGATCCTGGTCGGGGACGAAACCCGGCCGCTGGAGGCGGAGCTCGGCGGGCGGCTGGCGATCGTCCGCGCGGCCAGCGTCGAGGACGCCGCTGAGGCGCTGCAGCAGGACCTTGCAGCCGGGGACGCGGTGCTGGTCAAGGCGTCGAACTCGGTTGGGCTCGCCCGGCTGGTCGAGCGGGTGGCGGGCGGCTAGGGGCGCGGCCATGCTCTACCTGATCGCCGAACAGCTCGGATTTCCCGGAATCCTCAACCTCATCCGCTACATCAGCTTCCGCGCCGGCGCGGCCAGCGCCACGGCGCTGGCGATCGGCCTGCTGCTCGGCCCCTGGTTCATCGCCTGGCTCCGCGTGCGGCAGGGCAAGGGCCAGCCGATTCGCGCCGACGGGCCGCAGAGCCATCTCGCCAAGCGCGGCACCCCGACCATGGGCGGCCTCTTGATCCTGATCAGCCTGTCGATCTCGACCCTGCTGTGGATGGACCTTCGCAATCCCTACGTCTGGGCGTGCCTGCTGGTGACCATCGGCTTCGGCGTGATCGGCTGGCTCGACGATTACGACAAGGTCAGGAAGGCGCACCATGCCGGCATTCCCGGCAAGGTCCGGCTCGCGCTCGAATTCCTGATTGCCGGCGTCGCGACCTGGCTGATCGTCGGCAACAGCCACACCGGCCTCTATCTGCCGCTGGTGCAGGGGCCGGTGGTCGACCTCGGCTGGCTCTACATCGTCTTCGGCGCCTTCGTCATCGTCGCCTTCGGCAATGCCGTGAACCTGACCGACGGGCTCGACGGACTTGCGACCATGCCGGTGGTGATCGCCAGCCTCGCCTTCCTGCTGATCGCCTATCTCGTCGGCAATGCGCGCTTCGCCGAATACCTCGGCATTCCCCACATCCTGGGCGTCGGCGACCTCACGGTGCTGCTGCTGGCGATCGTCGGCGCCTGCCTTGCCTTCCTGTGGTTCAACGCGCCGCCGGCGGCGGTGTTCATGGGCGACACCGGCAGCCTGGCCTTGGGGGGCGCCCTCGGCGCTGTGGCGGTCGCAACCCATCACGAGTTCGTGCTGGCGATCATCGGCGGCCTGTTCGTCGTCGAGGCGCTGAGCGTCGTCGTCCAGGTCGCGGTCTACAAGCGCACCGGCAAACGCGTGTTCCTGATGGCGCCGATCCACCACCATTTCGAGCACAAGGGCTGGTCGGAGCCGACGGTGGTGATCCGCTTCTGGATCATCGCCTTCGTGCTGGCGCTGGCCGGCCTGTCGACCCTCAAGCTGCGGTGATCACCGCCCGCGCCTTCGCCGGCAAGCATTTCGCGGTGTACGGCCTCGCGCGGTCGGGGCTGGCGACGGTCGAGGCGCTGCTGGCGAGCGGGGCGCGAGTCACGGCGTGGGACGCGAAGGACGAGGCAAGGGCGCGGCTTTCATCCTCCCCTCGATTTCGAGGGGAGGGGGACCATCCGGAGGATGGTGGAGGGGCCCCTCCGTCAGCGCTTCGCGCTGCCACCTCCCCTGCAAATGCAGGGAAGGATGATTTGGCCGTCGCCAACCTCGACGAGGCAGACCTCTCGCAGTTCGACAGCCTGGTCGTTACCCCCGGCCTGCCGCTCAACCGCCACCCGATCGCCGCTCGCGCTCGCGAGGCCGGCGTCGAAATCATCGGCGACATCGAACTGTTCGCCCGCGCCCGGCCCGAACTGCCGCCGCACAAGGTGGTCGGCATCACCGGCACCAACGGCAAGTCGACCACCACGGCTTTGGTCCACCACATCCTCAAGACCGCGGGCGTGCCGGCGACCATGGGCGGCAACATCGGCCTGCCGATCCTCGCCCAGGACCCGCTCCCGCAAGGTGGCGTCTATGTGCTCGAGCTGTCGAGCTACCAGATTGACCTGACGCAAAGCCTCGACTGCGATGTCGCGGTGCTGCTCAACATCACGCCCGATCATCTCGACAGGTATGAGAGCTTCGAG
>DATLFV010000148.1:0-3427 GCA_035540875.1 Sphingomicrobium sp. | reverse complement strand
GAGGACGATGGGAACGCCGGCCGCCGCAGTCACATCGGCCAGGCGCGGATCGTATGTCAGCGCAGAGACGTCGTTGACCAGCCGTGCCCCGGCCCCGACCGCGACGCGTGCGACTTCGCCCTTGCGGGTGTCGATGGAGATTGCCGCGCCGCCGCCCGCGAGCTGCCGGATGACGGGAACGACCCGGTCGATCTCGTCCCCTTCCCATACCGGGCTCGATCCCGGTCGCGTGGATTCGCCGCCAACGTCGATGATCGCCGCGCCCGCGGCCGTCATGTCGGCCCCGGCGATGGCGGCGTCATGCGATCCGGAGAATCGGCCGCCGTCCGAAAAGCTGTCGGGGGTGACGTTGAGGATACCCATGACCTGCGGCTGGTCGAGGCGGACGGTGCGCTCGCCAAGCTGCAGTGGTGGGCGGGCGGCGGTCAGCGCCTGCCATTGCCGCGCGAGCTGATCGTCGAGGCGGCTCTCGACTTCGGCGACCGCGATCAGCTCGCTGGCGACCCGGCGCTGGCCCTCGACCGTGAGCAGCTCGACGGCCGCGAACCAGTTCAACCCGCCCGCGAGCCGCGCGACCTTGCCATCATGGCCGAACGGAGAGTCGACGAAGCCGGTGGGGCGGAGGAGGGTTCGGGTGGCCATGCTTGTATGTGGTCCTTCGATACGGGCCTTCGGCGTGGGACCCCATCAAAGGACTACTTTGACGGGAACCCTCGCTCAGTCCCTACTCAGGACGAACGGAACAACTCAATTCGTTCGTCCTGAGTAGCCGCTGAGCGGAGCCGAAGCGGCGTATCGAAGGATCAGCCCAGCCCCTGCAGATGCCGCTGGCGCAAGGCGTCGAGTGGCTGCAGCGCGCCGCCCTCGTCGACGTGCCAGAAGGTCCAGCCGTTGCACGACGGCGCGTTCTGCAGCGCCGCGCCGACCTTGTGGATCGACCCAGCCTGGCCGTCACACGCGATCGAGCCATCGGCGCAGACCTTGGCGGCCCAGCGGCGCTTCGAATCGGTGAGCGCGGTTCCGGCCGGCACCATGCCGCTTTCGACCAGCAGGCCAAAGGCGACGCGCGGCTGGCTGCGCTTGTCCTGCACGGTCTGCATCGCGCTCTCGTCGAGCGGCAGGGTCGAGGCGATGCGCGTGGTCGCGACCTCGATGTAGCCGGGCTCGCGCTCGATGCCGATCCAGCGCCGGCCGAGCCGCCGTGCGACCGCGCCGGTAGTGCCGGTGCCGAAGAAGGGGTCGAGCACGACATCGCCGGGCTTGGTGCAGGCGAGCAGGATCCGGTACAGCAGGGCCTCGGGCTTTTGCGTCGGGTGCGCCTTGTGGCCGTCGGCCCCCTTTACCCGCTCCGCGCCGCCGCAGATCGGCAGCACCCAGTCCGATCGCATCTGCAGATCGTCGTTGAGCGCCTTCATCGCCCGGTAGTTGAAGGTGTAGCGGGCCCGGCCGTCCTTGGCGCACCACAGCAAGGTCTCGTGGGCGTTGGTGAAGCGGGTGCCGCGAAAGTTCGGCATCGGGTTCGACTTGCGCCAGACGATGTCATTGAGGATCCAGAAATCGGCGTCCTGCAGCAGGGCGCCGACGCGGTAGATGTTGTGATAGCTGCCGATCACCCAGATGGTGCCGTCCTCCTTGAGGACGCGGCGCGCCTCCGCCAGCCAGTCGCGCGTGAAATCGTCATAGGCGCCGAGGCTGTCGAACTTGTCCCATTCGTCGTCGACGGCGTCGACGCGGCCCCCTTCCGGCCGGAACAGGTCGCCGCCAAGCTGTAGATTGTAGGGGGGATCGGCGAAGATCATGTCGACGGATTTGTCGGGGAGGCGCGCCATCTCGGCGATGCAGTCGCCCTGCAGGATGATGTCGAGCGGAAGCTCCTTGGCCGGGCGACTGGTGCCGAGCCGCGAACGGCTCCGGCCCTCCCCGATCGGAACGATGAGGTTCATGTGCGTGCTTCGCCCCCTGTTGGACGCGCAGCGTGAGTCCGGGCGGACTCACGGTCAAGCGAACAAGGGTTAACAACGGTTGCCAGGGAGTCCGGAACGGAAAGAGTCCGCGCCATCCCACCTACAAGATGTTGCGGAGGCCTGAGGGATCGGACTCAAGCTGTGGTGGTGTGACTCAAAGGACTCGCCGCGGGCATTTCGTCATATCGCAGCTCCGGCTGGGCCTTGGAGGCGAGCATCTCCCGCACCAGGCCGAAGCTCCGGCGGTGGAGCGGAGTCGGGCCGAGATCGCGCAGCGCACGGCGGTGGTCCGGGGTCGGATAGCCGCGGTTGTGCTCCCAGCCGTAGCCGGGGTGCGATTCGGCGTAGACAGTCATGATCCGGTCTCGCGTGACCTTGGCGACGATAGACGCGGCGGCGATCGACCGGCATTTGGCGTCACCGGCCACGACCGCGACGCTTGGGCGGTCCCATTTGGGGCAGCGGTTGCCGTCGACCATCACCATCGCCGGCGCGAAGCCGAGCGCGTCGACGGCGCGGACCATCGCCAGCATCCGCGCCCAGTAGATGTTGAGCGTGTCGATCTCCTCGACCGAGCAGATGCCGACCCCGAAGCGTGCCTGCTTCTGCAGCCGGGCGTAAATCGCCTCGCGAGTCTCGAGGTCGAGCTTCTTCGAATCGTCGATGCCCCGCGGGAACTTGTCACGGTCGAGGACCACGGCCGCGGCGACCACCGGCCCGGCGAGCGGCGCGCAGCCGGCCTCGTCGACGCCGGCAAGCGGGGTCGGGTGATCGCGTTCGAGCTTGAAGCAGGGGCGGCGCATGCAGTCGGAACGCTAGCGCAGCCCGGTCACGTCATGCCAGCGGAAGCTGGCATCTCAGGTCGCGCAATCCACAACTTTTCCGCCAGCGGCAGCGTCTTTCCGTCCTGAGACCCCAGCATTCGCTGGGGTGACGGTTTTTATTCGGCCTCTTCCATCCGCCAGGGCGGGAAGCGGCGGGCTTCGCCGGCCTTGTACATGAAGATGATATTGCCATCGGGGTCGCGAAGCCGCGCCTCGCGCCACATCCACGGCTGGTTGCGCGGACCATGCTCGAAGGCGAGCCCGCTGCGGGCAAGCTTCTCGACGCGCTCGTCGAGATCGTCGCACTCCAGGTAGACGGCGGTGGTGGCGGAGATCGTCTCTTCGGGGTCGATCTGCACCGACAATGTGGCGCCGCCGGCCGTCTCAAACCGCGCGTAATCCGGCGGATTGTCGACGATCTGGCGAAGACCCAGCGCGCGGTAGAAGGCGACCGACTTGGCGTACTCCTTGCCGGTCACCGTCACCTGGTTGAGCCGCGGCCCGGCGCCAACGTCGAGCCGGACCCGACCCTGGCCGACCGGTCCCGCCCCCGAACCGAGCCCCGGAGCCTCGAGCAGCGAGATGCGGACGAATCCGCGGGCGCGGCCGACCGCTTCGGCCAGGCTCGCGCCTTCGGCC
>DATLFV010000147.1:0-19272 GCA_035540875.1 Sphingomicrobium sp. | reverse complement strand
CCGGCGCAGGTCGGCGACGGCAAGACCATCCATTATCTCGCCCGGCAGTTCGCGGCGGCGGGGCTCGAGCCGGGCGGGACCGGCGGATCCTGGTACCAGGAGGTGCCGCTGATCCGCTACGACCGGGTCGGCCCGGTGGCGATCAGCCTGTCGGTGGGCGGCGCGGCCTTGCCGCTGCAGACCGGGCGCGACATCACCGCCTCCTCCCGCATCGTCGGCGAGACCCGGCTGGAGCGCGCGCCGATGCTGTTCGTCGGCTACGGCATCGACGACCCGGCGATCGGCTGGGACAATTACGGCGCCGCCGACCTCAGGGGCGCGGTCGCGGTTTTCCTTGCCAACGATCCGGACTTCGAGGCGGCGGCGCCCGGCGAGTTCGGCGGGCGCACGATGGTCTTCGCCGGACGCTTCGGCGCCAAGGTCGAGGCGGCGCGGCGGCGCGGCGCGGCGGCGGTGCTGGTGATCCACGAGACGGCGCCTGCAAGCTATCCGTGGTCGCAGGTCGCCAACAGCGATCCCGCACCCGGCTTCGGGCTTGTGCCCGCCGATCCCCGGACGCCCGGCTTCGGACTCACCGGCTGGCTGCACCGCGACGCCGCCGTCGACCTGTTCCGGCGCGCGGGCCTGGACTTCGAGCAGCTCAAGGCGGCGGCGCGCCAGAAGAGCTTCCGCGCGGTGCCGATCGGCGATGCACGCCTGTCTGCCAAGTTCACCACTACCGCCGTCCCGGTCATCAGCCGCAACGTGGTGGCGCGGGTCCGGGGCTCCGCGCGGCCGGACGAGACGATCGTCTACGGCGCCCACTGGGACGCCAACGGTATCGGCCTTCCTGACCCTCGGGGCGACACGATCCGCAACGGCGCCGTCGACAACGCCACGGGAACCGCGACCCTGCTGGAGATTGCCCGCGCCTTCGCCACGGGCCCGCGCCCACAGCGATCGGTGCTGTTCATCGGCTTCACCGCGGAGGAGAAGGGGCTGCTCGGCGCCGAATATTATGCGGCCAACCCGATCTATCCGCTGGCGACGACGGCGGCCATGTTCAACCTCGATCCGCATGTCGTGATCGGCAAGGCGCGCAGCCTCGATTTGATCGGCGGCGGCCGCACCGAGCTCGAGCAGAACCTGGTGCGGGTGGCGCGCAGGCACGGCCTCCGAGTTGACGAGGAGCGCTCTCCGGAGGCCGGCTGGTATTTCAGGTCCGACCATTTCGCCTTCGCCAAGAAGGGCGTGCCGGCGCTCGCCTTCCGCGCCGGGCGCGACCTGGTGAACGGCGGAATGGCGGCCGGCAATGCGATGATCGAGGATTACAACAACAACCGCTACCATCAGCCGTCCGACGAGTTCGACCCCGCCTGGGACATGGCGGGCGCGCGACAGGAAGGACAGGTCGCCTTCGAGCTCGGGCGCGAGCTTGCCAACAGCCGGCGCTGGCCCCGCTGGAACGAAGGGGTGGAGTACAAGAAGGTCCGCGACCTGAGCGCTGCCGCGCGGCGCTGACGGGGCAAGACGGTCGGCGACCTGTTCCAGCTGATGCCCGAGCTGACCGAAACCTGGAGGCGCGCCCAGGCTTGCGGTCCGGGACTTCCGCACTAGCATCGCGCGGGGGAGGTCCGATGCGTCCGATGCTTTTGATTGCGGCCGCCGTCGCCACCGTCTCCGCGGGTGTGGCGCACGCCCGGGAGCCGCTGCGGCTGAAGCCGGTCACCCGCTGGGTGCTCGATTATGCCGACGACAATTGCCGGCTTGCCCGGCAGTTCGGCGAAGGCGACCGGACGGTCACGGCGGTGTTCGAGATGTTCGAGCCCGGCGAGTTCTTCAAGATGAGGCTGATCGGCAAGCCGGTGCAGGCGCGAGGCTCCGACTGGTCGAACAAGGTGGGACTGCGCTTCGGCCCCACCGAGGAGCAGTCCAGGGTCAGCGCCATCGGCGCGACGGGGAACGAGGTGCCGATCCTGCTCTTCCAGGGCGGAATTCGCGTGGCGCCGCTGACCAAGGCCGAGGAAGCCGAAAGAGAGCAAGCGGTGCAGCGGGGGGTCCAGTTCGTTCCCGAGCCGCTCGGTCCGCCGCGCGAAGCGGCCGCGACCTGGATGGAGTTGAAAGGTGGGGTGCGCAGCGACCTCGTGCTGGAAACCGGGCCGATGGACAAGCCGCTGGCGGCGCTTCGCAAATGTGCGTGGGAAACCGTTGCGCACTGGGGGCTGGACGTCGAGCAGCAGAAGGGGCTGAGCCGGCGCCTGGCCGGTCGCCTCAGCTCGCGGCCCTGGCTGCGCAGCGGCGACTATCCCGAGGCGATGATCCGCGGCGGCCACCAGGGGATCGTCCATTTCCGCCTGCTCGTCGACGCGGCCGGCAAGCCGACCGCCTGCCATATCCAGCAGTCGACCCGCCCCAAGGAGTTCGACGAGGCGGTGTGCCGGGCAGTGATGAAACGGGCGCTGTTCGAGCCCGCGCTGGACGCCAACGGCAAGCCCGTGCCGAGCTACTGGGTCCAGACCGTCAATTTCCGGATGGAATGAGGCTGGGGAACGCTCAGAATCCGCCGAGGAATGCAGCGACGTTGGCGCCAAGCGCGTCGACGGCATAGCCGCCCTCCATCAGTACCAGGGTCGGCAGGCCGAGGGCGGCGATGCGGCGGGCCATGGGCGTGTAGTCGGCGGTGCGGAGCGCGAAGTGGCTGATCGGGTCGCCGGCGTAGGTGTCGGCGCCGTAGCTGACGATCAGCAGAGCCGGTTCGAACCCGGCGATCCAGTCCAGTGCGTGGTCAAGAGCAGGCTCATAGGCCCTCCAGTCGGTGCCGCGGGGCAGCGGCAGGTTGAGGATGTTGCCGCGGCTCTCGTCGGCATGACCCCAGAAGTAAGGATAATCGGTGGCGGGGTCGGCGTGGATCGAGGCGAAGGCGATGCCCTCGCGCCCCGCGACCACGTCCTGCGTGCCGTTGCCGTGGTGATAGTCGACGTCGAGGATCGCCACCGTGCGGCCGGCGGCGAGCGCGGCCTCGGCGCAGATCGCGGCATTGCTGAGGTAGGAGTAGCCGCCGAAATAATCGGCGCCGCAATGGTGGCCCGGCGGGCGGGTCAAGGCGAAGGCGCTGCGCTCGCCGTCGAGCAGAGCCTGCAGCCCGGCGAGCGCCGTCTGCGCGCTCCAGTAGCCTGCCTGCCAGGTGCCGGGGCCGATCGGGCTCGACGTGTCGAAGCTGTGCTGGCCAAGCCGCGCATCGATCCGCGACAGGTTGAGCGGCCGCCGCCCGAGCACCGGAAAGGTGTAGGGAAAGGCATCGCCCTGCCGTCCCGCCGCCAGCCACTCGCCGTGGGCGCTGCTCAGCAGGTCGAGATAATATTGCGGGTGCACGCGCAGCAGCGGCGCAGTGCCGAAGTCGGCCGGCCCCCTTGTGGCGCCGATCGCACCGAGGATGGCGTCGACGCGGCCGGGATGTTCGGCGGCGGGGTGCATCCGGCCGTTAAAGAACTCGCCGGCGGGCGCATGGGCGCGCTGGCGCTCGTCCCAGAAGCAGAGCATCAGCGCGTGGCGAGATCGGCCGGCAGCGTCGGCTGGGAGATCAGCTGCTCGAACCTTTTCCAGCGCTGCGCCGGCGTCGCCAGCCGCTCGATGTCGGCGGCGACCATGTCGCGGCCGAGGCCATAGTTGATCACATAGCTGCGGTATTGCTTGGTGAAGGCCACCGACTGGCGCGCGCGCTTTTCGCTGACCAGCTGGTACTTGCGGGCGAGCGCCACCGCCTGCTCCTCACTGATCCGGCCGTCGAGAAAGTCGCGGGCGATGGTCATGCGCGCGCCGCCGAGCGCCTTCATCGCCTCGAGCAAGGCGTCGTAGCGCCGGGCATCGGCGGTCGACAGGCCGGCGAGCGGGTAGAGGGCGGCGACCTCGTAGGCGAGCTTCTGCGGCCCCGGAAAGGCAAGGTCGATGCCGTAATTGGCGGTGCCTTCCGCGATCAGGCTCTGCGGCGAATAGAGCGGGTAGACGCTATATTCGATCCAGCCGCGCTGCCGCACCAGCCTCTGCTCGAGCAGCAGGTTGAGCAAATGGTGGCCCGGATAGCCCTCGTGGCAGCCGAGATCGACGGCGCGGCTGATCCGCACCGGCAAATCGGTGTTGACCTCGATCCGGCTGACGTAATCGCCCTTGTAGTAATTGTAGCCCGACCAGCTCTTGCCGGTGACGAAGCCGAGGTCGAAGCGCTCGCCCGGCGGCACCGGGATGAAGCGCAGGGTGCGCGCGCGGCACTCGGCAATGGCGGCGCGGAACACCGGCTCCAGCCGCTGGCGCGGGATGGTGAACCGCTCCTGGAAGGCATCGACGCGGTCGGCCAGCGGCCCCTTGCCGGGGACGAGCTTGTCGATGCCGGCAAGCACCGGATCGTAAGCGCTGAGCGGCTGCAGCTGCGGGCGCACCCCGAACAGGCCCAAAGCTTCCTCGTCGAAGCTCAGTTTTTCCCCCTGCATCATGCGCAGCCGGGTGCGGGCGGCGGTGAGCTGGGCAAGGAGGAAACGGACGCGCGACGCCTGCTCGGCGCTGCCGCCGCGGCCGAGCGCTGCGATGCGCGCGCTCAGCGCGTCGAGGCGCGCGGCAAGCTGGGGAAGGCCTTGCCCGGCAGCGTCGGCCTTGGCCGCGGCCTGGATCTCGGGCGGGCCGAAATATGCATCGATATAGCCCTCCTCCTTCTCCCCGATGGCGAGCTGGAGGCGGAGATAGTCGCGCGCCGCGGCATCGAGGCTGTCGGCGGGGCCCCGGGCGGTGGCGCAGCCCGCGAGCAAAGCAGCGAGCAGGACGGGCGCAAACTTCATGGCATGACTCTCGCATCGCGCTTGGCGTCTTCGCCAAACAGGTGGGCCTCTAGCGGGCCGCCAAGCTGCACGTAACCCCGTCCCGCACCGCCAAAAGAAAAGGCCCGCCACCCATGACGGCGGCGGGCCTGACCCTCCAGGAGGAGAGGGCTTAGTGATGCTTGCGCCTGGCGGCGTAGGCGTCGCCGCGGGCGGAGGCGTTCGCCGAGCCCGAGCCGCTGGCGCTGACCTTCTTGTTCCTGGCATCGGCGTGGGCGTTGCCGCTGCCCGATGCCGAGCCGGAGCCGCTGCCGCCGAGACCCAGCTGATGGGTGCCGATGCCCTTCGACAGGCCGAGCGACAGGTCCTTGTTGCCGGAGCCCTGGGCGGAAGCCGAGCCGCCGCCCATGCCGCTCTTGGTCACCGAGCCGGCGGCGCTGGCCGCGCCGTTGATCATTCCGGCAAGGCCGGCATTGCCCGGATGACCATAAGCATTGGGGTGACCCGACTTGGACACCGAGCCAGCGGCATTGGCGGCGCCGCTGACCATGCCGGCGAGGCCGGCATTGCCGGGGTGGCCAGAAGCATTGGGATGGCCCGACTTGGACACCGAGCCGGCGGCGTTGGCGGCGGCGTTGGCCATGCCGCTCACCGTCCCGGCAATCCCGTTCGGATTGTAAGCGCCGCTTGTGCCTGCGATCGAGCCGGTCGCCTGGCTTGCGCCCGACACTACGCCGGCGAGGCCGACGCCGCCCGCCGAGCCCTTGCCGCGGCCCGAGCCGCTGACGTCCCCTGACGCCATGCCACTGACGCTTCCGGCAATGCTCTGGCCCTTGCCGACGAGGCCGCCGACCGTCGAGCACAGGCAGTCGCCGGCGCGGCCAGCGCCGAGCCCGCCGAGCGAGCCGCCGACGGTGCCGCTGACGGCGCCATTGACCGCGCCGGTGACGCCGCCGAGCAGGTCGGCCTGCGCCGGAGCCGAGGCAATCAGAGCCGCGCCGGCGATGAGGATGGTGGTTTTCATGCTTGTCTCCTTGGTGGAACTCGCGGGCGCCTGTTCGCGCCCCACCATGAGAACGACGGCTGCCGGGCGCTTCATCCCGGCCGGCTCTGATTATCTGGCGCGGACCACCTTGGGTTCGACCCGGCAGGCGCTGCAGACAATGCCGCGCCCGACCCGGCCACGCCCCGGCCGCGCTTCCCCGGCGAGCGCCGGAACCGATCCGGCGGCGGCCAGACGCGCGGCCGCCAGGGGCGCCGCGAAGCTGGTGCCCCGGACCTTGGCATAGCCCTCGCCGGGGAGCGCCGCGGCCATGTCGGCGCCGGGCGCGGCGAAGTCGAGGTGAGCGGAGCGGCCTGCCTCGAGCAAGGCCTGGCCGCGGCCGTCGACGGCGGTGACCGCCACCACGCCGGGGTAGGAGGCCGGATATTGCGGCGGGGCCGCCGGTCCGTCGTTGCCGACCGCAGCGACGATCTGGATGCCGCGGGCACGCACCTGCTGGACCGCGCGCGCCACTGCTGCGTTGGGCGGGCCAACGAGGCTGATGTTGATCACCTGCGGCTGCTTCGCGGCGAGCCAGCCGAGCGCGCGCACGACGCTGGACGCCGAGCCGGCGGCGCGATTGCCGCCATAGACATCGGCGACGAACAAGGACGCGCCGCGCGCCGCGCCGCGAAACGGCCCGTCATTGCCGACCAGCAGCGAGGCCACCGCGGTGCCGTGGCCAGTCGGGCTCGGAGCGCCGGCGAAGCCGTGCTGGTCGATGCTTGCCGCCGCCAGCGATGGGTGGGAGGCGACACCGCCGTCGATGATGCCGATGCGCACGCCGCCCGACGCGGCGGCGGAGGCCGCGAGCGCGCCGGAAACCGGCAGCAGCGCGCCGCCCGCCGGCTCGAACAGATGGTCGAAATCGGCTTCGATGCCGGGAGCGGCGCGGCGCAGCCGCTGCAGCGCGTCGCTCGCGCTGAGGCCGCGCGGCACCGCCAGGTGGACGGTGGTGAGGCCGAGATCGGGCACCGCCTGGTGGCCGGAAACCCGGAATCCCGCGGCGGCGGCGGCGCGCAGCGAAGCGGGGTCGGGATTGATCGCCACGAGCTGACCGCGCCGCACCGGCTGGCCTGCCGAATCGCCCTCGAGCTCGCGCGCAAATTCGCGGATCAGGTTCCGGTGGCGCAGCCGGCGCAGCTCGAGCAAGGTATTCGCGCCGGCCTCGACCAGCGGCTCGGCAAGCCCGCGCACCGAGTCCAGCGTCGGATTGATCGCCTGCTGTGCTTCGGGCGTGGCGAGCAGCTGCTGCACGGCAGGGCCGGCGACGGGCAGGTCGCGCACCGGAACGGTGAGCGGCGGCAGCGGCAAGGCCGGCAAAAGCTGCGCGGCGGCGCTTCCGGCGATCAGCGCCGAGGCCGCAGCGGCAGAAGCGAATATGCGAGCAAGTCTGGACATCATCGTACCTGTTTCTATCCCGATGAGGATGAAACGGTGATGAAGCGTCGTTTCATCCGCATGAGGACGAATGAGCCCAGGAACCTTCGAGGCCGAGCTGACCGCGCTGCTGCCGCGGCTGCGGCGTTTTGCGCACGGCCTCAGCCGCAGCGCCGCCGATGCCGACGATCTGACGCAGATGACAATCGAGCGGGCACTGCGCTCGCGCGACCAGTGGCAGCCGGGGACCCGGCTCGACAGCTGGACCTACCGCATCATGCGGAACTTATGGATCGACACCACGCGGGTGCGCGGCCGCCGCGACCGGTTCGAGGCACCGCCGGAGGAGGCGGAGAGCGTCGGCGAGGACCCCCGCGAAGCGATCGCGGCCTCGCTCGACCTCAAGCGGGTGATGGCGGCGATGGCGCGGCTCCCCGACGAGCAGCGCGAGGTGGTGGCACTGATCCTGATCGAGGGCTTCGGCTATCGCGAAGCCGCGGAAATGCTCGGCCTGCCGATCGGCACGGTGTCGAGCCGGCTGGTGCGCGGGCGCACCGCGCTTCTGGCCATGGTGGGTGAACGATGATGACGGACGAGAAATTCTTCGCCTGGCTCGATGGCGAGCTGGACGCGGCAGAGGCAGCCGAAGTCGAGGCGCGGGTCGTCGCCGATCCCGAGCTGGCAAGGCTCGCCGAGCAGCATCGCGCGCTCGCCGGACAGCTGAAGACCGCGTTCGACAAAGTCGCCGCGGCGCCAGTGCCCGAGGCGCTGCAGCAGGCGGTGAGGCCGCCAGCGGACGTGATCGACTTTGCCGCGCGGCGCGAACGGCAGGCGGCTCGCCGGCCGGCGCTGCCGCAATGGGCAGCGATCGCCGCGACGCTGGCGATCGGCTTCGTCGGCGGAACGATGGTCAGCGGCGGTAGCGGCAATGCGCCGGTCGAGGTGCGCGGCGGGCAGCTCTATGCGGCGGCCGGCCTCGACCGGGCACTCGACCGGCAGCTCGCCAGCGCCGCCGCCGGCGACGTGCGCATCGGAATCACCTTCCGCGACCAGGCCGGCGCGATTTGCCGCAGCTTCACCAACCCGGCCGCGAGCGGCCTCGCTTGCCGCGAAGGCGGCGACTGGCGGCTGCGCGGCCTGTTCACGGCGCCCGAGGGTCAGAGCGGCGATTATCGCATGGCGGCCGGCGCCGATCCGAACCTCGGCGCGCTGATCGATTCGACGATCGCCGGCGAGCCGTTCGATGCGGCTCAGGAGCAGGCGGCGCTCAGGAAGGCCTGGAAATAAATCCGTTCGCCCTGAGTAGCGGCTGAGTAAGCGAAGCGCTTCGAAGACGGGTATCGAAGGGATGTCCTTCGATACGCCACTTCGGCTGCGCCCAGTGGCTACTCAGGATGAGCGGTGACTCCCTATTTCTTCGGCGCGTGCTCGGGCTTGCCCTTGCGCTTGGTCGAGGCGAGCTCCTCGAGCTGCTTTTCGCTCATCGATTCCGCCATCCCCTTGGACGCGCCCTGAAGCTTGCTCTTGGGCGTGTCGCCGCGCTTGGCGGACAAGGCCGCGCCGGCGGCCTTCTGCTGGGCTTTGGACTTGGCGGGCATGGCTCCTCTCCTCAATCGCCGCGGATGAACCGTTCCAGCGCCTCGTGCGCTTCGTCGTCGGTGACCTGGCGCGGCGGATGCTTGCAGTAAGCGGCGGCCGGCTCGGTGATCGCGCCGGCCAGGCCGCGGTCGCGGGCGAGCTTGGCGCAGCGGATGAGGTCGATGGCGACGCCGGCGCTGTTGGGGCTGTCCTCGACCGACAGGCGAAGCTCCAGGTTCATCGGCACGCCGCCGAACAATTGCCCTTCCATGCGCAGGAAGCAGACCTTGTTGTCGTTCTGCCAGGCGACATAATCGGACGGGCCGACGTGGATGTTGTCGGGGTCGAGGCGATGCTCGGCGACCGACTGCACCGCCTCGGTCTTGCTGATCTTCTTCGACTGCAGCCGGGTGCGGTTGAGCATGTTGAGGAAGTCGGTGTTGCCGCCGGTGTTGAGCTGGTAGGTGCGGTCGAGCTTGACGCCGCGTTTGTGGAACAAATCGGTGAGCACGCGGTGGACGATGGTGGCGCCGAGCTGCGCCTTGATGTCGTCGCCGATCACCGGCACTCCGGCATCGGCGAAGCGCCGAGCCCAGGACTCGTCGCTGGCGATGAACACCGGGATGCAGTTGACGAACGCGACCTTCGCCTCGATCGCGCATTCGGCGTAGAATTCGGTCGCCTGCTGCGAGCCCACGGGCAGATAGTTGACCAGCACGTCCGCGCCGGTCTCGCGCAGCACCTCGACGACGTCCTGTCGGCTCGCCTCGGTCGCGTCGGCGACCACGAACGTGCGGTCCTCCGCGTGACCCGCCATGTGATCGGCGACGCCGTCGAGCAGCCGGCCCATGCGCACCGTCGCGCCGGTCGCCGCGACATGGTCGCAGAAGATGGTGGTGTTGTTGGGGCGCGCGAAAATGGCTTCGGCAACGTCCCGCCCGACCTTGCGGCGATCGATGTCCCAGGCGGCGACCACCCTGAGGTCGCTCGGCCGGTAGCCGCCGAGATCCCAGTGCGACAGGCCGATCTGCGCGTTGGCGCCGCCGTTCTGATAATGCGCGATGCCCTGCACGAGCGAGCTTGCGCAATTGCCGACGCCAACCACCGCGACCCTGATGTCGCTGCTCTTGGGGTCGTGCAGACTCATGCCGCGCTCCGCTCGCCGGCAAGGCGCTCGTCGCGGTCGAAGTGGAGCGGAGTCAGCTCCGGTGACTGCACCTCGGCGCCGTCGGCCAGCCGGGGCGCCTCGGCCGTCCGCTGCTGTCGACCGCTCGCAGGCGCGTAGCGGTCGATCATCCAGGCGCAGAAGTCGGCGAACGCCTGCGGCTCACGCGCCGGGCTGGTATGGTGCGGCGCGATTCCAAGATGCTGCGGCGTGAAGCAGAAGGTGACGGTAACGTCGAAGTCCGCGAGCGCGTCCATCTGACGGTCGAACCAGTCGATCGCACCCGGGCGGAAGCTGTCGGCCCAGGACAGACCGGTGCGGATCCGGCGCGTGCCCAGACGCTTCATCCACGCCACCGCCTCGTCGAGGCGCGGATCGTGGAAGTGGAACCATTGCATCAGCCCGACCTCCTCGGCGTGGCGCGCATAAGCGTCGAGCGCGGGCTTGGGGCTGCCGTCCTCGCGGATCAGGCCGAGATAGAAATGCCGGTAGTAGGACGAGCCCTCCGCCTCGCGGTGCCGGGTCTCGGCGCCCCAGGACTGGGGCAGGTCGAACAGGGAATACCAGAAGATGCGCGGCACGCCGGCGCCGCGAAGCAGCTCGGCGGTGCGCTCGAGCCCGAAGACCTGCACCTCCTCGGCGCCGAAGCTGCTGACGCCGACCTCCGTCACCCACACCGGCTTGTCGGTCACCGCCTTGATTTCGGCGATCTTGTCGGGCCAGGCGCTGAGCGGCCACAGATTCCAGTCGAGCGGGAAGCCGTGAACGGCAACCACGTCGACCGCGTCCAGCGCTCCGTGCGTTTCCATGCGGCGAAGCCAGTGCGGATCAATCGGCGACATGCCGCCGAGCACGCGGGTCATGGTGGGGTTGACCGCGCGGATCGCCTGGCCCGCCGCAATCACATGATCGGCAAACAGCTTCCACTCGGGATCGAGCCCCGGGTCCCAATGGGACTTGTTGTTGGGCTCGTTCCAGATCATCGCCGCTTCGATCATTCACCCCCCTTGGCCGGATAGACGATTGCCGGGCCGAACTGCGCGTATGGCCGCTCCGTGCGCCGGCAAAGATAGACTTCTTCCTCGATCCGCGAATCGATCGCGAAGCCTGCCGAGCGCAGCATCGCCTCTGTGCAGGCGCGGTTGGGGACCCACCAGTTGGTCCAGTCCTCGGCGTAACGCTGCTCGACGAAGTGCAGCTTGGGATAGCCGGTCTCGAAGAAGATGTCGGTTTCCTTGAAGGGATAATCCTCCGCGACCTCGAGCACCTGCTTCGATCCGCGCTGCATCGACTGGAACAGCATCAGGTCGCCGGCGACATGCTCATGGATGAGGTCGAGCGCCAGCAAGGGATGGCGCAGATGGTAGAGCACCCCCATGAAGATCACCAGGTCGAAGCGCTCGCCAAGCGCGCCCACGTCATAGACGTCGAGCCGGCCGAACTCGATGTCGCCGAACCCCAAAGTCTCGCTGGCGAGCTGCGCCTGCGCGAGATATCGCTCGTCGCTGTCGATGGCGAGCACGCGGGCCGCGCCGCGGCGCTTCATCTCGATCGAATAGAAGCCGGCGTTGCAGCCGATATCGAGCACGCTCTTGCCCGAGAGGTCGTCGGGCAGGTGCGAAGCGAAGCGGCGGAACTTGACCCCGGGATAGTCGCCCAGGAAGTGATCGGGAGCGGTCCAAACGCCGCCGAGGTCCATATTGTGGAACCAGGGACCGAGCGCCCTGATCCGGGCCTGGAGGTCGTCGTCCACCGCTCGCTTGAGGCTGCGCTCGGCCAGGTTCATCCGGTTGCGACCCTTACCCCTCTTGTCCACTGCACGATCGGTTCGCGCCAGCAACGACCGGCAGATGAACAGGCAACCGCTGGACGCCCGGCTAAGTTCCCACGAGGAACAACAAAGCTGGGCACGGGTTCAGGGGTCATGCGCAGCGCCGGGGGCAGCAGCATCGAAAGCCTGGAGGCCTGGGCGCCGGATTTCGACTGGGTGACCGACCACATCGCGGTCGGCGGCTGCTTCCCGGCCGAGCGCGCGGCCGAACTCGCCGCCAGTCACGGCATAGGTGCGGTGGTCGACCTGCGGCAGGAGGACTGCGACGACGTCGAGGTGCTGGGCCGCGCGGGCCTGAGCTTCCTGCACCTGCCGACCCCCGACATGCACCCGGTCCCGGTCGCCATGCTCGAGCGCGGCGTGCGCTTCGCCGCCGAGCATATTGCGCGGGGCGACAAGGTGCTGATCCACTGCCAGCACGGGATCGGCCGCTCGGCTTTGCTCGCCTTGTGCGTCATGGTCGACCAGGGCCTGGAACCAATGGCCGCCATTCGCCAGGCCAAGGACCGCAGGGAAAGGGTGAGCCCAAGCCCCGCCCAGTTCGAAGGCTGGTGCGCCTGGCTGCGCGGCCGCGGTCACGAGGCTCCGGACATGCACAGCTTCGGCTGCATCGCCTATCGCCATCTGGCGCACGGCTGACCCGGCGGGTGCTCGCGTCGCAGCCGCTCGGCAGGATCGGAGGAGCGGACCGCTTCGCTGCCCGCGCGTCCGCGACCTGCACATCGGCAGCAGGACCGGGAACAAAGGGTGGCGAACACCGGTTGATGAAGAAGAAGCACTTCTAGAGGTGCCGATAAAAGCCTGACGCAGGTTAGCACGAGGGAAGGAAAGCACTTGGGGGAACGGGTTCTGGTCACCGGCGGCGCCGGGTTCATCGGTCGTGCCGTCACGCGCGAGCTGCTGCGGCGAGGCAATGAAGTCCGGGTGCTCGACAGCCTGATCGAGCAGGTCCACGGCGATGGCGAGCCGGAAGACTTCCCGGCCGAGGCCGAGCTGGTGCGCGGCGACATCCGCAACAAGGACGTGGTGGCGCGATCGCTGAAGGGGATCGATAGCGTCATCCATCTCGCCGCCGAGGTCGGGGTCGGCCAGTCGATGTACGAGGCGGAACGCTACACGTCGGTCAACGAGACCGGATCGGCGGTGCTGTTCGAGGCCCTGATCGCGCAGCCGGTGCGCCGGGTCGTCACCGCCTCTTCAATGAGCATCTATGGCGAGGGCCTTTACGCGGATGCCGACGGCAGGCTGGTCGAGGATGCGGAGCGCGAGCCGCGCACGTCGGACAGCCAGAGCTGGGACCCGACCGACGTCCAGGGCCGGCCGCTCAGCCCGGTGCCGACGCCCGAGTGGAAGCGCCCCAGCCTCGCCTCGATCTATGCGCTCGGCAAATATGTGCAGGAGCGCCAGACCCTGATCATGACGCAGGCCTATGGCATGGAAGGCACGTGCCTGAGGCTGTTCAACGTCTACGGGCCCGGCCAGGCGCTTTCCAACCCCTACACGGGCGTGCTGGCGATCTTCTCTTCGCGGCTGCTCAACGGCCAGCGGCCGATGATCTTCGAGGACGGCGAGCAGCGCCGCGACTTCGTCCATGTCGGCGACGTCGCCCGGGCCTTCTGCGACGCCTTGGTCAAGGACGGGGTCAGCGGCGAGGTGTTCAACATCGGATCGGGCCATCACCGCAGCGTCAGGGAAGTGGCGCGCGCGCTCGCCCAGGCCATGCAGCGCAACGACATCGAGCCGGAGATCGTCGGCAAATCCAGGATCGGCGACATCCGCCACTGCTTCTGCGACGGCGGCAAGGCGGCGGACAGGCTCGGCTTCCGGCCCGAAAAGGACTTCGTCGAAGGGCTCGCCGAACTGTCCGAATGGGTCGCGCAGCAGAATGCGCAGGACCGCGTCGACCAGGCCCGCGCCGAGCTCGAATCGCGGGGGCTGGTGGCATGAGCGCCGCGCCGGGCGCCCGGCCGATCCTGATCACCGGCGGCGCCGGTTTCATCGGCAGCAACATCGCCGATCGCCTTGCCGGCGAAGGTCGCGACATATTGGTCTACGACGCGCTGTCGCGGCCGGGCGTGGAGCGCAACCTGGCCTGGCTGAAGGAGCGGCATGGCGCGCGGGTGACGAGCATCATCGGCGACATCCGCGACGAGGACGAGCTGGCGCGCGCGGCGGCGGAGGCCGGGGCGGTGTTCCACATGGCCGCCCAGGTCGCGGTCACCACCAGCATGAGCGACCCGCGCGAGGACTTCGACATCAATATTCGCGGCACGCTCAACCTGCTTGACGCGGTGCGGCTGAGCGGCCGGGCGGTGCCGGTGATCTTCGCCTCGACCAACAAGGTTTATGGCGACTTCGCCGATCTGCCGTTCACCTGCGAGGGCGGCCGTTATGCGCCGGAGGGCGAGCTCGGGCAGCGCGGAATCTCCGAAGCGCGGCCGCTCGATTTCCACACGCCCTACGGCTGCTCGAAAGGCGCCGCCGACCAATATGTGCTCGATTATGCGCGCAGCTTCGGGGTGCCGACCGCCGTCTTCCGGATGAGCTGCATCTACGGCCAGAGACAGATGGGCACCGAGGACCAGGGCTGGGTCGCCCACTTCCTGATCCGCGCGCTCGAAGGCAAGCCGATCACGCTCTACGGCGACGGCCGGCAGGTGCGCGACATCATGGACGTCGGCGATGCCGTGGACGCTTACGTTCGGGCGCTGGAGCGCATCGACGCCGTGAAGGGCCGCGCCTTCAATCTTGGCGGCGGCCCGGCCAACGCCGTCAGCCTGCTGCAGCTGGTCGACGAGATCGGCATCATCACCGGGCGCCAGGTCGAGATCGGTTTCGAAGATTGGCGGCCCGGCGACCAGCGCTGGTATGTCTCGGACACCGCGGCCGCTCGCGACGCGCTGGGCCTCGGCGCGCCGCGCGGCTGGCGCGACGGCGTCCAGCGGCTGGCGCGCTGGCTTGCCGGGGAGCGCGGGCTGCCGATGCCCGTCAACGTCGCACTGGCGAGCGCCGCCGAGTGAAGTTGCTGCTCGTCAGCGACGCGGTCGGCGGTGTCTGGATCTACAGCATCGAGTTGGCGCGGGCATTGCGCGGCCTCGGCGTCGAGCCGGTGATCGCGGTGACGGGGCCGTCGCCGACGTCCGAGCAGCGCCGCGGGGCCGAGGGCGTCCGGCTGGTGGACACCGGGCTGCCGCTCGACTGGCTGGACACGTCGCCCGCGGAGCTGCGGCGGGCGGGCGAACGGCTGGCGACGATCGCCGGACGGGAGGCGGCGGATGTCGTCCAGACCTGCAGCGCCGCACTGCTCGCCGGCGTGCGCTTCGCGCAGCCGACCGTCGCCGTGCAGCACAGCTGCGTCGCCAGCTGGTGGTCGGCGGTTCGCGCGGCGCCGCTTCCGGCCGAGTTCGCGTGGCGTCGCGAGCTGGTCCAGCAGGGGCTGAATCGTGCTGGCGCCGTGGTTGCGCCGACGCATGCCTTCGCGGCCGAGACGCAGCGCATCTACGATCTGCCGGGCCGCGTGCTTGCCGTGCACAACGGCCGCTCCGCGCGCGCCGCGGCGGACGTGCCGCCGACAGACCTGGTGGTGACCGCCGGCCGCCTGTGGGACGAGGGAAAGAATGTCGCGACGCTGGACGCCGCGGCGGTGCATTTGCGCGTGCCCTTCCAGGCCGCCGGCCCGCTGCAGGGGCCGAACGGCGCCAAAGCGAACTTCGCCTGTCTCGAGTGCCTCGGCGAGCTTGGCGGCGCGCCGCTCGAAGCCGTGCTGGCGAAGCGGCCGATCTTCGCCTCGGCGGCGCTTTACGAGCCGTTCGGCCTTGCGGTTCTGGAGGCGGCGCAGGCGGGATGTGCGCTCGTGCTGTCGGATATCCCCACCTTCCGCGAGCTATGGAACGACGCCGCCATGTTCGTCGATGCGCGGGATGCGCAAGGGTTCGCTCGGGCGATCCAGCGCCTGCTTGACGAGCCGGAAGAGCGCGCGCGGCTCGGCACCGCAGCGCAGCGGCGCGCGCGCCGCTTCACGCCCGCGGCCACGGCCAAACGCATGCACGAACTTTACGAGCAGCTGACCGCCCGCGCGCCGCTCGAGCTGGCGGGGGCGGCATGAGGATCGTCTATTTCACCCATTCGCTCGTGAGTTGCTGGAACCACGGCAACGCGCATTTCGTGCGCGGCGTGCTCAGCGAATTGATCGCGCGCGGGCACGAGGTCGCGGCGTTCGAGCCGAAGGACGCATGGAGCCTCGCCAATCTGCTCAAGGACCATGGCGAGGCCGGGCTCGCTGCATACCGCTCCGCTTATCCGGAATTGAGCTCGACCGGATATGCGGCCGACGAAGACCTGGCGCCGCTGGTCGAAGGCGCCGACGTGGTCATCGTCCACGAATGGAACGATCCCAAGGTGGTCGCCGAACTCGGCAGGCTGCGGGCGGGCGGCGGGCGCTTCACCTTGCTGTTCCACGACACGCACCACCGCGCCGTGTCCGCGCCCGACGAGATGCGGGCGTTCGACCTCGCGCATTACGACGGCGTGCTGGCGTTCGGCGCGACACTGGCGCGCATCTACGAGCAATGGGGGTGGGCCGAGCGCGTGTTCGTCTGGCACGAGGCCGCGGACACCAGGCGCTTCCGCCCACCCGCCGAGCAAGGCGCGCGCGAGGGGCTGATCTGGATCGGCAATTGGGGCGATGGCGAGCGCAGCGCCGAGATCGCGGAGTTCCTGCTGCGTCCGGCGCGCAACGCCGGCCTGCCGCTCGACATCCACGGCGTGCGCTACCCCGCCGAAGCGAAAAGCGCGGTCGAGACGTTCGGCGCCCGCTACCACGGCTGGGCGGCCAATGCGCTGGCGCCGGAGCTGTTCGCGCGGCACCTTGCCACCGTGCACGTGCCGCGCCGCTATTACACGGAGCTGCTGCCGGGCATCCCCACCATCCGCATGTTCGAGGCGCTGGCCTGCGGCATTCCTCTGGTGTCGGCGCCGTGGGAGGATTGCGAAGGGCTGTTCCGCGCCGGCGAGGACTTCCTGATGGTCAAGGACGGCGCGCAAATGACGGGCGTGCTCACGCAGCTGAAAAAGGATCGTGAGCTGCGCGAGAGCCTCGCCGCCAGCGGGCTCGAGACGATCCGCGCGCGCCACACCTGCGGGCATCGCGCCGACGAGTTGATCAAAATCGTGGAGCAATTGCGCGCTCCCGCGCTGAGGAGCGTTGCATGAAGATTGCCTTTTACGGTTCGAGCCTGCTGTCTTCGTGGTGGAACGGAGCGGCGACCTATTACCGCGGCCTGCTGCGCGACCTTGCCGGGCGCGGCTACGAGATCACATTTTACGAGCCGGACGCCTATGAGCGGCAGCAGCACCGCGACATGGAGCCACCCGAATGGGCGCGCTCGGTGGTCTATCCGGCAACCGCGGAAGGGCTGCATTACGTGCTTGGGGAGGCGCGCGGCGCCGACATCGTCGTCAAGGCGAGCGGCGTCGGCGTGTTCGACGACGAGCTGATCGCCGGCATCGTCGAGCATGGCCGAAGCGATGCCTTGCGCATCTTCTGGGACGTCGACGCCGCCGCCACACTCGAGGAGATGGCAGGGGACGAAAGCCATGCCGTGCGCCGCGCCCTGCCGCACCTCGACATGGTGCTGACCTATGGCGGCGGCCCGCCGGTGGTCGACCGCTACACGCGCCTCGGCGCGGCGAGCTGCACGCCAATCTACAATGCGCTCGACCCCACAACTCACCATCCGGTCGAATCCGACCCGCGCTTTGCCGCCGATCTGTCCTTTCTTGGCAACCGCCTCCCGGACCGCGAGGCGCGGGTGGAGGAATTCTTCCTGTCGGCGGCCGCAGCGCTTCCCGAGCGAAGCTTCCTGATCGGCGGCAACGGCTGGGAGTCCAAGGCGATGCCCACCAACGTCCGCCACCTCGGCCACGTGTTCACGCACGAGCACAATGCCTTCAACTGCACGCCGAGCGCGGTGCTGAATGTCGCGCGGGACAGCATGGCGAACATCGGCTTCTCGCCGGCGACGCGGGTGTTCGAAGCCGCCGGCGCCGCCGCCTGCCTGATCACCGACGCGTGGGAGGGCATCGAGCAATTCCTGCAGCCGGACACCGAAGTGCTGGTCGCGCGCGACGGCCGGGACGTGGCCGAGCATGTCCGCGCGCTCACCCCGGAGCGGGCGCGGGAGATCGGCGACGCGGCGCTGAGGCGCGTGCTTGCCGAGCACACCTATGCGCACCGCGGCGCCGAGGTCGATGCGCTGCTGCGCGCGCAACTGCGCGAGCAGAGGAGCGCCGCATGAAGCTGGTGGTGCTCGGCCTGAGCCTGTCCTCGTCGTGGGGAAACGGTCATGCGACCACCTTCCGCGCGCTGCTGAGGGCCTTCGCGCAGCGCGGCCACGACATAATGTTCCTGGAGCGCGACGTGCCCTGGTATCGCGACAATCGCGACATCGGCGATCCCGACTTCTGCCGACTGGAATTCTACGCGTCCGTCGAGGAGCTGGGGTGCTGGGAAAGCGAGATCGCCGGCGCCGACGCGGTGATGGTCGGCTCCTATGTGCCCGACGGCGTTCCGGTGGGCCGGTTCGTGCAGCGCGCGGCGCGCGGCGTTACCGCCTTTTACGACATCGACACGCCGGTAACGCTCGCCAAGCTGAAGCGCGGCGACTTCGAATATCTCTCGCCGGAGATCGTCCCAGGCTACGACCTCTATCTGTCCTTCACCGGCGGGCCGACGCTGCGGCGGATAGAGAGCGAGTTCGGGTCGCCGGCGGCGCGCGCGCTCTACTGCTCGGTCGACCCCGAGGCCTATCCGCCGCTCGACCTGCCGAAGCGCTGGGACCTCACCTATCTCGGCACCTACAGCGACGACCGCCAGCCGACGCTCGAGCGACTGCTGATCGAGCCGGCAAGGCAGCTCCCGCACTTGAAGTTCGCCGTCGCCGGTCCGCAATATCCCGAGCACATCGACTGGCCCGCGAACGTCGAGCGCATCGAGCATCTGCCGCCGGCGCAGCACGCCGGATTCTACGCGGCGTCGCGCTACACGCTCAACGTCACGCGCGCCGACATGATCGCTGCCGGCTGGTCGCCGTCGGTGCGGCTGTTCGAGGCGGCGGCCTGCGCGACGCCGGTGATCTCCGACTCCTGGGAAGGCCTCGACGAGCTGTTCGCGCCCGGCGCCGAGATCGTGCTTGCGCGCGACAGCGACGAGGTGGTCGCGCGGCTGAGCGGGGATGCCGACGCCGCGATGATCGGCCAGGCGGCGCGCAAGCGTATCCTGGCCGCCCACACTGCCGATCACCGCGCGGCCGAGCTCGAGCATCATCTCCTCGACGCGGGCGGCGGCAGCCGCGTCGACGCTCGGCGGGACGCCATCCGTGCAGCGTGACGAGACGGCCGGGACGTCATGACCGACAGGATGATGCGGGCCGCGGTAGTGACCGGCCCGGGGACGCTGCGGATCGAGCGGTCGGGAATTGCATCCACTCGGGGC
>DATLFV010000146.1:0-6108 GCA_035540875.1 Sphingomicrobium sp. | reverse complement strand
GTGCGGGAAGGCACGTTGTAGACGATGATCGGCAGTTCCGAGCTTTCGGCAAGCGCCCGGAAGTGGGCGGCGATGCCCGCCTGGCTCGGCTTGTTGTAATAAGGTACCACCACCAGCGCCGCGTCGGCGCCGGCGTCCTTGGCGGCGGCCATGCGCTCGGCGGACGCGGCGGTGGAATAGCTGCCGCATCCGGCGATCACCTTGACGCGCCCGGCCGCCGCTTCGACGGCCAGCTCCACCACCCTGCGATGCTCGTCGGCGCTGAGCGTCGCAACCTCGCCGGTGGTGCCGCACGGAACCAGCGCGCTGCTGCCCTCGGCCACTTGCCACTCCACCAGTTGGCGGAACGTGTCCTCGGCGACACGCCCCCCGGCAAAGGGAGTGACAAGCGCGGGAATGGACCCGGAAAACATTGAACTTTTTGCCTTTAAGCGGAGTTTCAAGAGGGTATGGGCAGGGGCGTTGTTCAGTCCCTGATAAGGAGCGGAGGGCCAGGATGCAAAGCATGAGCCGTACAGCCATGCTTCTTCCCGTCCTCCTGTCGATTTCGGCGTCCGGGTCGGCCCAGGGCGTTGCCCCGCAGCTTCCGGTCGGCATCCCTGCCCCGCAGGCGCCGGCCGCGACCTATGTCCAGCCCTCGAGCAGCAGCATCGCCTGGTCGATCTCCGACTGGCGGCGGCTGCGCCAAGGCGGAAACTTCAGCTTCGCCGATTATGCGCGCTTCCTGATCTACAATCCCGGCTGGCCCGGCGAAGCGGCGATGCGCCGAGATGCCGAAAGGGCGATGCGCCCCGGCGAGGTGCCAGCCACCGTCCTGGCGTTTTTCCGCGACAAGCAGCCGACCACCGGCAACGGCTTTGCCCGGCTGGCCGAGGCGCTGAGCGCGAGCGGCCGCCAGGCGGAGGCCATCGCCGCGGCCCGTGAGGCCTGGGCTTCGGACGACCTCGGCGCCAGCGACGAGCAGAACCTGTGGGCCCGCTTCGGCACCGGCTTCACCATCCTCGACCATGACCGGCGCGCCGATGCTTTGCTGTTCGCGCGCAAGCCGCAGGAGGCGGCGCGCTTCGTCGGGCTGACCAGCCCTGCCCGCCGCGCCGCCTTCGCCGCGCGTCTGGCGATGCAGAATCGCTCACCGAACTCGGAGGCGCTCTACCAGCCGCTGCTGGGCGTTGCCGTTACCGATGCCGGGCTGATGATGGACCGGGCCCGCTACCTGCGCGAGGGCGGGATGGAATCCGCGGCGCGCCAGTTGTTCGCCCGCCCCCGGACGCTCACGCATCGCCCGCACGACGTGAAGCGGTTCATGGAGATGCAGCTTCTGCTCGCCCGCGGGGCCGCATCCGACCGGCAGTGGCAGACCGCCTACAACATTGCGCGGCAGATCGATGACCTGATGGCGCCCGGCACGAACGTTGCCGACCAGTCGCTCGGGATCCGGGATGAATATACGTCCCTCGCCTGGCTCGCGGGCACCACCGCGCTGGACGCGCTCGGGCAGCCTGCAGACGCGCTGGTCATGTTCGACCGCTACGCGCGTGGCGGCCGCTCGCTGCAAGTGGTCTCCAAGGGGCTTTACTGGGCCGGACGCGCGGCCGTCGCCGCCGGCCGCCTGCCCGAGTCCAGCCTCTACTTCCAGCGTGCCGCCGCCTACCCGGAGCTGTTCTATGGACAGCTGGCGCTCGAACGGGTCGGGCGCCCGGTGCCCGCCCCGGCGCCGGCGCCGCCACTCGTCACCCTTGGTCCGGCGCAGCGTTCCGCCTTCGAAAGCAACCGGCTGGTCCATGCCGTTCGGCAGATCAGCCAGCAGGGCAGCGTCACCGAGCGCGCCCTGTTCGTACGGGCGCTGGCCGAATCGCTCGACACCGACGGCGAGCGCCAGCTTGCGGTGGAGCTTGGCCAGCAGATTGGACGCCAGGACCTGCCGGTGTGGGTCGCGCGCGCCGCCCGGACCAAGGGTTCGGCCTTCTATGTCCGTGCCGCTTTCCCGACGCTGGGAGCGGCGGCGCAGGGGCGCAACTGGTCGCTGAACCACGGGATTACGCGTCAGGAAAGCTCGTTCGACCGCTGGGCGGTCAGCCACGCCGGTGCCCGCGGCCTGATGCAGCTGATGCCGGGCACCGCGCGCGAGCAGTCCGAAAAGATGGGCTACGGCTATGATTTCGCTCGGCTGACGTCGGACCCCAATTACAACGTCATGCTCGGTTCGGCCTATTTCGCGCGGCTGCTCAACATGTGGGACGGAAACGTGCCGCTCGCTGTGGCGAGCTACAACGCCGGCGCCGGCAATGTGCGCAAGTGGGTGAACGCCAACGGCGATCCCCGCACCACCGACGTGCTGCGCTGGATCGAGCGCATCCCGTTCCTCGAGACGCGCGGCTACGTCCAGCGGGTGATCGAGAACAGCGTCGTCTACGATTCGATGAACCCCGCCCCGCAGCAGCAGACGGCGTTCCACGTCTCGCGCTATCTCGGCAAGAGCCGTCCGGGCTGATGAGCGAGGCGCGTCCGCGCTTCATCACGCCCGGCGGCCTCGCCCGCATCCGTGCCGAATATGACCTGCTGTTTGGCGAGGAGCGGCCGAAGCTGGTCGAGACCATCGCCTGGGCCGCAGCCAACGGCGATCGCTCCGAGAACGGTGACTATATCTATGGCCGCAAGCGGCTTCGCGAGATCGATCGCCGCCTTGGCTATCTGTCGAAGGTGATGAAGCAGGCGAAGGTGGTCGACCCGGCCAGCCAGACCACCGACCAGGTGCGCTTCGGCGCCACCGTCGAGCTTGCCGACCAGGACGACGAACGGCGGGTCCTTACCATCGTCGGCGACGATGAGGCCGACGCTTCGGCCGGTCGGGTCGGCTGGAGCGCGCCGATTGCCCGGGCGCTGATCGGCGCTCGCGTTGGCGATGAGCGGGTGGTCCGGCTTCCCGCCGGCGAGAAAAGCTACGAGCTGCTCTCGATCCGCTACGTCTAGCTGTCGGCGACCACCCGGATCGACAGCTCCTTGAGCTGGCGCTGGGTTACCGGCGCGGGCGCGTTCATCATCAGATCCTCGGCGCGCTGGTTCATCGGGAACAGCACCACCTCGCGAATGTTGGGCTCGCCCGCGAGCAGCATCACGATCCGGTCGATGCCGGGGGCGGAGCCGCCGTGCGGAGGAGCGCCATATTTGAAGGCGCCGATCATTCCCGGGAAGTTGGTGTCGACCTCCTCGCGCGAATAGCCGGCGATCTCGAACGCCTTGTACATGATGTCCGGACGGTGGTTGCGGATCGCCCCCGACGACAGTTCGACGCCGTTGCAGACGATGTCATACTGCCAGGCGAGGATGTCGAGCGGGTCCTTCGTCTCCAGCGCCTCGAGCTCGCCCTGCGGCATGGAAAAGGGGTTGTGGCTGAAGTCGACCTTCTTCGCTTCCTCGTCATACTCAAACATAGGGAAGTCGACTATCCAGCAGAATTCAAAGCGGTTTTCGTCGATGAGGCCGAGTTGCTGCGCGACTCGCGTGCGCGCCGCGCCAGCAAGCTTGGCAGCTTCCGCTTCCTTGCCGGCGGCGAAGAAGATGCCGTCGTCAGGGCCGAGCCCCATCGCGCCGGCGAGACGGTCCATGCCCTCGCTGCCATGATTCTTGGCAATCGGCCCGCCCCACTCGCCGCTCTTGCGGGTCGCATAGCCGAGGCCGGCGAAGCCTTCGCCGCGCGCCCATTCGTTCATGTCGTCGAAGAACTTGCGGCTGTGGCCGGCGGTACCTGGGGCGGGAATTGCCCGCACGAAGCCGCCGCCCTCGACGATCCTTGCGAACAGGCCGAAGCCGGAGCCGCGGAAATGCTCGCCGACGTCGCTGATGATGAGCGGATTGCGAAGGTCGGGCTTGTCACTGCCGTACTTCAGCAGCGCCTCGCGATACGGAATGCGCGGGAACTCGCCCGCCCGGGTCACGGAGCGGCCGTCGGCGAACTCCTCGAACAGGCCGGCTAGCACCGGCTCGATCGCATTGAACACGTCGTCCTGGGTGACGAAGCTCATTTCGAAGTCGAGCTGGTAGAACTCGCCGGGCGAACGATCCGCGCGCGCGTCCTCGTCGCGGAAGCAGGGCGCGATCTGGAAATAGCGGTCGAAGCCCGCGACCATGATCAATTGCTTGAACATCTGCGGCGCCTGGGGGAGCGCGTAGAACTTGCCCGGATGGACCCGGCTCGGGACCAGGTAATCGCGCGCGCCTTCCGGGCTGGACGCCGTCAGGATCGGCGTCTGGAACTCGGTGAAGCCCTGCTCGATCATGCGGCGGCGGATCGACGCGATGACCGAGGACCGCAGCAGGATGTTGCGGTGGAGCCGCTCACGGCGCAGGTCGAGGTATCGGTAGCGGAGCCGGATCTCCTCCGGATACTCGGCCTCTCCGGCAACGGGCATCGGCAGCTCGGCTGCCGACGACTGGACGGAGACCTCGCGCGCCACGACCTCGATCTCGCCGGTGGCAAGCTTGGGGTTCACCGCCTCGGTGCCGCGGGAAACCACTTCGCCGGTGATCGTCACCACCGATTCCACCCGCAGTGAGTCGAGCAGCGCGAGCGCCTCGCTGCCCGCCGCCGCGACGATCTGGGTCAGGCCGTAATGGTCGCGCAGGTCGACGAACAGCACTCCGCCATGGTCGCGCTTGCGGTGGATCCACCCGGACAGACGGACGGTCTCGCCGACGTTGCCGGCGCGCAATGCGGCACAATGATGGGTGCGAAAGGCGTGCATGATGCTGTGAGGCCCGCTGCTGTCCTGGGGGGTCATGGAGACGGGCGGCGCTTTCCTGCCGCAAAGCCTTTTGTCAACCCGCAGGGAGGCCGCTATGGCCGCCGCCACAGCTATGCACATCCATCCCCTGATCACCACGACCGACGAACTTCACAAGCTCGTCAAGCGTCTCGCTTCGTCTCAGTTCGTCGCCGTGGACACCGAGTTCATGCGCGAGAACAGCTATTGGCCGGACCTCTGCCTGATCCAGGTCGCGAACACCCAGGAAGCGGCGGCGATAGACCCCAAGGCGGACATCGACCTGTCGCCTCTCCTGGACCTGCTGGTCGCCAACGAGGACGTGCTCAAGGTCTTCCACGCCGGCGGCCAGGACCTCGAGATCATCCACAACCTCACCGGCAAGGTGCCGCATCCCCTGTTCGACACGCAGATCGCGGCGATGGCGCTCGGCCATGGCGAGCAGATCGGCTATTCGAACCTGATCGAGAGCCTGCTCGGGCACAGCCTCGACAAGGGCGCGCGCTTCACGGACTGGGGCCGCCGGCCATTGGACAAGAGGCAGATCGACTATGCGATCGCCGACGTCACCCACCTTGCGGCGATCTTCCCGCGGATGGTGGAAAAACTTCGGCGCAACGGCCGCGGCGACTGGCTCGACGAGGAGATGGAGCGGCTCGCCGATCCGTCCAGCTTCGCCTTCGCGCCCGAGGATGCGTGGAAACGGCTGAAGCTGCCCAATCGCAACCCGGCGGTGCTCGGCCGGCTGCGCGCGATCGCCGCCTGGCGGGAGGTCGAGGCGCGTGGCAAGAATCTGCCGCGGGGGCGGATCATCAAGGATGACACCCTTGCCGAGCTCGCGCTTCACCCGCCGAAGACCCAGGAGGACCTCGGCCAGGTGCGTGGGCTTTCCGCGGGGTGGAAGAACAATGACATTGGCGCCCGCCTCGTCGCTGCAATCCAGGCTGCGCGGCCGCTGCAGCCCGATGACCTGCCGGACCGCGAGCCCAGGCGTCCCGGTCTCACCAAGGATGCGGCGCTGGTCAGCGACCTGCTCAAGCTGCTGCTCAAGATTCGCGCCAAGGACAGCGGCGTCGCCGCCAAGCTGATCGCCCGCTCGGACGAGCTCGAGGCGCTGGCCGCCGGCGTTCGCAACGGGCTCAACATTCTGTCCGGCTGGCGTTTCGAGCAGTTCGGCCGGGACGCGCTCGACCTGGTCGAAGGCCGCCTTGCCTTCGGCATCGAACGGGGCAAGCTCAAGATGAGCCGGGTTGTGGAGGAGAGTGTCGATGCATAAGCTGCTGCTGCTGAGCCCGATCCTGCTGGCCGCTTGCGCGACCCAGCCGCCGCCTGCGCCCGAGGAGCCACC
>DATLFV010000145.1:0-10411 GCA_035540875.1 Sphingomicrobium sp. | reverse complement strand
ACGCAGACCTGCCCGGATGGGTCGGTCATCCTGGCGACGGACGTGTGCCCACTGCCGCCGCCCCCGCCGCCGCCGCCGCCGCGGCCCCGTGGCGAGCGTGGCTAAGGCTCGGCACAACGGCTGAGTAAGCGCAAAAGGATCCCGGGCGAGGCAGATGCTTCGCCCGGGATTTTTGTTGTTTGGCAGGAGCGGCGGGAACGCAGCGCCGCAGCACCGGTTGTCGGCTTGGCGAGGGAGGCTAAGCGCAATGAAATACCGCCAGCTTGGCAGCAGCGAGCTGCAAGTTTCGGAGATTTCGCTCGGCTCGTGGCTCACCTATGGACTCGGGGTCGAGGCCGAGGCTGCGCGCGCTTGCCTCGACGAGGCGTTCGAGCAGGGCATCAACTTCATCGACACGGCCAACGTCTATGGCCGCGGCGCTGCCGAGACGTTCCTGGGCGAAGCGCTCCGGCAGCGGCCGCGCGACAGCTACGTGCTCGCCACCAAGCTGTTTTTCCCAATGAGCGACGAGGACCGCGGGCTTTCGCGGCAGCAGGTCGAAAAGCAGCTCGACGCCTCGCTCCGCCGGCTGCGCACCGATGTAATCGATCTCTACCAGTGTCATCGCTATGACCAAGACACGCCCCTCGAGGAGACGATGGAGGCGCTGACCCGCGCGGTCGACGCTGGCAAGGTGCGCTATATCGGCTTTTCCGAATGGCCGGCGGAGCGGATCGAGGCGGCGATCGAGCTGACCGGCGTCGCCCGCTTCGTGTCGAGCCAGCCGCAATATTCCCTGCTCTGGCGAGAGCCCGAGGCCGACATCATCCCACTGTGCGCCGCCAACGGCATTTCGCAGATCGTCTGGTCGCCACTCGCCCAGGGGGTGCTGTCGGGCAAATACGAACCGGAACGGCCGCCCCCCGCCAGCACTCGGGCGGCGAGCGAAACCATGGGCGGGTTCATGGACCGGCTGATGCATCCCGATCTGCTCCGCGCCGTTCAGCAGCTGAAGCCGCTTGCACGCGAAGCGGGGCTGAGCCTGCCGCAGTTCGCTCTCGCGTGGGTCCTGCGCGAGCCCAACGTCGCCTCGGCGATCATCGGCGCGACGCGGCCCGAGCAGGTGCGCGAGAATGCCGCGGCCGCGGGCGCGTCGGTCGATCAGCAGCTGTTCACACAGGCCGAGGCCATTATCGCCGAAGGATTGGCGGCAAATGTCGCCGCGTGAGGCAGTGCCCGCTCGACCGGAGCGGACATCGGCCTGAGGCGTTGGGCGCAGACCATTTCTGGTGAGGTGAAGCGTGAAGCAAATGATTGCTGCGGCCGCGGTAGCGACACTCGGCCTGGCCGCCCCGGCCGAGGCCCATGAACTGTTCGGTGGACTCTACGTGCACGACGTTGACACGCCGTTGTCGATTGCCGGCATCGAGCGCGGGGCCGACGTGCAGGTGGGCTGGCGTGGTCCGCGGCTTGGTGGCACTCCGCTGCAGCCCTATGTGTTCGGCGCGCTCAACACGGCCGGTGAGACCAGCTACGCGGCGGCCGGGATCTCCGCCAGGTTCGGCGAGCGCATCTACGTTCGTCCGGGCGTGGGCCTTGCGGTGCATACCGGCGACACCGGAAATTTCGAGCGCCCGCAGAGGGACCGCATCGCCTTTGGCAGCCGGGTGCTGTTCCAGCCCGAGCTCGGCATCGGCGCGCAGCTCAACCCTCGCCTGAGCCTGGAGGCGAGCTGGGTTCACCTCAGCCACGGCCAGCTGTTCGGAGGCCAGAACCCCGGGATCGACAATTTCGGGCTGCGGCTGAACGTCCGCCTCTAGAGGCCAGGACGGGGAGCAGGGCGCACGGCGCGGTGCCCCTCCTGTCTATCGACCGAGCATCGTCTCCGGTCGCACCACGCGGTCGAAGGTCGCCTCGTCGACCAGCCCGAGCTCGAGCCCGGCCTCCTTGAGAGTCGAGCCGGTCTTGTGCGCGTGCTTGGCGATCGCCGCGGCATTGTCGTAGCCGATTTCCGGCGCGAGCGCCGTGACCAGCATCAGCGAGCGGTTCATCAGCTCCGCGATGCGCTGCTCGTCGGGCTCGGCACCGTCGAGCATCCGTTCCGTGAAGCTTTCCATTCCGGTCGACAGGAGATTGATCGAGCGGATCACGTTGGCGCCGATCAGCGGCTTGAAGACGTTAAGCTCCATGTGCCCCTGGAGCCCGCCGATGGTGACGGCGACATGGTTTCCCATGACTTGGGCGGCGACCATGGTCAGCATCTCGGCCTGGGTCGGGTTGACCTTGCCTGGCATGATCGAGCTGCCCGGCTCGTTCTCCGGAAGCTTGAGCTCGCCAAGGCCGCAGCGCGGGCCGGAGCCGAGCAGCCGCACGTCATTGGCAATCTTGGTCAGCGCCGTGGCGATGACGTTGAGAATGCCCGACAGCTCGACCAGCGTGTCGTGGGCGGCAAGCTCGGCGAACTTGTTGGGTGCCGAGGTGAACGGCAGCTGCGTGAGGTTGGCGACCTCGGCCGCGAAGGCGCGGGCGAAGCCGCTCGGCGCGTTGAGGCCGGTGCCGACCGCCGTTCCGCCCTGCGCCAGCCGCATCACCCGCGGCAGCACACCCTCGACCCGGGCGATGCAATCCTCGATCTGCGCGGCATAGCCGGAGAATTCCTGGCCGAGCGTCAGCGGAGTCGCGTCCTGCAAGTGGGTGCGGCCGATCTTGACCAGCCCGTCCCAGCGCCGGGCCTGTTCGGCGAGCCGGCCGTGCATCTGCCGGAGCGCCGGGAGCAGCCGCCGGTGCACCGCCCGGCCCGCGGCAATGTGCATTGCCGTCGGGAAGCTGTCGTTGGACGACTGGCTCTTGTTGACATGGTCGTTGGGGTGAACCGGGCTCTTGCCGCCGCGCCTGCCGGACAGGATTTCGTTGGCGCGCCCGGCGATCACCTCATTGGCGTTCATGTTCGACTGGGTGCCGGAGCCGGTCTGCCAGATCACCAGAGGGAACTGGCTGTCGAGGTCGCCCCGCGCGACTTCAGCGGCGGCCTGCTGGACGGCCTCGGCGATCTGCACGTCGAGACCGCCGATGCGCGCGTTGACCCGTGCCGCCGCCTGTTTGACGAAGCCGAGGCCGTGGATGATCTCGAGCGGCATCTGCTCGCGCGGGCCGAACGGGAAATTGCCGATCGAGCGCTCGGTCTGGGCACCCCAGTAGCTGTCGGCCGGAACCTCGATCGGCCCAAAGCTGTCGGTCTCGGTACGGGTGCTGCTCGCCATCGTCCTCGTCACTCGCGCTAACGCATCGTCGAGGGCAGGCCCCTGTTACTTTTTGCGGGTAAAGTCCACCGACACCACGTTGGAGCCGTCGTCGGCGGGGTCCTGCTGGGGAGCATCGTTCTCGGCGTGGTCATGCTCCTCGTGCAGCTCGTGCGGCGCGTTCGCCTGGAAGGTCAGCGAGAATTCGACGGCCGGGTCATGGAACTGGGTGACGGCCGCGAACGGCACGTAGAGGGTGGAAGCCACCCCGCCGAACGAGAGGCCGACGCTGAATGCGTCCGCCTCGACCTTAAGGTCCCAGAAGCGGTGCTGGATGACGATCGTCATCTCGTCCGGGAAGCGCTCGACAAGGTGCTTGGGAATGGCGACTCCCGGCAGCCTGGTCTTGAAAGTGATATAGAAATGGTGGCCGCCGGGAAGCCCGCCCGAACGCTCGACTTCGCGAAGCACCCGCCCTACCACGTCGCGCAGCGCCTCCTGCACGATCTCGTCGTACGGGATCAGGCTCTCGGGCGCGTCGTCGCTCATCACCTTGGTGGTAACGAGCGCCGCCCGCCGGTCAAGCGGAGTATCGGAGAAGCATGCCCATCGACCCCACCAGACCCTATGACGAGAGCAACATCTTCGCGCGCATCCTGCGGGGCGAGCTGCCGTGCAAGAAGGTGTACGAGGACGAGCATGCGCTCGCCTTCCACGACATCAACCCAATGGCGCCGGTCCACATATTGGTGATTCCGAAGGGGCCCTACGTGTCGTGGGACGACTTTTCCGAACGCGCCTCGGAGGCAGAGATCGCCGGCTTCGTGCGCGCCGTCGGCCATGTCGCGCGCGAGGCGGGGATGGTGGTGCAGGGCTATCGCCTGCTCGCCAACGTCGGCAAGCGCGCGGGCCAGGAGGTCGCCCACCTGCACGTCCACATTTTCGGCGGCCAGCCCCTCGGGCCGATGCTGGCGCGGTGAAGCGACTACTCTCCTATTGCCTCAAGCGTTCGAGCCGCTAGGCTCCGCCGCAACCATAGAGACAGTTCAGGGGAGATCGAATGGCCACTTCAGCACCGCGGGGAGGCCTGTTCGGCCGCGTCAAACCGCTCGACGCCATCCTCGCAACGGCCGAGAAGAAATCACTCCATCGCTCGCTTGGCGCCGTCCAGCTGACGCTGTTCGGCGTCGGCTGCATCATCGGCGTGGGCATCTTCGTGCTCACGGCGGTCGGAGCGCAGAAGGCTGGTCCGGGGCTCATGATCTCGTTCATGATCGCCGGCGCGGTGTGCGTCGTCGCCGCCCTTTGCTACGCCGAGATCGCCTCGATGATCCCGGTAGCGGGATCGGCCTACACCTACAGCTACACGGTGATGGGGGAGTTCATCGCCTGGACGGTGGGCTGGGCCCTGCTGCTGGAATATGCGGTCGGGGCCTCCGCCGTCTCGGTGGGCTGGTCCAACTACTTGACGGACACGGTGCTCGCCCAGTCGCTCGGCATAGAGTTGCCGGCATGGCTCAAGGCGGGGCCGCTCGCATTGGGCGGGCAGCCGGGCGGCTTCATCAACCTTCCGGCGGCGCTGATCGCGCTGCTGATCACCTGGCTGCTGATGGTCGGCACGAGCGAGAGTGCACGGGTGAACGCCGTGCTGGTCGCCATCAAGATCACCGCTTTGACGGCCTTCCTGGTGCTGACTCTTCCGCGGGTGGACACCGCCAATTTCAGCCCGTTCATGCCGGCGGGCGTGTTCGGCGGGTTCGGCTCAGGCGTCGGCGTAGTCGGCGCGGCGGCGACGATGTTCTTCGCCTATGTCGGCTTCGACGCGGTTTCCACCGCTGCCGAGGAAACCAAGAACCCGCAGCGCAACGTGCCGATCGGCCTGATCGGCAGCCTCGCCATCTGCACGGTCTTCTACATGCTCGTCTCGGCGGGCGCAGTGGGCACGGTCGGGGGCGAGCCGATCATGGGTCCGAATGGCACGCCGTTCCCGGCCGGTTCCGAGGAACTCGCCCGCCAGTGCGCAATGCCGCAATATGCCGAGATGCTGGTCTGTTCTCGCGAGCCTTTGGCTCACGTGCTGAGGACCATCGGCTTCGGAGGGGTCGGCAACGCGCTCGGCTACGCCGCCTTCATTGCGCTCCCGTCGGTCATCCTGATCCTGCTGTTCGGCCAGACGCGCATCTTCTTCGTCATGGCTCGTGACGGGCTTCTGCCGGAGAAGCTGGCGACGGTGCATCCGCGCTGGAAGACGCCGCACATCGTCACCGCCATTACCGGCGTGGGAGTCGCCATCGCCGCCGCCTTCCTGCCGGTGGGCCAGCTGGCCGACATCGCCAATGCAGGAACGCTTTACGCCTTCCTGATGGTTGCGGTCGCGGTGTGGATGCTGCGCAAGCGGGAGCCGAACCGCCGTCGGGCGTTCCGCGTCCCCGCGCTGTGGCTGGTCGCGCCGCTGACCATCTTCGGCTGCCTCTTCCTGTTCTTCAACCTGCCGCGCGAGGCCATGCTGGTGCTGCCGATCTGGACCGCGATCGGCATCGTCATCTACTACGCCTACAGCTATCGCCGCAGCCACCTCGGACAGGGCCGGATCGAGGTCCATGAAACGGAGATCGAGGACATCGAGCCGCGCATCCCTGGAGTTGACGACCAGGGCAGCCCGGACCGGCCGCGCGACGCCTGAGCCAGGCCGTCGCTCGGCGGCGAAAAGACGGGGGCGGTCCGGCGACGGGCCGCCCTTCGTCGTTCAGGCCTGGGGAAGAACCGCCGCCGCCATCGCCTTGAGGTCCGCCTCCGGCCGCGCGCCATAATGCTGGATGACCTCGGCGGCGCAGATCGCTCCCAGCCGAAGCGACTTTTCAAGGCCAAGCCCGCGTGCCTGCCCGGCAAGGAAGCCGGAGGCGAACAGGTCGCCCGCTCCCGTGGTGTCGACCAGCCGGGCGATCGGCTCGGCCGGAACTTGGGCGCTGAGACCGCCGCTCAGCGCCATCGCGCCTTTCTCGCTGCGGGTAACCACCAAGGTCGGGACGAGCCCGGCGACCTGCTGGGCGGCGGCGGCGAAATCGTCGTTCTCGGCGAGCATGCCGATCTCCGCCTCATTGCCGAACAAGATGTCGATGCGGCCGCGTTGGATCAGGTCGAGCACGTCGCCGCGGTGGCGCGAAACGACGAAGCTGTCGGACAAGGTGAAGGCGATCAAAGTGTCGCGCTCGCGGGCAGCGGCCATCGCCTTTTCCATCGCTGCGCGCGGCGCGTCCGCGTCCCACAGATAGCCTTCGAGGTAGAGGATCTTCGCCTCGCCGATCCGTGACGGCTCGACGCTGTCGGGTTCGAGCATCTGGGCGGCGCCCAGGAACGTGTTCATGGTCCGCTGCGCGTCGGGAGTGACCAGGATCAGCGAGCGCGCGGTGGCGCCGACGTCGCTGCGCGGCGGCGTGTCGAAGCTGACCCCGAGGCTGCGGATGTCGTGCGCGTAGATCTCACCGAGCTGGTCGCTTGCCACCTGGCCGATGAAGCCCGCCTTGAGCCCGAGCGCGGCCAGGCCCGCGGCGGTGTTGCCGGCCGAGCCGCCCGACAGCTCCCGGCCCGGACCCATGACGGAGTAGAGTCGCTCCGCCTCCGCCTCGTCGATCAGGCGCATCGACGCCTTGGTCAGTCCCTGCTCGGCGAGGAACTGGTCGTCGGCGTCGGCGATGACATCGACGATGGCATTGCCGATGGCGAGCACGTCTAGGCTTTTGGCTGGCATGAGGCGTCCGCTGCTGGAGAGGAAAGCGCGGCGCCTAGCCGTCCCGCTCGGCTTCATCAACTCGTGACAGGAGGCGGCTGAACGGGCACATGCAGCGGATGCGACGATTGTTTCTTGCCGCAGCGCTTGCCCTCGGCGGCTGCGCCACCGCCCCTCAGCCTCAGCCTTTGCCGGTCGCGCCGCCGCCGCGGCCTGCGTTCAGCCTCGTCGGCCTGACGGCCGGAGAACTGGTCCAGCGGCTCGGAGCGCCAGCGCTCCAGGTCCGGGAAGGCGCGGGCCTCAAGCTCCAGTTCCGTCGGCCGAGCTGCGTTCTCGACGCCTACCTCTACGCCTCGGGCGCCGGAACCGTGGAGCGGGTGACGCATGTCGAAGCGCGGCTGCCGTCGGGCAGCGACACCGACACGCGCGGCTGCATGGCAGCGTTCGGCATCTCCTGAAGCGCCTGCAGCGCCCACTCGGCCGCCTCGACAACGACCGGGTCGGGGTCTCCAAGCAATTCGCGGATACGGGGCTCCAGCGCCGGATCGCCGCTGTTGCCGGCGGCGATCAGGCAATTGCGGACGAAACGGTTGCGGCCGATCCGTTTGATCGGCGATGCGGCGAACATCGCCCGGAACGCGGCATCGTCGAGGGCGAGCAAATCGGCGAGCCGAGGGGCGACCAGCTCGGCGCGGGGTAGGAAGGCGCGGTTGGCCGCCGCGGCTTCGGCAAAGCGATTCCACGGGCACACCGCCAGACAGTCGTCGCAGCCGTAGATGCGGTTGCCAATGGCGCGGCGGAACTCGTGCGGAACGGGTCCCGAATGCTCGATGGTCAGATAGGAAATGCAGCGACGGGCATCCATGCGGTGGGGCCCGATGAACGCGTCGGTGGGACAGGCGTCGATGCAGCGCGAGCAGCTGCCGCAATGGCGGCCGCCATGCGCGGGCTCATCGGGCTCCAGTTCCAGGCTGGTCAGGATGACGCCGAGGAACAGCCAGCTGCCATGCTCGCGGCTGACGAGGTTGGTGTGCTTGCCCTGCCAGCCGAGCCCCGCCGCCTGGGCGAGCGGCTTTTCCATCACCGGCGCGGTGTCGACGAAGACCTTGAGCTCGGAAGGCGCACGATCAACGATGAAGCGGGCGAGCGCCTTGAGGGCCTTCTTGACCGTCTTGTGATAGTCGCCGCCCTGCGCATAGGTGCTGATCCGCCCGAGCTCCGGCTGTCCGGCGAGCGCCAGCGGATCCCCGGCAGGGGCATAGCTCATGCCCAGCGCGATCGCCGACCGCGCCTGCGGCCACAAAGCCAGCGGCGACACGCGATGATGCGCGCGCGTCTCCATCCAGTCCATGGTCCCGTGGTGGCCCGCCTCCAGCCACTCGCGCAGCTCGATGCCGGCATCGCTCGCGGCATCCGCGCGCGTGAAGCCGCAGGCAACGAAGCCCAGCCGGAGGCTTTCGGCTTTTATTGCTTCCTTGAGGCTTTGGCCGGTATCCACGGGCGCTCACTACACTTGCGCCACGACCTTTCGTAGGGAAATCAGTGCTTCGACGTGCCGGGGACCAGATGCAGCGCGACCTGCCCGCAGTCGAAGCGACAGCGCTGGTCAAGGACTTCGGCGAGACCCGGGCGGTCGACGGCATCAGCCTGGTGGTACCGACCGGCGCCATCTACGGCGTGCTCGGCCCGAACGGCGCCGGCAAGACCACGACCTTGCGCATGTTGTTGGGAATCATCGACCCGTCGTCGGGAAGCCGGCGGCTGCTCGGCCGCGAGCGCCCAATCGAGGCTGCGCACGAGGTCGGCTATCTTCCCGAGGAGCGCGGCCTGTACCCGGCGATGACGGCGCGCGAGGCGATCGCCTTCATGGGCGCGCTGCGCGGGCTGCCGATCGCCGATGGGCGGCGCCGCGCCGACGGATTGCTTGCAGCTCACGGCCTCGGCGACTGGGCGCGAAAGCCGATCCGCACCCTCTCGAAGGGGATGGCGCAGACCGTGCAGCTACTCGGCACATTGGTCCACAAGCCGCGGCTGATCGTGCTCGACGAACCATTTTCTGGCCTCGACGCGATCAACCAGGCCAGGCTCGAGGCGCTCATCCGCGGGGAGGCGGCAGCGGGCGCGACGATCCTCTTTTCGACCCATGTCATCGCCCACGCCGAGCGCCTGTGCGAGCGGATCGCCATCATCGCCGGCGGGCGGCTCGCCTTCGAGGGTCTGGTCGACGAAGCGCGCTCGCGGCTTCGGCCAGTCGTCCGGCTTCGCACTCGCGCCAGCGACGGGCCCTGGCGCGCGGCGATCCCGCCGGCGGCGCGGCTCGACGCTGGGGAATATGTGTTCGCGCTTCCCGAAGGGGGCCCCGAGCCATTGCTCAAGGCGCTGATCGACGGGGGCGCGGGGATCGAGACGCTGGCGATCGAGCGACCCGGATTGCACGACGCCTTCGTCGCCATCGCGGGGGAGGCGGCGGCCGCGGCCATGGGGCAAGGGCAGGCGAGCTGATGCGCGAGCTGATCCGCGCCGCCTTCGTCATCGGCCGCCGCGATTTCGCGGCGACGGTATTCTCGAAAGCCTTTCTTTTGTTCCTGCTCGGGCCCTTGTTCCCGGTGCTGATGGGGGTTCTGTTCGGCGCCATCGGCGGCCGGGTCGCGGCCGCCGCGGAGCAGCCCATGGTGGCGGTGGTCGCCGACACCCGGGACTATGAGGCGTTGACCGGCGCCCGCGAGCGACTGGCAGAAGCGTTCGCCGGCGCGCCGCTGGTCCGGCTCCGCCGCATCCAGCCCGAGCCTGACGCCGAGCGCCAGCGTGCCGCGTTGCTGGCGCCTGGCGGGCCGGCCGTCCTCGGCGTGCTGGACGGCGGCCTCGGACGGCCGCGCTACACCGGCTCGATCCAGCCCGGCGCCGACACGGCGGCGCAGTTGCGGCTGATCATCGAGGAGGCGCGACGCTCGCAGGCTTCGGACGCTCAGCGCGGTGCACCGCTCGAGCTCAGCATCGCCGCGCGCTCGACCGGGGCCATGGCCTCGCATCGCGCGCTCACCGCACAGGCCGGCCAGATGATCCTGTTCCTGCTCACCATCCTGCTCGCCGGCATGCTGCTGTCGCAGCTGATCGAGGAAAAATCGAGCAAGGTCATCGAAGTGCTGGCCGCGGCGGTGCCGATCGACTCGATCTTCCTCGGCAAGCTGATGGCGATGCTGCTGATGTCGCTGATCGGCATCGTTGTGTGGACCGGCGCCGGCGCGGCGGCGATCGGCCTGTGGTCGGATCGCGGGGTCGGCGGCATCGCCCCGCCTGCGGTCGGCTGGCCGGCGTTCCTGGCCTTGTGCTTCCTCTATTTCGCAATGAGCTACTTGCTGCTCGGCTCGGTGTTCCTGGCGATCGGCGCGCAGGCGTCGACGGTGCGCGAGGTGCAGACCCTGTCGATGCCAGTGACCATGGCGCAGGTGGTGATCTTCGCGCTGGC
>DATLFV010000144.1:0-12386 GCA_035540875.1 Sphingomicrobium sp. | reverse complement strand
TCTCAATGGAATGCTCGTCCTCGCGCCTCATTAGCACTCGGCGGACGTTCTTTTCGTTGAAAGCATGGAGCACAAAATGGCCTTGTCAGATCGAGCTTCGGCTGCTCGCGGTCCATCGAGCGCACTATCGAGGATTATCCTGGCACCCGGACGATCCGTGTTCAACGCCTCGCCTTTGATTCCTCAGCGTGGCGAGCTAGGAGGCTGCGGGGGCGGACGCCTTATCTGGTAGGCTCTACAGGAAGGCGATACTTCCTTCCGGGCAGGGGTCGATTTGGGGGTATCCCCACGCAATGGACCAGGAATCATCAAGGGAATCAACGCTGTTTGCGCTGCGAGTGAAATCCTCCCGCTCCGCCAGCACCTTGTTGCAGAAATGGCAGCCGCAGTCGGCCTCCCATGCCGACCTCTCTTGGCGGGCCGAGCTCTTGACTTGCCTGGACTGCCCGGTCGAGGAGATCCTGCGCTGAACCGCGCGGCATGCCCTTGCCCATCGTCCGGCAACCATGGAGGGCCGTTGATGACGCCGAACCCAGCAGACACAGAAAAGTCGGGGCAGTCGCGGGCCATGCCGGATCCAAGGCGGGAGTTCATCTACCGCGTCCTGATCGTCTTCGCTCTGATCGTGCTGGGCGGCGTTCTCCTGCGCATCAGCACGGTCCTGCCGCTTATTTTCGGCGCGGTTCTGGTGGCCGTGCTGTTCCGGGCGATCGCCGAACCGCTCGCCCGGCGAACCAACATGCCCGACGGTCTCGCCCTTGCGGCAGCCGTGACGATCATCTTTGGAATCCTCGCGGCAGCGGCCTGGCTGCTCGGAAGCGAAGTGCGCGCGCAGGTGGCGGTGCTGACAGAGACCGTCCCCGCGTCCTGGCAGGCTCTCGAGCGCCGCCTCGAAGCCTGGGGCATGACGGACCAGCTCGACGAAATGGTTGCCGACATGAAGCCGAGCGGCTCGGGAATGCTGTCGCAGGTCGGCGGCGTCGCCCTGACCTTCGGCAGCGGCCTTGCCGACCTGCTGCTGGTGCTGGTCGGCGGCGTGTATCTGGCGGCCCAGCCGCAGCTCTACCGCACCGGGCTCCTGAAGCTGGTGCCGCCCAGCCGCCGCGAGCTGGCTGCCGATGCAGTCGACGACAGCGGCAGGGCGCTTCGGCTGTGGCTGCTTGGGCAGCTGGTTTCCATGACGATCATTGGCACGGTGACCGGCATCGGATTGTGGCTGATCGGGGTCCCGTCGGCCCTGACCCTGGGCCTGCTTGCCGGTCTGCTGGAGTTCATAGCGATCATCGGTCCGATCATTGCCGCCATTCCGGCGCTGCTGATCGCTTTGACCCAAGGCGCCGATGTCGCGCTGTGGACGCTCGGCCTCTACATCATGGTCCAGCAACTCGAGGGCAATATCGTGCAGCCGATGGTTCAGCAGCGGGCGGTCGATCTGCCGCCCGCGCTGCTGCTGTTTTCGCTGGTCATCAGCGGCTTGTTGTTCGGCATCGTCGGCGTCATCCTGGCGGCACCGATGACGGTGCTGGTCTTTGTACTGGTCAAGCGGCTCTACGTCCGCGAGGCGCTCCAGACGGAAACCAGCGTTCCGGGCGAGAAAACCGAGGAGCCCGAACGCCGGCCATCCATCGACGGCAGCGACGGAACAGCCAGAGCGCAGTGAGGTTTACCTGTCGAGGCCGGCTTGATCAGCGTTCGCCGATGCGGGGCCGCCGGCAAGACCAGCCTGCGCGGCAGCGTGCGACCGAACGACAGCGGAGCAACCGATGATGAAGTACCCGACGGCTGCAATTCTCGGCGCGATGTTGATCCTTGCAGCATGCGGCCAACGCAATCAGACCGGGCCCGACAACGTTGCAGGAGGGAATGCTGCACAGGCGCCGGCGGCGACCACGACGTCACCGCCGACGACCAGTGCGATAGAGGTTGCAAAAGTGACCCTGGAGGTCCGCGATCGCGCTCCGTTCGGGCCGCACCTGACCGATGCCGACGGCCGGGCAGTGTACATCTTCACCCGCGACAGCGAGGGCGCAAGCAATTGCCGGGACAGATGTCTGCAGGACTGGCCACCGCTCCTTCAAAAGGGCGTGCTGACGGCGGGCTCGGGAGTCGATCAGGGGAAAATCGGTACGATCGTGCGGGACGGAGGACTGCGACAAGTCACCTACGCCGGACGACCTCTATATTATTATATCGCAGCGCAGGTTTCCAATGTCGCCGCCGTCCAAGGGATCCGCAGCCACGATGGGCAATGGTATCTAATCTCACCGACTGGCGATCCGATCCAGGCCGCACGTTCCTAGTCGGAGGCGGATTGAGGCGCTGCGCTGGGTAAACCGCGGTTCGTTTGCTGCTGCAGCGCGAACTGGAAGGCGAGCAGCAGCACCAGCGCGGTGGTCAGCGCCACCAGCCAAATCGCTCTCAGCCTCCGCACTGCGCTCCCTCCTCAGAGGTTGAAGATTTCGACATGGACATGCCCGGCGCGGACGCCGAGTTCCAGGAGCTGCTGCTCGGCAGCGGCGAGCATCGGCGGGGGGCCGCACAGGAACCAATGCAGCGTCGGGCATTGCTCGACCGGCGCGTGGCGAAGGATCATCTTCTTGCTGATGTAGCCCCGCTCTCCCCGCCAATCGTCGGGTGGATCCTGGATGATGTGAACGACCGTCAGGTTGAGCTGGTCCTTCAGCCGCTCGAGCTCCTCGCGAAAAAGGACGCGGTCCAAGGTCGGGTTGGCGAAGAACAGCCAGCATGGCCTCGGATCGCATTCCACCGCCATGCTGCGCAGCATGCTGATCACCGGGGTGATCCCGACCCCGCCGACGATGAAGCCGAAGCCGGGTGCAGCGGGATAACCTCGGTAACTGAATATGCCGTATGGCCCGTCGAGAAACGCCCTCTCGCCGGCGCGCACAGTCTCGATCGCTCGCGTGAAGTCGCCGAGACCGCGGATCGTCATTTCGACCCTCGGCAACTGCTGCGGAGCGGAAGATATGGAAAACGGGTGCTCCTTCACCGCAAATGGTGACGCTCTCAGCGTGAGCCAGGCAAACTGGCCCGGATTGAACTCGCGCAAGCCCGCCCCGCCCGCCGGCTCGAGTGCCAGAGTCCAGGTGTCGCATCCCTCTTCGCGCACCTCGGCGACGCGATAAGGGCGCTGCTTTTGCTGCGCCGGCCGGATCAGTCGCACCCACACCGCCAGCGCCACCCACGACAAGGTCATCGACAGCCACAGCGCACGCTTGAGAGGGGCCTGCGTGTAATAGCCGACGCCGAGGATGTGCGCGATTGCCGCTGCGAACCCGGCGGTAGCCAGGATGATGTGGAGCATCCGCCACAAGCCATATTCCAGCCGCAGCTTCTCGCGCCATTCGGAGGTGATCACCGCCAGCGCGAACAGCAGCAGTGCGAGGCGGCCGGCGGTCATGTACCATGGTGCTTCGAGCGGATTGATGGTTCCGACCTGGTTGCGATACGCGACCCAGATGATCGCGAAATGCCCAAAGGCGATGAGGAGCGCTGCGATCGCCAGATAGCGGTGAAAGTAATAGATGATGTCGATGCCATAGGGGGACGCGAGGCGCCGGAACCGTGCGGTCAACGCGAACTGGACGCTGATCATGGATACGGCAGCAAAGCCGAGCGCCTTGGAAAAGTCCCACCAGAACGAAACCCCCGGCGGTACTTGGCCCAGCAGCAGCACCAGCAACGGGAGCGACACCAGCAGCAGGTAGAGCAGCAACCAGGCCGCAGCCGTGCCGAAGCCTGACCAGGTACTGTCATGTCCCGGCGGAACATCGGGGTTCGGCTTCCGGGGCTTGGCGGGACTCGGCGCCATCGTCGAGAGCGACCCCTTTCTCAAGGATCGGAACCTCGCTGGCGTCACCTTGTTCCGGTCTGTGCAGAAGGTTGAGCCGGGCCCGCGGAGCGCTGTTCGCCTGCTGATCCGGCGGCTCCGCGACAGCGCCGCCCGATGTAAACGGACAGGAGAAGATCATGGCAGGCAGGGGCGAGGGGTTCCGGTTCTATGCGCCGCGCTGCGCGTCCAACCCGTCCAAGTCCCGCTTCATGTTCGCCACCGGGATCGAGTGCAGCTACCCTGTGATCGACGTCGACGGGCGTCCGCACCGCCGCGACCAGATGGCGGAGTGCGATCATTACGCCAGGTGGCGCGAGGATTTCGAGCTGACGCTGGCGACCGGTTGTCGCCACCTGCGCTACGGTCCTCCCTACTACCAGATGCATCTGGGCCCGGGCCGGTATGACTGGTCATTCACGGACGAGGTGCTGCCCGCGATGCGCGCCATGGGCATCGTGCCGATCATCGACCTGTGCCACTTCGGCGTTCCGGACTGGATCGGCGATTTCCAGAACGGCGATTGGGCCGCCCATTTCGCCGAATTCGCCCGCGCCTTTGCGCAACGCTATCCGTGGGTTCGCCTCTATACGCCCGTCAACGAGATGTACATTACGGCCGAATTCTCGGGCTATTACGGTTGGTGGAACGAGCGCTTGACGACCCATGAAGGCTTTGTCGGGGCGCTCAAGAACGTTACCCGAGCCTGCCTTGATGCGATGTTGGCGATCCTCCAGGTTCGGCCGGATGCGCTGTTCATCCTGTGCGAATCATCCGAGCACACGCACGCCAACTCTCCGCAGCTGGCGCCGCAGGCGGAGATGTACAACGAGCGGCGCTTCCTGACGCTCGACCTCATCTGCGGCCACCGCGTGTCCGCCGGCATGTACACCTACATGCGCGATCACGGCATGGAGGAGCAGGAGTATCAATACTTCCTCGGCCAGGACCTGCGGGAGCATTTCATCATCGGGCACGACTATTACGCCACCAACGAACATCTGCTGGTCGACGACGAGATCCGCACCGGGAGCGGCGAGATTTTCGGCTACTACACCGTCGCTCGTCTCTATCACGAGCGTTATCGCCTGCCGGTCATGCACACCGAGACCAACCTCAACGAGGGGAAGACGGGCAACGAATCCGCGGACTGGCTGTGGAAGACCTGGGCCAACATCCAGCAACTGCGGCTCGACGGAATCCCGATCTGCGGCATGACCTGGTATTCGCTGACGGACCAGATCGACTGGGACGTCGCACTTCGCGAGTTGAACCAGCGGATCAATCCGCTCGGGCTCTATGATCTCGATCGCAACATTCGTGCGGTCGGCAAGGCCTATCGCAAGCTGATCGAGCAATGGCGCGAGACGCCGCTGCTGCCGAACGGTCCCCTGACTTTGGTCGGCAACCTGGAGGTGGAAGAGGTTTCCGCGTGAGGCGGCGGCCGCTGCCGACTAGCTGCAGATCGTAAGGAACAGGACCGGCGCGCCGGTCCACACCGTCGTGGCGAAGGCTGCTACGCCAAGCACCCAGGCAGCCAGTCGGATGAAGCCAACGGCGCCCTCGCTCCCGCGGCGCCAACGCCGCAGGAAAAGCCAGGCGAGCCACGCGTGGAGGCCGAGAAAGACGAGCAGCAGGAGCGCCAGCAAAAGGCGCGTGAGCCCGTCGTGGTTGCCAGGCCGGACACCCACTCCACAGGCAAGGCCGTGACCCGCGTAGAGGAGAGCGAACGCCAAACCCCACAAGGCGAACGGGGCGACCAGCGCCAATGCCTCCGTGCCAAGCTCGCGCCGCATCAAGGCACGCCAATCAGCGGCATGCCGTGCAGCAGGAACAGCAGCACGAAGCCCATGCCAGCGGTGAACCGCCACAGGAGGTCGGGATTGCGCACATCCTGGCTTCGCGCCGGGGACACAAAGCCGCTGCGCGTGCGCAGCAGCGCGAACAGCGAAGCCAGCAGGACCAGAAGTCCGTGCAGGGCGCCATATCCCGCGAGCACGGCGACCGCCGCTCCATAGGCATGGCTGGTCGCTGCGGGCGCCAGGAACAAGGGGACGGCGGCGAAGCCAGCAAATACGGCCAGTGCGGCCGCCGCTGCAGTCGGCAGCGCCCAGCCGGTGGGCGCTCCTTGTGTCACGCGCTGCACAGCGCGGCGGCTCGCCCAGGCGCCCACTCCCAATCCCGCTCCAGTGACTAGCGGCACCAGCCAGTTGCTGTCGATGAACCGCGGCGGCGGCCAATTGGGTGCGATCACCCACAGGAACAGATAACCAAACACCAGGTGGACGAAGAGGGACGCGTTGAACACCAGCGCGAACAGCGTGCCCCACCAGCCCGGCGGACGCGCCGCCGCCCAGTGGGGCAGGAGAAGAATCCCGTTGCCGACGTCGACCGGCTCCGGCTCGGCTTGGCTGCCGCTTTCCCAGGCCCAGATGAAGGCGATCCCCAGGACCAGCACGGCAAAGACCGCCGAGCCCGCGTACACGCCGAACAGAAAGGTGATGAAGAACCCTGCGGCTGCCAGCGCGGTCAGCAACGGAATGTAGGTGGGACCGGGCAGCAGGATGACCTGATCGGGCTTGCCGCTCGAGGGCTCGACGCCAAGTGTTTCGCGCCACTCGTTGCGTTTCCCGGCCAGCAGGCCCTCGCCCGCCGCCAGGCTTGCGCCAAGCTTGGGATTGCGGTGCAGCGGGTCGCGGCTGTCGACGATCGGCAGGCTGGCGATATTGTAAGCCGGGACCGGCGTCGCCATCCCCCACTCCAACGTGCCGGCCTGCCAGGGGTTGTGCGCCGTGTGCGGGGCAAAGCGCCACTGGATCAGCAGGTCGATCAGCACCATCGCGAAGCCGATCGCCATGACGAAGCCGCCGATCGAGGAGACCAGGTTCGGCCACTCCCAGCCGAGCCCGGGCGCATAGGTGTAGACCCGGCGCGGCATGCCGAGCAGGCCGGTGAGGTGCATGATCCAGAAGGTCAGGTTGAAGCCGATGAAGATCAGCCAGAAGGCCGGCCTGCCGAGGCCCTGGTCGGACCTGCGCCCGGTCACTTGCGGCATCCAGTAGTAGATGCCGGCGAGCATCGGGAACACGAAGCCGCCGACCAGCACGTAATGGAGGTGGGCGACGACGAAGTGGGTATCGTGCACCTGCCAGTCGAACGGCACGACCGCGACCATCACCCCGGTCAGCCCTCCCGCGACGAAGATGAAGAAGAAGCCCAGGATCCACAGCATCGGCAATTCGAGCCTGGGGCGGCCCTTCAGCAGGGTGGCGAGCCAGGCGAAGATCTGCACCGCTGTCGGCACCACCACCAGCAGGCTTGCGGCCGAGAAGAAGGCGAGGCTGAGGTGGGGAATGCCGGTGGTGAACATGTGGTGGACCCACAGGCCGAAGCTGATGAAGGCTTGTGCGATCAGGGCTGCAACGATCCAGGTGTAGCCGACGATCGGACGGCCGGCGAAGACCGGAAGGATGGTCGAGATGACCCCCGCCGCGGGAAGGAAGATGATGTAGACTTCGGGGTGTCCGAACAGCCAGAATAGATGCTGCCACAGCAACGGGTCGCCGCCCCGCGTCGGGTCGAAGAAGGGCAGGCCGAACGCCCGCTCCAGCTCGAGCAGGATCGATCCCAGGATCAGCGGCGGAAAGCCGACAAGCATCATCGCCGACGTCACCCACAGATACCAGCAGAGCAAAGGCATCTGGTTGAGCGCCATGCCGGCGGTGCGTACCTTCAGGACCGTGACCATGAACTCGACCGCGGCGCAGACCGCCGACACCTCGACGAAGGTGATGCCGATCAGCCAGACGTCGGCGTTGATCCCCGGCGAAAAGGGTTTCGAGGACAGCGGCGTGTACATGAACCAGCCGCTGTCGGGAGCGACCCCAGCGAGCATTGCCACGATCATGATCGCGCCGCCGAACAGATAGCACCAGTAGCCGAAGGCGCTGAGCCGCGGAAAGGCAAGGTCGCGGGAGCCAAGCAGCTTGGGCAGCAGATAAAGCGCAAGTCCCTCGATCAAAGGGATGGCGAACAGGAACATCATAATGCTGCCGTGCATCGTGAAGACCTGCGCGTAAGCGGGCGCGTCCAGGAACTGGGTGTTGGGGCCGGCCAGCTGCGCCCGGATCAGCATTCCCAGGATCCCGCCGATCAGGAAGAACAGCATCGCGGTCTTGATGAAGCGCAGCCCGATGACGCTGTGGTTGACCGCTGCCAGGAAGCCGAGCCGATGGGCGGGCGCGCTCCACAGAGGCTCCAGCTCGCGGTGCAGGCGCAGGGGCAAGCCCCGTCCGATGGCCATCACCGCAGCCCTACCCAGCGCAGCAGATAATCGATGGATCGCGCGATGGCGGTCACAGCCGGGCTGCGCCGCGGCTGCAGCACTCGGTCAGCGGGCGTGGCTTCGCCGGCCGCTGCAAGCGCAGCATCGAACGCGCCCGGCGCATGGGCATGGACGGTAAATTGCATGTGGGCGTGCCCGATTCCGCAATATTCGGCGCAGGTGGCGCGATAGGTACCGGGCTGGTCGGCCTGGAGGGCAATCAGGTTGCGCTTGCCGGGAATGGCATCCACTTTGCCGCCGAGCCGCGGCACCCAGAAGCTGTGGATCACGTCCTCACTGGTCAGCCGAACATGGAAGGGTTCGCCTGCGCGCACGTGCAGCGCATTGGTGGTGGTCAGCCCGCCGGGATAATCGAACGTCCACGCCCATTGCCGCGCGTGACCATCGATGGTGAGGACCTGTGGGTTCTCCCGAGCCAGCAGCTGTTCGCCCCGCACAAAGGCAAGCGCCATCAGCGCGATCAGCACCACAGAAGGAAAGACGAGGCCCCAGCCGACCAGCACCCGGCCGCTGCTGAAGGACCGCCCGCCGCGCTGAGCGCGCATCGCGTAGAGCGCGGTCGCCGTCACCCCGATGAGGATGATCATCGCGCCTGCCAGCATTATCCACCAGAGGTCCTCCACCCGTGCTGCGGCCGGTCCGGCCGGATCGAGGGCCGACAGATCGCCCGCGCATCCGGGCAAGGCGAGAAGCGCTCCGCAACCAGCAAGGGCCCGCGGCGTTCGTCGTGCATGGCCAAGCATGATGAAGGCGAACATCTCGACGTCGGCTCGCGCATCGCTCTGGCGGGGCATCCCATTCACGCGATGCTCGTCGCTTTTCCCACCGCCCTTTCGGCCGGCACTCTTGGCGCGGATGCCCTGTGGTGGTTGACGGCCGACACCTTTTTCGCGCGCCTCGGGCTGTGGGTCACCGGCTGGGGGTTCGGGCTTGGCGTGCTTGCTGCCGTGGCGGGAACCGCCGAGCTTCTGGCCGGCCGCGGTATCCGCCGCCGTCCCGAGAGCTGGACCCATGCCGTGGTCGCGATGATGCTGCTCGCGACGATGGGCGCCAATTGGGGATTGCGGCTCTACGATCCGGCGGGGGTGATCCTGCCGTGGGGTGCCATCCTGTCGGTCGGCAGCCTGATCTTCGTCGCCTTGGCCGGCTGGCAGGGGGGCAAGCTGGTGTTCGAGCATCAGATCGGCATCATCCTTGCGGAAGAGGAAGACCCGTCCGATGCGGAATCGGCGGTGCGATTTCCGGAGGATCGAGCAGCCCCGGCGTCGTAAGCCAGTCGGGCAGGAAGCCGGGATCGATTGGCGGCTTGGCGAGCACCAGCGCGAGAACGGCGAGCGCGGCGATCATAACGGCCGCAGCGATCAGGCGCAGCCGCAATACCGGTGGGTGGGCCATCTGGTCGGACAGGTGGGACAGCACATAGCCATATTGCAGGTGCGCGATCACCAGCACCCCGACCGCCATCAGCTTCAGGAACATCCACGGGTGCAGCGCGTCGGCCACGAACAGCAAGGCCGTGCCGGTGCCGATCGCCAAGAAGGCCGCCGGAGAGACTAGCCCCATGTACGTCATTCGGCTCCCCATGCGGATTCTGGCGAAATCCTGCTGATCCCCTACATTTCGGTGGCTCAGCAGCATGGCCGGCAGGTACAGAAGCCCCGCGACCCAGATCGCCAGGCCGGCGATGTGGATGAACTTCAGCCACAATTCGGTCATGCCGGCGCCCAGCGCGCCGAAAGCCGGCGCAGCAGCAGCGGGGCGCCGGCGGCAAGGGTCAGGGGCAAGCTTCCGACCCACATGATCAGGCCAGCGACCTGTTGATCCGCGAGCGGCGTTACGCCGTAGAGATGAGCGGTGTCAAAATGCGGTGCATACATGGCTGTCGGAGCGAAGGTGATGATGGCACCGAGCAGGCCCATCTGGACGATCATTGCGAGCAATGCGGCGATCTCCGCGACGGCTCGCCCGCCCTTGTACAGTGCCGCCCAGAACAGCAGCCCGGTTCCGAGCAGCGTCGTCTGCATTAGCCAGTAGAAGAGATCGTTCGCCAGCGCAGCAGCGTACAGCCCGGGGACATGCCACGCCCAGAAGGCGAGGATGTGGGCGGCCGCAAGCAGCGCCACCGGCAGCCTCCCGCAGCGGCCTGCCAGTGCGAAGCCCAGCAACGGAGCCGCCAGCGCCACCACCAGCAGGTGATGGGCGGACCTTGCTGCGAACAGGCCGGAGCTCAACGCGCACAAAGGTGAAACAAAGGCGATCAGCAGCGCTGCGAGCCCGCCATTCCATGCCAGCTTCGACCGGCGATCCCCACCAAGCCAGGCGGCGCCAGTGACCAGCGCCGCGGCGAACAGCAAGAGCAGGAGCGGATCTCCATTCCATCGCTGCCAGATGTCGCCAGGCAAAGGGGCACTGCCGCAATAAGGAGCAGAGGTGGCAGGAGACGCCATGTAAACTCCCCGAAGTGATGACCGGCCTACGCTTCCCCGCTCCAAAGGTTTCGATCAGCTCAGCTGCTGCCCGGTGGGAATGGCCGGGACAATGTCCCGCTCTCCTGTCCAAGTACGGCCAAAGAGTCTACCGCTGCCGAACTCGACGCCGCGCCCGAACGTCACGATGCCATTGGCAGGCGATGCGCTGCTAGCCTAGGGACTCAGACGGGCTCAACGTCCCGGTCCCATCGCCGCGTTTCAACAACCGGAGTGCATGCTTGAGTCTGTTGCTGTTGTCCGCTCTTCCGTTCCTCGGGGCACTGCTGACCGGCGTCGTGCATCGCACCGGGCGAAACGGACAGTCGATCGCGGCGATCGCGACGACCGCGGCCGGGCTTGCATTGCTGCTGCTCCATGCCCCCACCATCCTGGCGGGGCAGGTCGTGTCCGTGCAGCTTCAGTGGGTGCCGTCGGCCGGGCTCAACGCGAACTTCTTCCTCGATGCACTCGGCCTGCTGTTCGCCGGGCTGATCCTCGGCATCGGCCTGCTGATCGTCGTCTACGCCCGATACTATCTTGCGGCCGACGATCCGGCGGGGCGCTTCTTCGTATACCTGCTGCTGTTCCAGGGAGCGATGCTGGGCATCGTCCTGTCCGACAACATCCTGCTGCTGATCGTGTTTTGGGAGCTGACCAGCATCTCGTCATTCCTGCTGATCGGCTATTGGCGGCACTTGCCGGAGGCGCGGCAAGGCGCGCGAATGGCCCTGGTGGTAACGGGCGGCGGCGGGCTGGCACTGATCGCGGGCCTGCTCATCCTCGCCGACATCGGCGGCTCCCACGACCTGACGACTTTGCTGGGTGCTCGCGAGCAGATCCAGGCCTCGCCGCTCTATCCTCTTGCGCTGGTGCTGATCCTGATTGGCTGCTTCACCAAGTCGGCGCAGTTCCCCTTCCACTTCTGGCTTCCCCACGCCATGGCCGCGCCGACCCCGGTCAGCGCCTATCTCCATTCCGCGACCATGGTGAAGGCCGGCGTGTTCCTGCTCGCCCGCCTGTGGCCGGTGCTCGCCGGCACCGACCTGTGGTTCTATCTCGTGGCGACAGTCGGGCTGGTGACCATGCTGGTCGGTGCTGCACTGGCCTTGTTCAAGGACGACCTCAAGGCGATCCTGGCTTACTCCACGGTCAGCCACCTTGGCCTGCTCACCATGCTGTTCGGCTTCGGAACGCCAATGGCGGCGGCGGTCGGCGTGTTCCACATCATCAACCATGCGACCTTCAAGGCGGCGCTGTTCCTGACCGCCGGAATCGTTGACCATGAGACCGGCACCCGCGACGCGCGGCGTCTCGGCGGGCTTCTGGCGGTCATGCCGATCACCGGCACTATCGCCGCCGTCGCCGCGGCTTCCATGGCCGGCTTCCCGCCTCTCAACGGCTTCCTGTCGAAGGAGATGATGCTCGAGCAGGCGGCGCTCACGGTGTGGGGGGAACTCAGCTGGCTTGTGCCGCTGCTGGCCACTATCGCCGCCACTCTCTCGGTCGCTTATTCGCTGCGCTTCTTCGTGCATGTGTTCCTAGGCGAGCGCCGCCGCGACCTGCCCGCAACACCGCATGATCCGCCGGCCGGCTTGTGGCTGCCGCCGGCGCTGCTCGCGGTGCTGGTGGTGGCGATCGGGCTGATGCCGGCCACCGTCGCCGGGCCGCTGGTCAAGGCCGTGGCGGCCGCCGTGATCGGAGTCGAGCCGCCCGAGTTCGCACT
>DATLFV010000143.1:0-13688 GCA_035540875.1 Sphingomicrobium sp. | reverse complement strand
ACGCTGGTGACCCCTACGGGACTCGAACCCGTGTTTTCGCCGTGAGAGGGCGACGTCCTAGACCGCTAGACGAAGGGGCCGCTGGTGCGCGCCGGCCATATGTAAGCTCGTGCCCGCCTAGTCAACGCTGCCCGTCCGCGTGCCGGGCCTTCATCCTGGCGACATTTTGCGCCATCTAGGGAGCATGGCCATGACTTCCGACCTGATCAGCCGCCGCAGTCTGCTTTCCGCCGCGCTCGCCACGGGCGGTCTGGCCATGCTCGGCTGCTCGGCAGCCAGCGAGAGCAAGCCGGCGGCGCGGCCGCGGCTGGTGATGTACAAGGATCCCAATTGCGGCTGCTGCGGCAAGTGGGGCGATGCCGCGCGCAGGGCAGGCTTCATCGTCGCGGTCGCCGACACCGCCGACATGATGGCGCTCAAGGCCAAGCATGGCGTTCCTGACGCGCTCTACTCGTGCCACACCAGCCTGGTGGGCGGCTATGTCGTGGAGGGGCACGTTCCGCTCGCCGCGGTCAAGAAGCTGCTCGCCACCCGGCCGAAGCTGAAAGGAATTGCCGTGCCGGGGATGCCGGTCGGCTCTCCAGGCATGGAGGTCCCGGGACGCGAGCCCGACAAGTTCGAAGTGGTCGGGTTCGACGCCGCGGGGAACGTGCGCCGCTTCGCCTGACCCTTAGAACCAGGTCCGGATCCCGGCCAGCAACCGCAGATCGCTTGGCTTTTCCCCTTCCTCGCGGCGGAAGCGGCGGGTCCGCCCGAACGCTTGGTCCACGCTGACGCCCACATAGGGCGCGAACTCCGGCCGCAACTGGAAGCGCAGCCGCGCGCCGAGCTCGACGCTCGACAAACCGGCGCCCAGCCCCTGGTCCTCGACATCCTGTGCCGCGAGCGCGATCTCGGCGCGCGGCTGCAGCACCAGGCGCTGGGTGATGCGCATGTCATGCTCGGCCTCGAGGCTGGCGGTCAGGTCGCCCTTGCCGGACAGGAAGGCAGCGCCATCGACATGGATCCAGTAGGGCGCGAGACCCTGCACGCCGAGCACGAGATGGCCGCGCCGCTTGCCGGCGACATCGAAGCGAACGCCGGTCTGCAGGTCGAACCAAGGGTCGATTGCATGGCTCCACAGGGCCTGCAGCTCGGCGCTCTCCGGCCGGCCGCCATGCCGGCCTTCGACCTCGGCCTTGAACCAGGCCTTGTCCTTGTCGCCGCCGATCCATGCCTCGCCGTCAACGAGGTAGATGTCGCGCCCGGAGCCGAAGCGCGTCTCGGCCCGGTCGACGAGCAGCTTGTAGGCGAGGACATTGCCATGCTCGTCGATCATCGCCCGGCGGGACAGGGCCATCGGCGCGCCGCCCCACACGCTGTCGGCGGCGTTTTCCGGACCGGCAAAAGCTGCGGCGGGAGGCGGGGCTACCGGTGGATCGACCGCTGTGTGCGCCGGGTCGTGGCCGGCGTGCGGGTCGGCGGCATCAGCATGGCCGGCGTGCGGACCGGACGGCGTCGCGGGCATGGCGTGCCCGGCGTGCGGGTCGGCTGACGCCGCGGGCATGTTGTGCCCAGCGTGCGGGTCAGGCCCTGCCGCTGGTTCGGCATGGCCGGCATGCGGATCGACCGCGGGCTTGCGCACCGGGATCTTCGCTGACGGCTTCCTGGGCGTGGCGGACCTGGAGCCGGTCTTTGCAGGCGCGGCCTTCTTCACAGCTGCCGTTTTGGCCGGAGCCTTCTTCGCAACCGGCTTCTTCACCGGCGCCTTGGGCTTGGGCGCCGGCTTCTTCTTCGCGGGCGCCGGCATGTGATGCCCGTGGTGATGCGCGTGCTGCGCGGTGGCAGGGCTGGTGACGGCCAGAGCGGCCGTGCCGAGCAGCAGGAGCAGGGTCCTCATGCTGCCTCTCCGTCCATTGGCCGTACCTTGACCACGCGCATCATGCCTGCGTGCATGTGATAGAGCAGGTGGCAGTGGAACGCCCAGTCGCCAGGGGCGTCGGCGGTGAGGTCGAGGTCCACGAACCCGCCGGGCAGCACCTTTACCGTATGCTTGAGCGGCTGGTGGTCGCCGTGGCCGTTGACGATCTCGAAGAAGTGGCCGTGCAAGTGCATCGGGTGGGTCATCATCGTGTCGTTGATCAGCCGCAGCCGCACGCGCTCGTTGCGCGCGAAGCGGTACGGCTCGGGCGCCTCGGAGAGCTGCTGGCCGTCGAGCGACCACATGAACCGCTCCATGTTTCCGGTCAGGTGGATCTCGACCTTGCGGGTAGGCGCGCGAAGGTCGGTGCGGCGCTCCAGCGACACCAGGTCGCGATAATTTAGCACCTTGTGGCCGACGTCCTCGAGCCCGATCCCCGGGTCGCCGCTGCGGTCGACCGGCATCGGGGCGATCATGTCGACCCCCACCCCCACGGGGAAACGCACCTTCCCCTTGTCGCGCATGTCCATGTTCGAATGATCCATTGCCGGCGTGCCGGCAGCCGCGGCGCCGTGGGCGGAGTGGTCCATCCCGGCGTGGCCTGCAGCAGCGCCGGCATCGTGGCCGCTCGAATGGCCCATCCCCATGTCCTTCATGCCCAGGGTCGGACGTTCCCGGAGCGGCGGCACCGGCGCCCGCATGCCGGCCCTGGGCGCAAGGGTCGCGACGCCCATGCCGGAGCGGTCGATGGTCTCGGCGACGATGGAGTAGGCCTGGTCGGTGGGCTCGACGATGAGGTCATAAGTCTCGGCATTGCCGATCTGGAATTCGTCGACGGGTACAGGCCGGACGTTGATGCCGTCGGTGGCGACGACCGTCATCCGGAGGCCAGGGATGCGGAAGTTGAAGATGGTCTGGGTCGCCGCGTTGATCACGCGCAGCCGCACCCGCTCGCCGGCGCGGAACAGGCCGGTCCAGTTCTCGCGCGGCGAATGGCCGTTGATCAGGAAGGTGTAGGCGGCCTCGGTGACGTCGGCGATGTCGGTCGGGTCCATGCGCATTCGCGCGAACATCGCCCGTTCCTCGGCCGTCATCGGGTCGGCGCGCCCCGACAGCCGGTCGGCGATGGTCATCTTCTGGCGGTTGAAGAAGCCGCCTTCCTGCTTGAGCCGCGTGAAAATCCGGTGCGGGTGGAGGAAGCTCCAGTCGGACAGCACGATCACATGCTCGCGGTCGTAGGCGACCCGGTCCGGCCCAGCCGGATCGATGATCATCGGCGCATAATGGCCAATCTGCTCCTGGAGCCCCGAGTGGCTGTGGTACCAGTAGGTCCCCGACTGCTTGAGCGGGAATTCGTAGACGAAGGTCGAATGCGGCTTGATGCCGGGGAAGCTGACGCCCGGCACCCCGTCCATTTCGAAGGGCACGATCAGCCCGTGCCAGTGGATCGAGGTGTCCTCGTCGAGCGTGTTGCGAACGGCAATGCGCACCCGCTCGCCTTCCTTCAGCCGGAGCAGTGGGCCGGGCACCGAGCCGTTGATGACGATGCCATGGCCGGAGCGCCCGTCCACCGCGAAGTCGGCGTGCCCGATCATCAGGTCGATATTGTTACCGGCGAGGGTGCCGAAGCCCTTGTGGCTGGCGCCGTGCGCGGCACCATGGCTGACGCTCCGCGCCCATGCCGGACGCGTGCCGACCGCGCCGGCGAGAGCGGCGCCGGCCGCGAGAAAACCGCGCCGGTCCAGGTGAATCTTGGTCATGCTGCAATTCCCGAGCCGGCCGCCTCGCCCGTGGGCGAGGCTGCCGGCTCCTGTTAGAGTTTAGCGCGGTTCAGTGGGCGTGATGCTCGCCGTGCGACTCGCCGCTCTTGGCCTTGTGCTTGGTACAGCAATCCGCCTTGGCGCTGCCCTCCTTGCCCTTGCAGCAGTCCATCTTCATGTCCTTGCAGCAGGTATGGCCGTCATGGCCGTTGCCATGCCCCTCGTGCCCCTTGTGCTGGCCATGGCTTTGCCCGCCTTGCTGTTGGCGATGCCCGGCATGGGCATCGGCGGCGGGGGCGACCTGAGCCGCGACGGGCGCGGCGACGACGAGCGCAATGGCGCTGATGAAAAGCTTCATGATCTTGATCTCCGTGTTCCTGAATCCATCGATAGTGCGATCATTCAGGCGACCTTCGGAGGCGGGGTGGCGATGTCCGGCTCAATCCCGGCGATTGCCGCAATGAAAGTGGCGGGCGGCGCTTGCCTCGGCATGAGCTTGGCCGGTCCAGCGCGCGGGAGATCCGGAGCAACCGCCGCGCAACCCATGGTGCAGCCGGCGGCCGGGGCGGACGGTGCATCGGGCACACCTTGCTCCGGGGCCCCGCCGCAATGCCGGCCCTCGGCTGCGGCCTGCGGAGCATAAGCGGCGGCCGGCGCCACGCCCATGCCGACGGGCATCAGCATGAGCGCAACCAGCGCCAGCAAGCGGGAAAGGGCCGCAATCACCCGCCGCAGATAGGCGGTCGAACCTGACCGGGCAATGACCGGTGCCATGACATGCCTTCGTTCGACGCTCAGCTGCGCTCGGACAGGAAACGCATCAGCTCCGCCAGCGTCGATTCCATCTGGTCCTGCATCTGCGTGACCAGCTCGTTCTCGCGCATGCCGACATGGTCGAGCGGCTTGGAATAGCTTTCGGAAAAGGCCTTGAGGTCGTCGCGGTCGAACACGCCCTTGGCGACCAGCTTGGCAAGGATGACGAGCAGGCCATTGGTGTTGGCGATGGTCCCGGCGACCAGCGCCTCGTCGACCATCGACAGCCGTTTGTCGCTGTCTTGCTGTTCTTTGGTTTCGAAGGTCATGGCCGCGCAATCTGGGGCGGTGCGCACCAATCGGCAAGCCTTGCCCATGCCTGCACCTTCTCCGCGAAGGGGCGGGTGTTGGTGGCGCTGGATGAGGGCAGGTCGAGCAGGACAAGCTCTCCCGCGACCGCCGCGGCGATCGGGCGGCGGTCGCGCCGTTGAATGCGATCGCCTGAAGCCCCGGCAGATCCTGCAGCAGCTGCTTGACGGGATTGGCCCCGGCGGCGCGGATTGCCTGGTCGAGACTGCCGTGCCGGCTTGCCGATGCGATCACGTCCCACAAGGCGATTGCCCGCGCCGCCAGCCGCGCCAGCCGCTCATCGTAGGCCAGGTCCGCCAGCGGCTCGCCGATCGCGACGCCAAGCAATCGCCAGAACTGGTTGGTGGGATGGGCGTAATAGCGCCGCGCCGCCAGCGAGGCGTCGCCAGGCAGGCTGCCGAGGATCAGCAGACGCGCGTCACGGTGCGCGATCGGCGGCAAGCCTCGTTTGACCTTCTCTAGCGACACCCACCCCTCATGTTGCCTTTGCGGCTCCCGCCGTTAAGGGCTGGGCCCCGTGCAGCCGAGCGACCTCCGCATCGCCCTGTTCTCGGGCAATTACAATTATGTGCGCGACGGCGCCAACCAGGCGCTCAACCGGCTGGTAGCCTTCCTGCTGCGGCAGGGTGCCCACGTGCGCATCTATTCGCCCACCGTCGACAATCCCGCCTTCAAGGCCGCGGGCGAGGTGGTGAGCGTCCCCTCGATCCCGATCCCCTTCCGGCCCGAATACCGGCTGCCGCTGGCCCTGCCCCTGAAGGTCCGCCGCGACCTCGCCGAGTTCGCGCCCAACGTCGTCCACATCGCCAGTCCCGACATCGTTGCCCATCGCGCCGTCAGCTGGGCGCGGCGGCGCAATATCCCGGCCATCGCGTCCGTGCACACGCGCTTCGAGACCTATCTCGCTTATTATCACATGGAGCTGCTCGAGCCTGCGGCACGGGCGCTGCTGCGGCGGCTCTACCGGCGCTGCGATGCGCTGGTGGCGCCGGCGGAATCGACCGCGGCGGTGCTTCACGCCCAGCGCATGAACAAGAACATCTCGATCTGGACTCGCGGCGTTGACCGCGAGCAGTTCAACCCGGAGCGCCGCGACCTAGCCTGGCGGCGCAGCCTCGGCATCCGCGACCGCGAACTGGTGGTCGCCTTTCTCGGGCGGGTCGTCATGGAAAAAGCGCTCGACGTCTTCTCCGACGCCGTCGACGCGCTCGCCGCGCGCAATGTCCCGCACCGCGTGCTGGTCATCGGCGACGGCCCGGCCCGGCCCTGGTTCGAGCAACGGCTTCCCGACGCCATTTTCGTCGGCCAGCAGGTCGGCGAGGATCTCGCGCGGGCGCTCGCCAGCGCCGATCTCCTGCTGAACCCGTCGATCACCGAAGCCTTCGGCAATGTGACGCTGGAGGCGATGGCCTGCGCGCTCCCGGTCGTCGCCGCCGAGGCGACCGGCGCGACCAACCTGGTGCGCGACGGCGAGACCGGCGTGCTGGTCGAGCCCGGCGACGTCGACGGCTTCGCAGCCGCACTCGAGGCTTATGCGCGCGATCCGGCGCTGCGCCGCCGCCACGGCAAGGCCGGCCTGGCGTTCGCCAAGACGATGGACTGGGATCGCATCAACGCGGCCGTGCTCAAGGTGTACGAGCGGGCGATCGCCCGGCGGGAGCGCTTCGCGCGCCTCACTGGCCGCTAGCTATTTCAGCCGCTCGATCCGCTGCGCGGCGTCGTCAAGGATGTCGACCACCTCGTTGAGCAAGGCCTCGTTCCAGCCTTCGTGCGTGACTCGGTTGCGGAGCGCGGTCATGAGGTTTGCCACCGCACGGCCCATTTCCGGACGGTGGCTGCGGCGGCGGCTGGAGCCGGTCTCCTCGAGCCGCTCCAACAGCTCTTCGATCTCCGCGGCATTCTGCTCGACATGGGTGCGGCCCTCCGCGGTCACCTGGAACCGCTTTCGTGCGCCTTCCGCGTCAGCCTCTTCGATCAGCCCCATGTCCTGAAGCAGCGTAAGGGTCGGATAGACCACCCCGGGGCTCGGCGCATAGTCGCCGCCGGTCAGCTCCTCGATCGCGCGGATCAGATCGTAGCCGTGCCGCGGCTCGTCGGCGATCAGCTTGAGCAGCACCAGGCGTAGCTCCCCCGATTCGAACATCCGGCCGCGGCGTGCGCGCCTGCCCCGATCCCCAGGGCCGTCACCGAAATCGAAGTGAAAGGGCCCGAAGTGCCCCTGCCATCCGCGGCCGCGGCGGCTCGCGAACAGACCCTCGGGGATGTTGAACTCGAACCGGCCGCGCGGGCCGCAGCCATGCCAGTGCCCTTGTCCCATCATGATCTCCTCTGATGCATCTAAGATATATCTTGTAAGCATCGACCGCAAGCGTCGAGGATGCATTTCCCGTGCTCCTCGCTATGAGCTTGAGGAATGGCCGACCTGTTTGCCGAGGAACCCCAGCAGCCATCCGGTGCCCGCGCCGCTCCGCTCGCCGACCGGCTCCGTCCCGCGACGCTCGACGAGGTGGTTGGACAGGAGCATCTGACCGGCGCCGACGGTGCGATCGGCAGAATGGTCGCGGCGGGCAAGCTCGGCTCGATGATCCTGTGGGGGCCGCCCGGCACCGGCAAGACGACGATCGCGCGATTGCTGGCGAGCGCGGTCGGCCTGCGTTTTGTCGCCATCTCCGCCGTCTTTTCGGGTGTCGCCGACCTCAAGAAGGTTTTCGCCGAAGCCCGCGCCGCCGCACGCGGCGGCGAGCGCACCCTGCTGTTCGTCGACGAGATCCATCGCTTCAATCGGGCCCAGCAGGACGGCTTCCTGCCCTTCGTCGAGGATGGCACGGTGATCCTCGTCGGCGCGACCACGGAGAACCCGAGCTTCGAGCTCAATGCCGCCTTGCTCTCGCGTTGCCAGGTCCTGATCCTCAGGCGGCTCGGGGAGGGCGCGCTGGCGACCCTGATCGCTCGTGCCGAACAGGAGGTCGGACGTCCGCTGCCGGTGACGGAGGAAGCCCGCGCCGCTCTGATCGCGAGCGCCGACGGCGACGGCCGCTTCCTGCTCAACCAGGTCGAGACATTGTTCGACGTCGATCTCGAGCAGCCGCTCGACCCGGCCGCGCTGGCAGCGCTCCTGCACCGTCGCGTCGCCGTCTACGACAAGGACCGGGAGGGCCACTACAACCTCATCTCCGCGCTCCACAAGGCGATCCGCGGCTCTGATCCCCAGGCCGCCCTCTACTATCTCGCGCGCATGCTGACCGCGGGCGAAGAGCCGCTCTACCTGCTGCGCCGGCTGACGCGCGCGGCGAGCGAGGACATCGGCCTCGCCGATCCCAATGCCCTCGTCCAGTGCCTCGCGGCGAAGGATGCCTATGATTTCCTCGGCTCGCCGGAGGGCGAGCTCGCGATCGCGCAGGCCTGCCTCTACCTCGCCACCGCGCCCAAATCGAACGCGGCCTACAAGGCGCAAAAGGCGGCCTGGCGCAGCGCCCGCGAGACGGGGTCGCTGATGCCGCCCGCCCATATCCTCAATGCGCCGACGCGGCTGATGAAGGATATCGGCTACGGCCAGGGCTACGCCTACGACCATGATTCCGAAGGCGGTTTCTCGGGGCAGAACTACTGGCCCGAGGGAATGAAGCCGCAGGAATTCTACGAGCCGGTCAAGCGCGGCTTCGAGGCGCGCATCCGCGAGCGCCTGCAATATTGGGCGGAACAACGTCTCGCCTCGGAAACAAACGGCCCGAGTCGGGTTAACAGCGCCGAGGGCAGCCCAGCAGGGAGCAGTTAATATGTATGAAGACGCGCGCAGCGCCTATTTCCAGAACCAGTTGATGTACTGGGGCCCCAAGGTCCTGATCGCCGCCTTGATCCTGCTTGCGACCTGGCTGGTCGCCCGCGCCGTGAAGTGGGCGCTGCAAAAGGCGATCGACCGCAGCCCGACCCTGCAGCGGCACTCCGCCGGGCGCCCCGGCGAGACCGTCGGCCATCAGCTCGGCACCATCGCCAAGCTGGTCATCTGGCTGGTCGGCATCATGGCCGCCCTGCAGTTCCTCGGCATCGGCCAGATCCTGGCGCCGATCAACGCGCTGACGCTGCAAATCTTCGAGTTCCTGCCGCGCCTGATCGGGGCCGGTCTGATCTTCTTCGTCGGCTTCATCATCGCCGGCATTGCTCGTCGACTGGTGGAAACGGCGGTCGGTGCCGCCAACGTCGAAGGATTGCTCGGCAAGGCCGGGCTCGGCGGCAACGACGCGACAAGGGACCCGTCGGTTCGGACCGCTTCGACCATGACCGAGGCGTCGGCGACCGGCGGCATCGCCCCCGCGCCGAGCACGACCAGCCCCACCACGCGCGCGTCGGTGGCGCGCGCGGCGGGTATTCTCGTCCAGGCCCTGATCATCATCCCGATCGCCATCTCCGCGCTCCAGGTGCTCGGCATCGAGGCGATCTCCGGGCCGGCCATCGCCATGCTCAACCAGATCCTCGCGGCCATTCCGCGGATCCTGAGCGCGGCCCTGTGGATCGGTATTGCGTTCATCGCCGCCAAGTTCCTGAAGTCGATCATCGAGGCGGTCCTGCCCCCCACCGGCTTCGACCAGGCGATCCAGTCCACCGGAGTCGTGCCGGCCAACACCACGCCCTCGCGGGTCGTCGGAAACATCGCCATGGTGGCGATCATCCTGATCGCCTCGATCGAGGCGGCCAAGCAGCTGGGCGGCGGCACCATCGCCTTGTTCCTGGCGCAGGTGACCGAGCTCGGCGGCAAGGTGATCTTCGGCACATTGATCATCGTCGTCGGCGTGATGCTGTCGCGGATCGTCGCCGGCCTGGTGGCCAGCGGCACCGGCGAAGGCGGCTATGCGCAGACCATCGTGCGCTATGCGATTATCGCACTGTTCACGGCGATCGGCCTGACCTTCATGGGCCTGGCCAACGAGATCGTGATCCTGGCCTTCGGGCTTATCCTCGGCTCGGCGGCAGTCGCCACCGCGCTGGCTTTCGGGCTCGGCGGGCGCGACGCCGCGGCGCGGGTGCTCGACCAGGCGGCCGACAGGGCGCAGGACCGCATGAACGCTCCGTCGACCACCGCGCCGACGCCGCGCCGCTCGCGCGCCGCACCGGCAACGGGTGGCGACGAGACCGGCGGAAGCCAGCCGCCGCTGGTCTGAGGCTGGAAAGCAGCGGGCGTCCGTGACGGCTTGGGACGCCCGCTTCACATGCTTCGTGGCGATTGACTGGTCGGGCGCCAAGGGCCGCCGCCACAAGGGCATCGCCATCGCCGAGGCGCGCGGCGCGCAGCCGCCGCGGCTGGTGCGGCCCGGCCATATCTGGTCGCGCCAGGAAGTGCTCGACTGGCTGCTTGCGCAGGCCGCCGCCGAGCCGACCCTGTTCGGCTTCGATTTCAGCTTCGCTCCTCCGTTCGTCGAGCGCGGCGCCTATCTGCCCGGCGAGGCCCAGGTGCCCGACACCGCCCGCGCCTTCTGGGCCTATGTCGATGCGCGAGCCCCCGACGAGGATCTGGGCGCGGCGAGCTTCCTCGAAACGGTCCACCGCCGCCATTTCTACTTCGGCATCGCCGACGGGGTGAAGGCCGACTTCGTCCGCTTCCGCCAGTGCGACGCCCGGCTCAACGCACAGGGCGGGCGCAAGACGGCGAGCGCCTATGACGCGATCGGCGCGGCGCAGGTCGCCAAGGCCAGCTTCTCCGGGATGCGGCTGCTTCACCGGCTCGACGGCAAGGTGGCGATCTGGCCGATGGACGCTCTGCCCGAGCAAGGCAGCGCCGTCGTCGAAATCTACACCCGCATCTACTTGCGGCGCGCCGGGCTGCCCGGCACCAAGCTGCGCAGCCGCGCCGAGCTCAACCGGGCGCTGAGGGCGCTGGGCTCGCCGCCGGCGCGGCTGCGGTTCGAGCCCGACGACCACCAGACCGACGCCCTCGTCACCGCCGCCGGGATGCGCGCGCTGGCCGCCGACCCGCGCGCCTTCGCCCCGCAGGGCCTGACCCACGACATCGCGCTGCGCGAAGGCTGGACCTTCGGCGTGCTTTGACCCACATGGGCGGCGGGCCGGATTAGCACAGGGGTAGTGCAGCGGTTTTGTAAACCGAAGGTCGCGGGTTCGAATCCTGCATCCGGCACCGCCCGCATCGCCTCGGCGGCGCCCTTAAAGTCCCTAATGTCCCGTAGAAACACGCCACTTGTGCGACCTTAAGGACCAGTTGTCCGCTTCCAACACTTAGCCGACCTGTCAAACAGCCGCGGACCGCGGGCGCCGCTTCAGCTTATCCCACAGCGCGCCCCCTGTAGGACAGCGCAATCTCGCGGCGCTTGGCAAAGCGCCCCGCCCCGCCCATCTGCCCGCCATGGTTCCGCTGTCCGTGCTCGATCTGTCGCCGATCGTCGAAGGCGGCGACGCCGGACAGGCGCTGCGCAACTCGGCCGAGCTGGCGGCCCATGCCGAGCGGCTCGGCTACCGGCGCTTCTGGATGGCCGAGCATCATGCGATGCCGGGCATCGCCAGCGCCGCCACCGCGGTCGCCCTCGCCTTCGTCGGCACCCGCACCTCGACCATCCGCATCGGCGCCGGCGGGATCATGCTGCCCAACCATGCGCCGCTGACCATCGCCGAGCAGTTCGGCACGTTGGAATCTTTGTTCCCGGGGCGGGTCGACCTGGGCCTTGGCCGCGCGCCCGGCAGCGACCAGGCCGCCGCCCGCGCGCTGCGCCGCAACCTCGCCGGGGACGAGCACCAGTTCCCCAACGACGTCGTCGAACTGATGAACTATTTCTCCGGGCAGAGCGGCGGGCGAGTCCGCGCCATTCCCGGCGAAGGGCTCGACATCCCGATCTGGATTCTCGGCTCGAGCCTGTTCGGCGCGCAATTGGCGGCGATGCTCGGACTGCCGTTCGCCTTCGCCTCGCATTTCGCGCCGCAGATGCTCGAGCCCGCGATCCGCATCTACCGCGAGCGCTTCGTGCCGTCGGCGCAGCTCGCGCGCCCATATGTGATGCTCGGCTTCAACGCGATCGTGGCCGGCACGGACGAGGAAGCGCAATTGCTCGCGACCTCGATCCAGCAGGCGTTCGTCCAGCTTCGCACCGGCGCGCCCGGCCAGCTGCCGCCGCCGCGGCCGGGCTATGTCGACACGCTGCCGCTCCAGGCCCGCGCCAGCCTGGAGCAAGTGCTGTCCTGCGCGGCGATCGGAAGTCCTGAGACCGTCCGCCGCGAGGTCGCGGCCTTCGTGCAGCGCACCGGCGCCGACGAACTGATGGTCACGGCGCAGATCCACGATCATGGCGCACGGCTGCGCTCGTTCGAGCTGCTGATGCAGGCGATGACGAGCGATAGCAGCGACACAGCGCAGGAAGCTCGTCAACTTCCGTAGATCAGCGCGCCGCGCTTTCGAACCGCCGCCGCCAGGGCACAGCCTGGCCGGGCATCTGTTTGTATTCACTCCCGAAATGCGCCATGGAGCGCCATCACACGGACCTCAAAGGCCGGCTCTGCGTTGCTTGCCGGTCCTCGCAGTCAGTGCACCGACCTTCGTCTTTCCCTTCCGGCGACATCCCGCGAGGCGCGCGTCACTGGCCACAACAGGCGGCACCCTGGCCGTCGGAGAATTCCATCATGGGCGCCGAACCGATCCGCCAGATGCCGGCATTTGCCGCCAAGTCGGCGTTCTGGCGGGAGCTGAGGGCGGCCAGCAACGCGCATCTCGCCGCCGAGGCGAGCCGCGGCCGGCCGCGGACCGGCGACCCGCGCCTGGTGCGCAAGTCGGCGGTGATCTTCGCCTGGATCGCCGTGTCCTATGGCGCATTGCTGCTCGCCCCGAGCCTGCCCGCGGCCTTGCTTGCGGCGCTCTCCCTTGCGCTGGCGGTCTCGGCGCTGGGCTTTGGCGTCTTCCACGACGCCAACCACGGCACCTTGTACAAGCGGCCGGCGGCGAACCTCTTCGCGGCACGGCTGTGCTCGGTGCTGCTCGGGGCGTCGCGGCACTTCTGGGTGCACAAGCACCAGGGCCTGCACCACCGCCTGCCCAACGTCAGCGAGTGGGACGACGATCTCGAGACGCGCGGCTTCCTGCGGCTGTCGCCCGAGACGCCGTGGAACCCGAGCTTCCGCCGCCAGGAGCTGAAGGCGTTTCTCTATTACGGGTTGAACTCGCTCGAATGGGTGTTCCTGAAGGACTTCCACTGCCTGGCCCACGGCCGCATGAATGAATTTCAGGAGGTCAGCCTCAACAAGGCGGAGCGCACCGAATTGCTGCTGTGCAAGGCGCTGCACTTCCTGCTGTTCATGCTGCCGATGTTCCTCTTCCTGCCCGTGCTGTGGGCGGCGGCCGCCTTCATCCTGTTCCACCTGGTCTTCAGCTGGGTGCTGGCGGCGGTGTTCCAGGTCGCGCATCTGACGCCGGAGATGGAGTTCGGCGGCGTGCGCCCCGGCGACGACTGGGCGACCCACCAGCTCCGCACCACCGCCGACTATGCCACCGGCTCGCGCGTCATCACCTGGTTCAGCGGCGGGCTGAACCACCAGATCGAGCATCACCTGTTCCCCAACGTGGCGCATTCCCACTATGCCGGCCTGCGGCCGATCGTCCTAGAGGTCGCCGGGCGCCACGGGCTGAAGTGCCATGATCTGGGCAGCATGCCCTCGGCGCTGCGCAAGCATTTCGCTTTGCTGAAAGCGCTCGGCGCGCACGCCTGATCGCGGCTGCGGCTGCCCGCAAGTTTGCTTCTCGCCCATTCCGACATCGGCGGCCTAATGTCTGCTTTCGACCCAAAGCGGACATTGGCCCACCTAAGCTAAATACCGGAACGACCGGCTGCCATACGCGCTTGGGCATCATGCCACGGTTCTATTTCCACCTGCACAACGACATTGACGCGCCGGACGATGAAGGCGTTGAACTTGCT
>DATLFV010000142.1:0-19674 GCA_035540875.1 Sphingomicrobium sp. | reverse complement strand
GTCATAGCCTCGGCGAATATTCCGCCTTGTGCGCGGCCGGCGGGTTCGACCTGGCGACGACGGCGCGGCTGCTCAAGCTGCGCGGCCGGGCGATGCAGGCGGCGGTGCCGGTCGGGCAGGGCGCGATGGCCGCCCTGCTCGGCGCCGATCTGGCGCTCGCCCAGAGGATCGCGTCGGCGGCCGCCGAGGGCGAGGTTTGCACGGTCGCCAACGACAATGACCCAAGCCAGGTCGTGCTGTCGGGGCACAAGGGCGCGATCGACCGCGCGATCGGGCTGGCCAAGGAGATGGGCGCCAAGCGGGCGGTGCCGCTCTACGCCAATGTCACCGCGCAGCCGGAAAGCGACCCGGCGATCATCCGCGATCAGCTGGTCGAGCAGGTGACGGCGATGGTGCGCTGGCGCGAGAGCATCGCCAACATGGCGGCGGCAGGGGTCGAGGAATTCGTCGAGATCGGCGGCAAGGTGCTGGGGCCGATGGTCAAGCGAATCGCGCCGGACGCGAAGGTGACGAGCGTGGTTGCAATCGAGGACGTCGAGGCGCTCGCCAGGGAGATTGGGTGAAGCGTCACCCTGACCTTGTTTCAGGGTCCATTTTGATGAAGCGCGGTGCGAGTGAAGAAATGGATGCTGAAACACGTTCAGCATGACTGGGAGAAGAGATGTTCGACCTCACGGGAATGACCGCGCTGGTCACAGGCGCCAGCGGCGGCCTCGGTAGCGCGATTGCCAAGTCGCTGAGCGCCCAGGGCGCGCGGCTCGCGGTTTCGGGGAGCAATGCCGACAAGCTGGAAAGCTTCAGAGCCAGCCTCGGCGGCGACCATGTCGCGCTGCCCGCCAATCTGTCCGACGGCGCGGCGGTGGACAGCCTTGTGCCGCGGGCCGTCGAGGCGCTTGGCGGCAAGCTCGACATATTGGTCAACAACGCCGGCGTCACCCGTGACAATCTGCTGATGCGCATGAAGGACGAAGAGTTCGCCGAGGTCATTCGCATCAACCTGGAGGCTGCGTTCCGGCTGATGCGCGCGGCGGCCAAGCCGATGATGAAGGCGCGCTTCGGGCGCATCATCTCGATCACGTCGGTGGTGGGAGTCACCGGCAATCCGGGGCAGGCGAATTACGTTGCGTCGAAGGCCGGTCTGGCGGGGATGACCAAGGCGGTGGCGCAGGAGCTTGCAAGCCGCGGGATCACAGTCAACTGCGTCGCGCCCGGGTTCATGGCATCGGCGATGACCGATGCACTCAACGAGCAGCAGCGCGCCGCCATATTGTCGAAGATCCCGCTCGGCGCGATGGGCAGCGGCGAGGACATCGGCGCCGCCTGCGTCTATCTGGCGAGCCGGGAGGCAGGTTACGTCACCGGCCAGACGTTGCACGTCAACGGCGGGATGGCGATGCTCTGAGCTGGCGGCGAACGGCGATCGCGCCGATCGCCACCGCCGTCGCCAGGCCCAGCGGCAGCAGCGTGAACTCCGCGACCTGCCGCGCCACCAGTGGGGCGGTCCAGGCAAGCGCCATCACGCTCTTGTCCCACGGCAGCCAGCCGCTGCGCTCCCCGTCACGCCACAGGAAGGCGAGGGCCGGCAGCAGCACCACGAAATCATAGTCGAGCGCATAAGGCGTGGAGACGAGCACGGCGGCGCAGGCCAAGGCGTTGCGCAGATCGGGCCGGGTCCTGCGCCACGCCAGCAGCACCACCGCGGCGATGCTGGCCAGGGTCGCGAGGGATTGCGCTGCGTAGGCCAAGGGCACGCCGGCGCCCCACATGCGCGCCGCCGCGAACGGCGTCATGATCTTGTGCCAGCCGGTTGCGCCCTGCTCGACGACGATGCTGCGGGTCAGTGGCAGGCTGTCGAGGAACGCCTGCCACACCGGCCAGCCCCAGATCGCCAGCGTCGCCGCGACCAGCAGGGACGAGGACAGGAGAGCTCCGGCAATCGCCCGCCAGTGGCGGCCGGCAAGCAGCAGCGGCGGGATGATCAGCGCGAACTGCGGCTTGTAGAGCAGGCAACCGAGCAGCAGCCCGGCGGCGACGGGCCTGCGGTCGAGCAGCGCAAGCCCGCCGCCGAGCAGCAGCGCCGTCAGGAAGCCGTTGTGCCCGTGCGCCAGGCAGACCAGGGAGACGGGCGCGGCGAGAGTCGCCAGCAGCGTCTCGCGGCGCGGCACGAGGCGCCACATCAGCGCCGTGAGCGGGGCCAAAGTCGCCAGCTGCCAGGCGATCAGCGCCGGGAGGTAGGGCAGAGTCGCGAGCGCCGCGGCGACGAGCAGGAACGGCGGCGGGTAATGCCAGCCGAACAGGTCGACATCCTCCTTGCCGTGCAGCGCTCGCTGGACAGCGAAGTGCTCGGGCCACGACCAGGCGTCGGCGGCGCGTCCCTCCAGCGCCATCCGGCCCGCCGTCCAGACGTTGGAGAAGTCGGTGCCGAGCGGCCGGCCGAGTCTGTCAAGCGTGCCGGTCGCGGTCGCCAGCAGGAACGCGACCGCCAGGACGGTGGTGAGCGCACACAGCCAGCCCACGGCAAGCCCGCGCTCGCGTGTCAGCCAGTCTCCGCTTGCCAATGTCCCCACGCGCACCCCCTGGACGAGAATAGCTGAAGAATTCGTCGCCGGCAGGGGGCAGCTCAGCGCCTTGTCGCCGCGTGAACGCCACCTATATCGCTTGCGAAATCAAACGCTCGGCTGCCACTTTTCGGGGCCGGGCGGGGGCTAAAAGAGAGGGAAACATCCATGGCCAAGGTCATTGGGATCGACTTGGGCACCACCAACAGCTGCGTTGCGGTGATGGAAGGGGGCAAGCCCAAGGTCATCGAGAATTCGGAAGGCGCGCGCACCACGCCGTCGGTTGTCGCCTTCACCAAGGACGGCGAGCGGCTGATCGGCCAGCCGGCCAAGCGCCAGGCGGTCACCAATCCCGACAACACCATTTTCGCGGTCAAGCGCCTGATCGGCCGCCGCTTCGACGATCCGATCACCAAGAAGGACACCGAGCTCGTCCCCTACAAGATCGTTCGCGGCTCCAACGGGGACGCCTGGGTCCAGGCGGGCGGCAAGGATTATTCGCCCTCGCAGATCAGCGCCTTCACGCTCCAGAAGATGAAGGAAACCGCCGAGGCCTATCTCGGCGAGACCGTCACCCAGGCGGTGATCACCGTCCCGGCATATTTCAACGACGCGCAGCGCCAGGCGACCAAGGACGCCGGCCAGATCGCAGGGCTCGAGGTGCTTCGCATCATCAACGAGCCGACCGCGGCGGCGCTCGCCTACGGCCTTGAGAAGCAGGATGGCAAGACGATCGCCGTCTACGACCTTGGCGGCGGCACCTTCGACGTGTCGATCCTCGAGATCGGCGACGGCGTGTTCGAGGTGAAGTCGACGAACGGCGACACCTTCCTCGGCGGCGAGGACTTCGACGCCAAGATCGTCGACTATCTGGCCGACCGCTTCAAGGCGAAGGAAGGCATTGACCTGCGCAGTGACCGGCTGGCGCTTCAGCGCCTCAAGGAAGCCGCCGAAAAGGCCAAGATCGAACTGTCCTCCGCCCAGTCGACAGAGATCAACCAGCCGTTCATCACCGCCCGCATGGAAGGCGGCGCGACGACGCCGCTTCACCTGGTCGAGACGATCACCCGCGCCGACCTGGAGAAGCTCGTCGAAGACCTGATCAAGCGCACCCTCGGGCCGTGCAAGAAGGCGATCGAAGATGCGGGCGTGAAGGCGTCCGACATTTCCGAAGTCGTGCTGGTCGGCGGCATGACCCGCATGCCGCGCGTGCGCGAAGTGGTGAAGGACTTCTTCGGCAAGGAGCCGCACACCGGCGTCAACCCGGACGAGGTCGTGGCGATGGGCGCGGCAATCCAGGCCGGCGTCCTGCAGGGTGACGTGCGCGACGTGCTGCTGCTCGACGTGACGCCGCTGTCGCTCGGCATCGAGACTTTGGGCGGCGTGTTCACGCGGATGATCGACCGCAACACCACCATCCCCACCAAGAAGAGCCAGGTCTTCTCGACTGCCGACGACAACCAGAGTGCGGTCACCATCCGGGTCTTCCAGGGCGAGCGCGAAATGGCGGCCGACAACAAGATGCTCGGCCAGTTCGACCTGGTCGGCATCCCGCCGGCGCCGCGCGGCGTGCCGCAGATCGAGGTCACCTTCGACATTGACGCCAATGGCATCGTCAACGTGTCGGCGAAGGACAAGGGTACCGGCAAGGAGCAGCAGATTCGCATCCAGGCTTCGGGCGGTCTCAACGACGCCGACATCGAGAAGATGGTCAAGGAAGCCGAGCAGTTTGCCGAGGAAGACAAGAAAAGGCGAGCCGCGGCCGAGGCCAAGAACCAGGCGGAGAGCCTGATCCACAGCACCGAACGGCAGCTGCAGGAGCATGGCGACAAGGTGACGCCGGAGGTGAAGTCCGAGATCGAAAGCGCAATCGCCGAGGCGAAGAGCGCGGTCGAGAGCGGCGACGCCGACCGGATGACAGAAAAGACCAACGCGCTGACCCAGGCGGCGATGAAGCTCGGCCAGGCCATGTACGAACAGCAGCAGCAGCAGGCGCAGGGTGCCACGGCCGGCACCGAGAGCGCAGAAGCCGCTGACGCGACCGCTGAAGCCGCGCCTGCGGAGGAAGAGGTGGTCGACGCCGAATTCTCCGAGGTCGACGACGAGAACAAGGCCTAGCCATGACGCTGGACGTCATCCCGGCGAAGGCTGGGATCTCGGGGGAGACGGGCGCTGCCCTGCTCGCTGGGACCTCGGCGTGGGCTCCCGTCGAAGTATCACTTCGATGGGCCCCCTTCGCCGGGGTGATGCCCTGAGGGCGCGCCATGGTCGACCAGGATTATTACGAACTGCTCGGCGTCCCGCGCGGCGCCGACGAGCAGGCGATCAAGTCGGCCTATCGGCGGCTGGCGAAGGAATGCCATCCCGACCGTCACGGCGGGTGCCGCGACCAGGAAGCGCGTTTCAAGGCGATCAGCGAAGCCTATGACTGCCTGAAAGACCCGCAGAAGCGCGCCGCCTACGACCGCTTCGGCAAAGCCGCCTTCCAGAACGGCGGCGGCGGCGATCCGTTCGGCAACGGTGGTTTCGAGGGTTTCTCCGACATTTTCTCGTCGATCTTCGGCGAGTTCATGGATCCTCGCGGGCAGCGCCAGAACGCCGCCCGCGGCGCGGACTTGCGCTACGATCTCGAGCTTACGCTCGAGGAGGCGTTCGCCGGCAAGGAAGCCAATCTGAATGTCGAGGCACTCGCCCGGTGCGACCATTGCACCGGCCGGGGCTGTGTCGGCGAGGCCAATTGCGCGAAGACCTGCACGACCTGCAACGGCATGGGCAAGGTGCGCGCGCAACAGGGGTTCTTCGTCGTCGAGCGCGGCTGCCCCAGCTGCCGCGGCAGCGGCGAGATTGTCGCCGATCCCTGCCCGGCCTGTGACGGCGAGGGGCGCGCGGTCAAGCGCCGCAGCCTGTCCGTGAAGATCCCGGGCGGAGTCGACGAAGGCACGCGGATTCGCGTCAGCGGCGAAGGCGAAGCGGGCGTTCGCGGCGCCGCCAGCGGCGACCTTTATATCTTCGTGCACTTGAAGCGCCATCCGATCTACGCTCGCGATGGCACCACCCTCATCGCCGAATGTCCCGTCAGCTTCACCACCGCCGCGCTGGGTGGCACGATCAGCCTGCCCGGGCTCGACGGAGCGCGCATCGAGCTCAAGATTCCCGCCGGCGTGCAATCGGGCGAGCAACTCCGGCAGCGCGGCGCCGGAATGCCCATTCTCAATGGCCGCGGCCGCGGCGACCTGGTGGCGCGCGTTCTGGTCGAAACGCCAACGCGCATGAGCGCCAAGCAAAAGGCGCTGCTCGAGGAATTCCGCGCGACCGAGACCGGCGACGAATGCCCGGCGGCAAAAAGCTTCTTCGGGCGCATCCGGGAGATCTTCGGCTAGTTGCGCGGTGCCGACGGCGCTTTACTGTCGCGCCCGACTTCTTGGGGGAGGAACCGCATGCACCGTCTCATCCTGGCCGCAGCCGTGGTCGCCGCGGCGCCCGCCGCAGCCCAGCAGCAGGACTTCACCAAGGTCGAAGTGCGAGTGGAGCGGCTGGCGCCGGGAGTGGCGGTGCTGTTCGGCGCCGGCGGCAATATCGGCGTCAGCTACGGCCAAGACGGCAATGTGCTGATCGACGACCAGTTCGCGCCGCTCGTGCCGAAGATCATCGCCGCGGTGCGCACGCTCGATCCCGACCCCGTGAGCTTCCTCATCAACACCCACTGGCACGGCGACCACACCGGCGGCAACGAGGCATTCGGCAAGAGCGGGACGGTGATCGTCGCTCATGACAATGTCCGCCAGCGCATGTCGGTGGAAAGCTTCTCGAAGCGCTTCAACCGCACCAGTCCCCCCGCTGCCAAGGCCGCCTTGCCGGTGGTGACGTTCACGCAAGGGGTGAGCTTCCACCTCAACGGCGACCGTCTGCAGGTGGTGCACGTGCCGCATGCCCATACCGACGGCGATGCCCTGATCTACTGGACCGGCGCCAACGTGCTGCACATGGGCGATACCTTCTTCCACCGCGCAACGTTCCCGTTCATCGACCTGGAAAGCGGCGGGTCGATCGACGGGCTGATCAGCGCCGTGCAGCGCGGGCTGGCGCTGGTGAGGCCGGGCGGCAAGGTGATCCCCGGGCACGGCCCGGTCGCGACGCGCGCCGAACTGGAGGCCTATCTGGCGATGCTGGTCGACATTCGCGCCAAGGTGCAGGCCGGGATCAACGGCAAAAGGAGCCGCGCGCAGATCGTCGCGTCAAAGCCTGCCGCAGCTTATGCTTTGCCAGCCGACGGTTTCATCAAGGCGGACGATTTCGTCGGCACCGTTTACGACAGCCTGACGGCGAAAAGCAGGCGCGGCCGCTAGCCTCAGGCGCCGCTCAGGCGATCGTTCTCGAGCCGCAGCCCGACCATCTGCGCGAACAGTTCGGCGGCGGCATGGAGCTCAAGGCTTGGCGGGCGCGGCAAGCGGCTGTCGCATTCGAAGCAGCCGTCGCCAGGCAGTGGCACGCGCATAGTCGAGGCGATGCCGGCGGCACGCAGCTCCTCGCGCTGCAAGGTCGAGGGCGCGCGGAGCAGCGCGGCTGCGGCGGCGCCGTCATCCGCCCGGCGCGGGAAGATCGGGACCGGCGCCGCCCCAACGTCGCAAACGATCGGTGGCAAATCGCTCAACGCCGCCGCAGCGGGGGCGCCGCCGCGGCGGCTCTCGACGCGGTGGCCGCCGCTCGTCACGCACGCGCGGTCGAAGCCGGTCAGCGCCCGCATCCGGCGGGCGGCACCGTCGAGCAAGGCGTGGCCCGAGAGGCCGCGCAGCCCCTCGGCAAGACCGCCGACGGTGCTGAACGCCTCGCCGAAGCCGTCCGGGGTCTCCACTCCTTCGATCAGGACCCGGCCGGCGCTGAGCTGGAAGGCAAGGTCGAAGCGGCGCTGCTCGTGGGTCAGCCGAACGCCATAGGCGCGGGCGATGCCGGTAGTTGCACTGAGCCGCGAGAACAGGTTGCGCAAATCGTGCAGCGGCTGCGCCTTGACGAAATTGCCGAGCGGCTCGTCGATCAGCGTGACATGGGATTGGCCAAGGAAGTCGTCGACGTTCTCGGACGCGCGCAGCACCATCCAGTCGAGCGACAGCTCGAGCAGAAAGCCCGCCGCCTGGACGCATACGGCCTCGGCCGCGACCGCGCCTTCGCAGGTCTCGCGAGCCTCAGCGACTGCCGAATCCGTCATTGCACCCCCCGTGCATCCCCGCGCAGCATGGCGGAAAAGCCGCGCCGATCAAGGCCTTGCTGAGTCGCCGAAAACCCTGGCGAAGATGGCGTCAACGCGGGCGAGGTGGTGATCGAGGTCGAACAGGCGCTCGAGCGCGTCTCCGGGCAGCCGCTCGGCCACCTGGGGATCGCCCTTGAGCAGGTCGAGCAGCGACAGCGCGCCGTCGGATTCCCACACCTTCATGGCATTGCGCTGAACCAGGGCGTAGCTCTCCTCTCGGCTGAGCCCGGCCTGGGTCAGCGCGAGCAGCACGCGCTGCGAGTGGACGAGCCCGCCCATTCGGTCGAGGTTCCTGCGCATCCGGTCGGGATAGACGACCAGCTTGTCTATCACCTGCGTCAGCCGGGCGAGGGCGAAATCGAGGGTGATCGTTGCGTCGGGGCCGATGAAGCGCTCGACGGAAGAATGCGAGATGTCGCGCTCGTGCCACAAGGCGACATTTTCCAGCGCCGGCGTGACGGCGCTGCGCACCACGCGGGCGAGACCGGTTAGGTTCTCGGTCAGCACGGGGTTGCGCTTGTGCGGCATCGCCGAACTGCCCTTCTGGCCGGGCGCGAAATATTCCTCCGCCTCGAGCACCTCGGTGCGTTGCAGGTGGCGGACCTCGACGGCCAGCCGCTCGATGGACGAGGCGATCACGCCCAAGGTCGCGAAGAACATTGCATGGCGGTCCCGGGGGATGACCTGGGTGGAGATCGGCTCGGGGGTGAGGCCGAGCTCCGCCGCGACATGTGCCTCGACCGCCGGATCGACATTGGCGAAGGTGCCGACTGCGCCGGAGATCGCGCAGGTGGCGACCTCGTCCCGCGCCAGGCGCAGCCTCGTGCGGCAGCGGTCGAACTCGGCATAGGCAAAGGCGAGCTTAAGGCCGAAGCTGGTCGGCTCGGCGTGGATGCCGTGGCTGCGGCCGATGGTCGGCGTGAGCTTGTGCTCGAGGGCCCGACGCTTGAGCACGTCAAGCAATGCGTCGAGGTCGGCAAGCAGCAGATCGGCGGCCTGCTTGAGCTGCACGGCAAGCGCCGTGTCGAGCACGTCCGAGCTGGTCATGCCCTGGTGCAGCCAGCGCGCCTCTGGCCCCATCTTGCCGCCCGCCCAGGTCAGGAAGGCGATCACGTCATGCCTGGTGACCGCCTCGATCTCGTCGATCGCGGCAATGTCGATCTCGCCCAGAACGTCGGCATCGAAGGCGGCGCGGATCTTGCGCGCATCATCGGCCGGGATGATTCCGATCCGCCCCATCGCCTCGGCTGCGAAGACCTCGATCGCGAACCAGATGCGATAGCGGTTCTCGGGCGACCAGATGGCCGTCATTTCGGGGCGTGAATAGCGCGGGACCATGCCGCGAGCGGCTAGCAGAGCCGGGTTCCGCCTTCAAACATCGTGAAGCCGCACCCGATTTCCGCCGCGGCGGCAAAGCTGCCTTGATCTTATACAGCAGGAACAGGATGTTTTATTGATCCAGTTACATTGCAAATGATGAATAACGAAACTGGAAAGAACGACTCAAGTAATAATCGTAGACTGAGGTCTTGATTGTGGTGCAGCCCCGGGCCTATTCGCGGCCGGACCGGTGCGTGAAGGAAAAATAACTTACCGCTAGTGGGCGACTTAATTTTTCGGCGCGTATACGGACCTGTTAAATCAGGACTGTGGGTGATTGAAGTACGCGGTGATTGAACGGAGAGCAGGGGACCGCTGATGGCGCTCATTGCCCACTTGACCCCCATTGAAGATGTGACGGGAGAAAGGCGCGGGGCGCCGCGCCTGTTGTTGAGCCTCGGCGCATCACTTCGGCCGTGCCTCTCCGAAGTGACCATCCACAACCTGTCGGTGACGGGCCTGCTCCTCGAGACCTCTGCCGACCTCAAGATTGGCGAGACGATCCAGGTGCAATTGCCGGAGATGGATCCCGCCGCTGCGACCGTCGTGTGGCGCGACGGGTCCTCGTACGGCTGCCAGTTCGAAAGGCCGATGCGCAGAGCGGGGCTTAGTGCTGCCTTGCTGCGCAGTGAGCCGCCCGGCCGGGCGGCCGACGGGGCAGTGCGCCTCGATGCCTTCGGCCGCGACTATGCCACAGGGCCGCAGCGGCTCTGGCGGCGGATCGCGGCCTTCGTGGTCCTGCTGGCTATTTCCGGACTGGGGATTGCCGCGGCCGTGGCTGCGCCGGCGGTCGCCGCTTTGGTGTTCATCGCATTGCTTGTGCTGCTGGTGCTGTGGGGAATCGCCATCCTCGACGGCACCCGTGATCTCGACCTGTAGGCGATCTTCGGGTGCTGACTACCTGCCGGCCGAAGCGGCCGTTCGCTAGCCTTCCCCGTACTGCCACGCCGAACCCCCCGGACGGCACGAATGATCGCTGATCCACTTTTCCGAACCATGCTGGCGGTCATTGCGTTTCTCCTGATCGCCGTCACTTCCGCTGGTCTCTGGCTGCACAGGAGCTCCGTCCTGCCGCTTAGCGCCGGCATGCTGGGATGGAGCGGTGCTTTTCTCGGGCTGCTCTCCGCGGGCGCGGCGGCCATGCTCGTGTTCGCCACCGCCCAGGGCTGAGGGAGCCTGGCCGACCGATCTCGAGGCCGTGACGGTCTGGGCGCTAGATGAGCCCGAGCGCCCGCATGCTGGTGCGGCCCTGCGCGCCGACGATCACATGGTCGTGGAGCGTGATCTTCATGTGCCGGCCGGCCTCGGCAAGATCGCGGGTCAGCCGAATGTCCTGGGTCGATGGGGTCGGGTCGCCGCTTGGGTGGTTGTGGACCACGATGATCGCGGTGGCGCCGAGCGAGATCGCGCGGCTGATGACCTCGCGGACGTGAATCGCCGCTTCGTCGACCGATCCCTGCCACATTGCCTCGTTGGCGATCAGCATGTTCTTGGCGTTGAGGAACAGCACGCGCACCTGCTCGATGGGCGAATGGGCCATGGCGGCGTGAAGATATTCGCCGAGCGCGTCCCAGCTCGACAGCACCGGTCGGCCCTCGATGCGGGTTTCGAGCAGCCGGAGCGCGGTCGCCTCGGCGATCTTGAGCGCCGCGACCACGCCTTCGGTGAGCCCCGCGCGGGCGAGCGTGTCGGGATCGGCCGCGAGCAATGGCCCGACGCCGCCGAATTCGGCGATCAGCCTTTTGGCCTGCGCCTTGGTGTCGCGGCGCGGGATCGCCAGCGTCAGCAGATATTCAACAAGCTCGTGGTCAAGCAGCGCCTTGGCGCCGCCCTCGAACAGGCGCTTGCGCAATCGAGCGCGGTGGCCCGAGGCATCGGCTGCGATATCGCCCATTCCGGGCGAGGCTAGGAACAAGCGCCCGGGCATGCAACCGGCTTCGTGCCGGGAACGGAACGGCAGCGTCACGCGAGGGTTTTCAGAAGCTGATGGCGGACCGGGACACGCAGACTGGAGGAGCGGCGGACGGCGCGGCCACTGACGTCCTCGACATCCGCCAGCGCGGCTCGGCTCGCCTTTTCGCCATTGCCAGCCTGGTGTTGCTGCTGGTGGTGCTGCTGGCGCTCGCCGGACTGTGGGTTGCCCGGCGGCCGGTTGCCAGCAACTTCCTGGAGCGCGAGTTCGACCGCCGCGGTGTCGAGGCGACCTACCGGCTCGACCGGGTCGGCCTGCGCACCCAGCAAGTCAGCAATCTGGTGATCGGCGATCCCAAGCGCCCCGACCTGGTCGCGCGCCACGCCCAGATGCAGGTCCGGATCAAGTGGAACGGGCAGATCGAAGTCTACCGGATCGTCGCGCGCGGCGTGCGCCTGCGGGGCCGGCTGGTCGGCGGCCGCGTCAGCTGGGGGCAGATCGACAAGCTGCTGCCGCCACCGACCGACAAGCCGTTCCAGCTGCCCGACTTCGTTCTCGACGTTGCCGACAGCCGGATCAGCCTCGCGACGCCGTTCGGGCCGCTGGGGCTGGCGCTGGAGGGCAGCGGCAGGCTGAGCGGCGGCTTCAGGGGCAGGCTCGCCGCGGCCAGTCCGCGCCTGGTCCCGGGAGGCTGCCAGGCGACCGGCCTCCTGGCCAATGTTGCCGTGCAGGTGGTCGCTCGCCGTCCCCATGTCAGCGGCCCGGTGAAACTCGACCGCTTCGCCTGCCCCGCGAGCCGGCTGGCGATGGTGGCGCCGCGCTTTGACGTCGACAGTCGCTTCAACGAGAGCTTCACCAACGTCGACGGACGCGGGCGGATGGCGATCGCGGCACTGACGGCAGGCGACAACGGGCTTTCGGCCTTCGCCGGCGACCTCAGCTTCCGTGGCACGCCCGAGGACATCAGTGGTCGTGTCAGGCTCTCGGCGCAGCGGTCGCGGCTCGCGGCGATCTATGCCGAGCGGACGCGGCTCGCCGGTCGCTACCGAATCGGCTTTCGCCGCGGAACCATGGTGATGATCGGCGACTATGCCGCCCAGGGGGCGACGCTCAATGACGCGATCATCGCGGGCATTACCGGGCCGCTCGCCGCCGCCGCCGGGACGCCGATCGGGCCGATCGCCGACGCGGTCGGTCAAGCGATCAGCCGCACCGCGCGGCAATTCGACGCCAGCGGCAGCCTGAGAATGGTCAATTTCCCTGGAGGCGGCGCCGCCCGCATCGAGACTGCAAATGCGCGCAGCGCCAGTGGCGCCCGGGTCGCGGTCGATGGCCCCGACGGCATCACCTATTACTGGCCGTCGGGCCGCATCCGCGTCGACGGCCGCGTTGCCATGCAGGGAGGCGGACTGCCGACGGCGCGCATTGCGCTGCGCCAGCCGCGCAGCGGCGCGCCGATGAGCGGGGTCGCTCAGTTCGCCCCCTATGCCGCGGGGGATTCGCGCCTCGCCCTGGCGCCGGTCCGCTTCGCCGCCGCGCGCGACGGTTCGACCCAGATCAGCACCAGCGCTGTGCTTGATGGGCCAATCCCGGACGGGCGGGTGCGCGGGCTTAGAGTGCCGATCAGCGGCCGCCTCGGCAGCGGCGGCAGCCTGGCGTTCGGCACCAGCTGCGCCGATGTCTCGTTCGAGAGCCTGCGCAAGGGGGCCTTCGAATTCGGGGCAACGAGCCTGCCGGTTTGCCCGCTTGGGCGGCCGATCGTCAGCAAGCCGGCGGGTGGCGAGGTGCGGTTTGCGGCCCGGATCCGTGGGCCGGTACTCAACGGCCGGGTGGGCAAGTCGCCGCTTCGGCTCACCGCCGCCGACAGCCAGATCGACGGCAACAGGTTTGCGCTCACCGGCCTTGGAATGCGCCTCGGTCAGGCGGGGTCCCCGATCATTTTCGACGCGGCGAGGTTCGGCGGCACCCTTGCCGGGAGCGGGATCACCGGCACCTTCGCCGGGGCGCGGTCCACGGTCGGCAACATTCCGCTCGAGATGAGTGGCATCGACGGGCGCTGGCGGGTCTATCAGGGCGACCTCAGCGCCACCGGCGCAATGACGGTTTCGGACCGAACCGCCAATCCGAGATTCTATCCAATGCGTAGCGACGACGTGCGCTTCTCTCTCGCCAATGGTGCGGTCCGCGCCAGCGGCACCTTGCGTCACCCGGCGACCGGGACCCGCGTCACCGACGTCAGCATTCGCCACGCCCTGTCCAGCGGAGCAGGCCAGGCGCTGCTCGAGGTGCCTGGGATCACGTTCGGACCGCGCCTTCAGCCGGAGGATCTGACTCGGCTCACCGAAGGCGTGGTCGCGCTGGTCCAGGGGACGGTCACCGGGCAGGGCCGGATCAACTGGAGCGGCTCGGGCGATGTCACCTCGAGCGGCGAGTTCTCGACCGCCGGCATGGATCTGGCGGCTCCCTTCGGCCCGGTCTCGGGCCTGACGACCACGGTCCGCTTTTCGGACCTGCTGGGCCTGGAAAGCGAGCCCGGGCAGGTGGCGACCCTCCGGTCCATCAACCCCGGCATCCTCGTCGAGAACGGCGTCATTCGTTACCAGTTGCTGCCCAACCAGATGGTAAGGATCGAGGGCGGGGAGTGGCCGTTCATGGGCGGTCGCCTGATCCTTCAGGAGACGATGCTGAACTTCGGGCGCCCCAGCGCCAAGCGCCTCACGCTGCAGCTCGTTGGTTTCGACGCCAAGCAGTTCGTCGATAATCTCGGCTTCCCCGGCCTGGAGATCACCGGGATCTTCGACGGCGTCCTGCCGATGATCTTCGACGAGAGCGGCGGCCGGATCGTCGGCGGGCGGCTCGATGCCCGGCCGCCGGGCGGGGAATTCAGGTACACCGGCACCCGGCCGAATGCGGGCATCGCCGCCGGAGTCGCCTTCGATCTTCTCAGCAACCTGCGCTACCGATCGATGATCATCCGCCTCGACGGTGAACTCGCCGGCGAATTCGCGAGCCGCTTCACCATCGGGGAGATCGCTCTGGGCCGGGGAGGCGGGTTCGCCTCCGGCCTCGTTCGCGGTGCGTTCCGGAAGGTCCCGCTGCGGCTGAACCTGAACATCAAGGGTCCTTTCCGCGCGCTCATCCAGACCGCCAAGGGCTTCAAGGATCCGACGACCGTCATCGCTCCCGTCGTTCCGTTCCCGCTCGACGCGCCCGGGATCGCGGTCGAGACGCGGACGCTGAGCAAAGAGGAGCAGCAGACGCAGACCAGCCCGCCCGAGGGCGAGATCAAGGTTTCGACCCCAACCCCCACTGGAAGCGAGAGATGAAGATGCCGCAACCCCTCAATCGCCGGCGAGTCGCCTTGTCTGCACTCGCCGTGGCGGCCCTGCCGGTGGCGGGCTGCGTGACGGTGGAGACGCCGGACAAGCCGATCGAGATCAACCTCAACGTCGCCATCAGCCAGGAAGTGCTGGTGCGGATGCAACGCGACGTCGAGCAGCTGATCAACCAGAACCCGCAGGCTTTCCCGCAGAGCCCGCCGGCCAGGAAGCCCCAGTGAACCGATATCTGATCGGCATCGCCATGGCCGGTGCGATTGCCGCGCCGGCGCCGGCGGCGGCGCAGACTCCGGCGGTCAACGCCGCCCGCGCGGCGGGGCAGATCGGAGAGCGCTTCGACGGCTACCTCGGTTTCGCGGTCACGCCGTCCGCGGTGCTGCGCAGCCAGGTCGAATCCATCAACATCCGCCGGCGCACGATCTACAGCAACTTCGCCACCAGCCGCCGCGTCTCGCCGCAGGAGGTCGCCCTCACGGCCGGCTGCCAGCTTCTCGCCCGGGTCGCGGTCGGGGAGGTTTACATGCTGTCGGACGGTATCTGGCGGCGGCGCTCGCCGGGACAGCAGCCGCCGGTCCCCAATTACTGCGGCTAGCCCGCGCGCCAGCCGCAGCGCCGCAGCGGTTGACTATGCGCGTCCCGGTTCATAAAGGGGCCGCGCCTTGGCGGGCTTTTCAACGCCGCCATGTTCCTTGCCTTTCGCGTCGCCGCTCGATCTGTCGAAGCGCCGCCGCGCACATGTTGGAGTCGAGGTCATGGCGGAAGAGGAGCCCGGGCAGGATCCGAAGCTACCCCCCGACGCGCGACTCGACCGGCTGGAACAGCGGCTTGAGCGGGCGCAGCGCGAGGAAGCACTCCGGACGGGTGAGGGCACGAAGGCCGATGCCAATGAGCAGCTCGGCAATCGCGTGCTCTCCTACCTGATCGGCGGCCTGCTTGGCGGTGCCTTGATCGGCTGGCTGCTCGACGGCCTGTTCGACACCGGGCACCTGCTCCTGGTCGTCGGCCTGGTGCTCGGCACCGTCGGGGGCTTCTGGAGCATCATCAAGATGTCGATGGCGAAGAAGTGAGGAACTTGGGCAGTGGCCGCTGAATCGGGCAAGATCGATCCGATGCACCAATTCCTGGTCGAACCCTTGTTCGGCCGGGACTGGCAGATCGCGGGCCACAGCATCGCCTTCACCAACAGCGCGCTGTGGATGGCCCTGACGCTCGGCGTCATCTGGCTGTTCATGCTCGGCGGGATGAAGCGCGAGCTCGTCCCCGGCCGCTGGCAGGTGGCGGTCGAAGGGGTGACCAGCTTCATCACCAACATGATGGACACGAACATCGGCCCCGCGGGCCGCAAGTTCGTGCCCTACGTCTTCTCCCTGTTCATCTTCATCCTGTTCGCCAACGTGCTCGGACTTCTGCCGTTCGGGCTGGTGCCGGGCGTGCATCCGTTCACCGTCACCAGCCACCTCACCGTCACGGCGGTGCTCGCCATCGTCTCGTTCGGGATCGTGCTGTTCGTCGGCTTTGCCAAGCATGGCTTCCACTTCTTCAGCCTGTTCGTGCCCCACGGCGCGCCCTGGTGGATGATGCCGATCCTGGTGCCGGTGGAGCTGGTCTCCTTCCTGGTGCGCCCGTTCAGCCTCGCGCTGCGGCTGTTCGTGGCGATGACCGCCGGGCACATCCTGCTCAAGGTGCTGGCCGGCTTCGTGATCAACGGGCTCAATGCCGAGGCCCTGTGGGTTGCGCCGGTCGTCAGCATCCCCTCCTTCATCCTGATGATCGGAATCAGTGCGCTCGAGCTGCTGGTTGCTGCCATCCAGGCCTACGTCTTCGCGCTGCTGACGTCGCTGTACCTCAACGACGCGATCAATCTTCACTAACCACAGATCTCAAAAAGGGAGTTTCAAGTCATGGAAGCAGAAGCCGCAAAGCTGCTCGGTGCCGGTCTCGCCGCGATCGGCGTCGGCATGGCCGCGCTCGGCGTCGGCAACGTCTTCGGCTCGTTCCTGGGCAGCGCGCTGCGCAACCCGGGCGCCGCCGACAGCCAGCAGGGCCGCCTGTTCATCGGCTTCGCCGCCGCCGAGCTGCTCGGCCTGCTGGCGTTCGTCGTGGCGATGATCCTGCTGTTCGTCGCCTAACAAGCCGCTGACGAAGACCGAGGGACCGCCATGCCCCAGATTGCCCAGATCGGCGAAATCTACGCGTCGCAGCTGTTCTGGCTGGCGGTCTTCTTCGGCCTGATCTTCGTCGTCGTCGGCCTGGGCATGCTGCCCAAGATCCAGTCGACGGTCGATGCCCGCGATGCGCGCATCGCCGCCGACCTCAAGCAGGCCGAGGCAGCGCGACACAGCGCCGACGCGCTCGAGGAAGCCTATCGCGAGCGGATGGACAGGAGCCGGGCCGAAGCGGCACGGCTCGCCGCCGAAGCCAAGGAGAGCGCCGCGCGGACCACCGAAGCGCGCGTCGCAGAGGCCGACCAGGCGTTGGGCGCCAGGATAGCCGAGGCGGAGGCCCGGATCGCCCAGTCGCGCGCGGCCGCCCAGGCCGAGATCGAAGCGGTCGCGGCGGAAGCGGCGCAGGCGATGGCGGAGCGCGTCGCCGGGCTGACCCTCGATCCGGCCGCCGTCCGTCCGGTCGTTCAGCAGGAGCTGGCCCGTGGCTGACAATGTGATCGACAAGACCAACACCGAGATCGGCGCCGCCGGCACCGAGCATCACAGTGATCCGGCTGCACTTGGCTTCGACGCCACCATGCTCGTCGCTCTGTCGATGCTCGTGGTGCTCGCAGTGATGATCTGGAAGAAGGTTCCTGCCGCGATCGGCCGCTCACTCGACGCCAAGATCGCCGCAATCCGCGCTCAGCTCGCCGAAGCCGAGGCGCTGCGCAAGGAGGCGGAAAGCCTCAAGGCAGAATATCAGGCCAAGGCCGAGGCCGCCGAAGCCGATGCGGCGGCGATGATCGAGCGTGCCCGGCACGAGGCCGAGGCGATCGTCGCCAAGGCGCGCAGCGATGCCGAGGAGCTGGTTGTCCGCCGCACCCGCATGGCCGAGGACAAGATTGCCGCCGAAGAGCGCGCCGCGGTCCAGGAGCTGCGCGCCACCGCCGCCGATGCCGCGACGCGTGCCGCCGCCCGGCTGATCGCCGAGCGGCACGACGCGGCGGCCGACGCCCGGCTGATCGACCAGTCGATCCGCGAAGTCGTCGCGCGCTAAGCCTTATTGCTGGTGCTGGCCGCTCGGCTGGCTGATGCCTTCAAGCGCCTCATGCGCTTCCTCGCCCTCCGTCTCGCGGCTGAGATCGCCGAGGCTGACGATCCCCACGAGATTCTCCGATTCGTCGATCACCGGAAGGCGGCGGACCTGCGCCTCCGCCATCTTGTTGGCGACGTCTTCGACGCTGTCGTCGACCCGCGCGCAGACGAGACCGCTGGTCATCAGCTCGCGCACCGGAGTGTCGGGGCCGCGGCCGTGAGCCACTCCGCGAACGGCGATGTCGCGGTCGGTGATCATGCCGATCAGGCGGTCGCCCTCGGTCACCGGGATCGACCCGGCGTCGCCCTGGAGCATGAAGTTGGCGGCTTCCTGCGCGGTCTGGTTCGAGCTGACCGTCGCGACTTCGCGAGTCATGACATCGCTGACCTTCATGGTTTTTCTCCCTGCTGGATTGACGCCAATCAACGAACGGCCGCGAACCGCCGTTCCGGCGTTCAGGGCAGGTTCTCCGTCAGCAGGTCGTAGGTGGCGACCAACTCGTCCCTCTGGTTGAATATCTCCACCGCCCAACGCACCACGCCGGTCTCCTCGCTCTTGAGCGACTTGGAGCGGACGGAGAGCTCGACCCGCATCGAATCGCCGGGATAGAGCGGGGTCAGGAAGCGCAGATTCTCGAGCCCGGTATTGGCCAGCACCGGGCCCGGATCGGGATCGACGAACAGGCCGGCGGCGAAGCTCAGGATGAGATAGCCGTGCGCGACGCGGCCCTCGAACACCGGCGAGGCCTTGGCCGCCTCATCGTCCATGTGAGCGTAGAAGGTGTCACCGGTGAAAAGAGCGAAATGCTCGATGTCCTCGAGGGTGACGGTGCGGCTTGCGGTGCGCAGCGTGTCGCCGATGGCAAGCTCCGACATTCGGCGGCGGAACGGGTGGACGTCGACAGCGCGCTTGGGCGCGCCGGGGATGTACTGGCTGGTGATCGCCGCCAGCATCGCCGGCGACGACTGCAAGGCGGTGCGCTGCATGTAGTGGGTGACACCGCGAATGCCGCCCATCTCCTCGCCACCGCCGGCGCGTCCCGGCCCGCCGTGGGTCAGCACCGGCAGCGGCGAGCCGTGCCCGGTCGAGTCGGCGGCATTGGTGCGGTCGATCACCAGCATCCGGCCGTGGAAGGATCCGGCGCCGAGCACGAACTCGCGCGCCGCCTCGCCGGAATGGGTGAACAGGGACAGGCACAGGCTGCCGCGGCCGCGATTGGCGAGCGCCACGGCATCGCCAAGGTCGCGATAGGGCATGATGGTCGAGACCGGGCCGAACGGCTCGACGTCATGCACCGCTTCGCTGTGCCAGGGATCGTCGGCGCGCAGCAGCACCGGCGGCAGGAAGGCGCCGCCGGCGACTGGCGGCTCGGCGGCGGGATCGCCGGCGACGATGCGCGCGCCCGCGGCCTCGAGCTCGGCAATGCGCTTCTGCACGTCCTTGCGCTGGGCGATGCTGACCAGGGCGCCCATCCGCGTGTCCTTGTCCCGCGGGTCGCCGACGCGAGTCGCGGCGAGCCGCTCGGCAAGCGCCTTTTCGAGCGCGTCGAGATGCTCGGCCGGCGCGAACGCGCGGCGGATGGCGGTGCACTTCTGCCCCGCCTTCACCGTCATCTCGGTCGCCACTTCCTTGACGAACAGGTCGAACTCGGGCGTGCCGGGCGCCGCGTCGGGGCCGAGCACCGAGGCGTTGAGGCTGTCGCGCTCGGCGATGAAGCGGACCGATTCGCGCGCGATCACCGGATGGGTCTGCAGCTTCATCGCGGTCGCGGCCGAGCCGGTGAAGCTGACCACGTCCTGCAGCGTCAGATGGTCGAACATGTCGCCGACATGGCCGACGATCAGCTGCACCGCGCCGGGCGGCAGAACACCCGATTCGATCATGATCCGGAACGCCGCCTCGGCGAGATAGGCGGTCGCGGACGCCGGCTTGACGATCGAGGGGACGCCGGCGAGCAGGGTCGGCGCCAGTTTCTCGAGCATCCCCCAGACCGGGAAG
>DATLFV010000141.1:0-33035 GCA_035540875.1 Sphingomicrobium sp. | reverse complement strand
GATATGCAAAGCTTCACCTTCCATCCCGGGCCGCTCCTGTTGTCCGGAACCGGCCAGGCCGACGCCGCGGTCGCGCGCCTGCCCAGCGGTCCGTGCCTGTTCGTCACCGATCCCGGGCTTGTCGCGCTCGGGCTGGACCGGGACTGGCGCGCCGCGCTCGAGCGCAGCGGCCGCCCCCTGGTGCCGTTCGACGCGGTCGAGGCCGACCCCTCGCGCGCGACTCTGATGCAGGCGGTGGAGGCGGGCCGGGCGGCGGGCGTCGCCTCGGTGCTCGGCTTCGGCGGCGGCAGCCCGATGGATGTCGCCAAGCTTGCCGCTTATTTGCTCGGCTCGGGCGACGACCTCGACGCCATCTGGGGCGTCGACAATGCGCATGGCGCGCGCCTGCCGCTGGTGCTGGTGCCGACCACCGCCGGCACCGGATCCGAAGCGACGCCGATCTCGGTGATCACCTGCGAAGGCGGGGTGAAGATGGGGGTCAACGCGCGCCCGCTCACCGCCGACGTAGCGGTTCTCGATGCGGAACTGACGCTGGGCCTGCCGCGCCACATCACCGCCGCGACCGGCATCGACGCGATGGTCCATGCGGTCGAAGCCTATACGTCGGCGCGGCTCAAGAACCCGCTTTCCGACGCGCTTGCCCGCGAGGCGTTGCGGCTGCTCGCCTCCAATCTGCTGCGCGCGTGCGACCGGCCGGAAGACCTCGACGCCCGCTCGGCGATGCTGCTTGGCGCGCATCTTGCCGGCCTCGCCTTTGCCAACGCGCCGTGCGCCGGAGTGCATGCGCTCGCTTATCCGCTCGGCGGGCTGCACCATCTTCCGCATGGGCTCACCAATGCGCTGATGCTGCGCCCGGTGCTCGAGCATAATGCCGAGGCGGCGCGTGAGCTCTATGCCGAGCTCGCGCCGATCATCGATCCGGCTTGCGAGGCCGAGGGCAGCCAGGCCCGCGTGCGCCGGCTGATCGACGGGCTGGAGCGCCTGTGCGCCGCCACCGGCCTGCCGATGCGCTTGCGCGACCACGGCATCGCGCGCGAGGAGGCGCCGCTGCTGGCCCGCGAGGCGATGAAGCAGACGCGGCTGCTGGTGAACAATCCATGCGAGATCAGCGAGGCCGACGCGCAGCGGTTGTACGAAGCCGCATGGTAGCGGGCCGCGGGGACTTCCGGGCGTGGCGGCGGTTCACGCTGCGCTGGTCAGACAATGACGCTTATGGCCACGTCAACAATGTGGTCTTCTATGCCTGGTTCGACAGCGCGGTGAATGGCTGGCTGGTCGAGCAGGGGCTGCTCGACATCGCTGCCGGCGATCCCATCGCGCTGGTCGTGGAAACCGGCTGCACCTATTCCGCGCCGCTTTCCTTCCCGGGCGAGGTCGAAGTCGGGATCGCCGTCGAGCGGCTCGGGCAGTCGAGCATTCGTTATCGGATCGGCGTCTTCGCTGAGGAGGCCGACAGCGCCGCGGCGCAAGGCCACTTCGTCCACGTCGTCGTCGACCGCACCACCCGGCGCCCGGTCGAAATCCCCGCCGAGTGGCGCCGCAAGCTCGAGCAGATCAGCTAGCGCAGAGCCGCGCCCGGGCGGCGTGATATTCGGCCGACAGGCGGGCGACCAGCTGGCGCGCAGGAAGCACCTGGCTGACCGCGCCGATGCCCTGTCCCGAACCCCAGATGTCGCGCCACGCCTTGGCGCCGCTCGCGCCCTCGAAGCTCATTGCCTCCGGCCCTGCTTCGGGAAGATTGTCGGGGTCGAGCCCGGCCGCGACGACGGAGGCGCGCAGATAATTGCCGTGGATGCCGGTGAACAGGCTCGAATAGACGATGTCGGCGGCGCCTGCCTCGACGATCGCCTGCTTGTAGGCATCGCTGGCGCGGGCCTCTTCGGTCGCGATGAACGGGGAGCCGATATAAGCGAAGTCGGCGCCCATGGCCGTCGCGGCAAGCACCGCGTCCCCGGTTGCGATCGCGCCGGACAAGGCGAGCGGCCCCGAAAACCAGCGGCGAATTTCCTGGACCAATGCGAATGGCGACCAGCGCCCGGCGTGGCCTCCGGCGCCGGCGGCGACCGCGATCAACCCGTCCGCGCCCTTGTCGATCGCTTTCCTCGCAAAGCGGTCGTCAATGATGTCGTGGAGCGTGATCCCGCCCCAGCCGTGGACCGCGCGGTTGAGCTCCTCGCGCGCGCCGAGCGAGGTGATGACGATCGGCACTTTCCACTTAGCGCAGGTCGCCATGTCCTTGTCGAAACGGTCGTTGGAGCGATGGACGATCTGGTTGACCGCGAACGGCGCGGCCGGCGCATCGGGATGGTCGCGGTCGTGCGCGGCAAGCGCTTCGGTGATCTCGTGCAGCCATTCGTCGAGCTGGCTCGCCGGCCGCGCGTTGAGCGCGGGGAAGCTGCCGACGATGCCCGCCGTGCACTGGGCGATCACCAGCCGGGGATTGGAGATGATGAACAAGGGCGCGCCGATCACCGGCAGCCGCAGGTTCGACAAAGGGGCGGGCAGTCGGCTCAGCGCGGAACCGGTTGCGGCGATGTCGATGGGCCGTCTCCAAGCACGCGTGGCCAGCCGTTGATCCACACGATGCGGTCGATCAGCATGACCCGCCGCGTATTGACGTCGTCGGTCGGCCTGGTGCGCGGGCGGCGCGTGTCGACCGCGTGATAGACCATCCAGTCCTGGCCCGCGGCGTCGCTGACCACCGCATTGTGGCCCGGCGCGAACCAGTGGCCGCGCGATTCCAGGATCACGCTGTTGGCAGCGCCGGTCGCCTGCTCGAGCGTCTCGAACGGTCCGGTCGCACTGCGCGAGCGAGCAACCAGCGCCGCGTAATGTGCATCCTTCCCGCAGCAATTGTCGCCCGAGTAGAACATGTAATAAAAATCGCCGCGCCTGGTGATCCACGCCCCTTCGACGAGCCGCGAGTAGCGCTTCGGATCGTCCTTGATCGCTGGGACGAGGTCGATCGGCGCGCTGCCCGGCGCGAAGCTCATGCGGTCGGCCCCGAGCTCCTGAACCTTGATCGGCTGGAATCCCGAGCCCCAGTAGAGCAGGCGCTTGCCGGTCGCGGGATCGTCGTAGCTCATCGGGTCGATGTTGACGAAGCCCTCGCCGCACAGCAGCGGCTTGCCCATGTCGGTGAACGGCCCGCGCGGACTGGTGGCGGTTGCCACCGCCAGGCACAGCCCGCGCTTGTCGTCAGTCAGCGCCGCGTCGGGCTTGGCCGAATAATAAAGGTAATAGCGGCCGCCCGCCTCATGCACGTGGGGCGCCCAGAAATCCTGCGTCTTGCTCGCCCATACGGGCTTGACCGGCAGCGCATCGCCAAGGTGATCCCACCGCACCAGGTCGGCTGAGCGCGCGACCTGCATGTTGAGCCAGCTTTCGCCGCGCTGGGTCTGGGTGGCGTAGGCGTAATAGAAGCCGTCTGCCGCCTTGAGCACCGCCGGATCGGGGAAATCGGCGTCGAGCACCGGGTTGGCGTAGGTCGCCTGGCGGACCTGCTGCCGCGGCGCGGTCGTGCTGCAGCTGCCCAGCGTGACGGCACAGGCGGCGAGCATCGGCAGGAGGCGGCGCATGGCGGCGACCATAATCGCCGCGCGTCACGGCGCAAAGGGCTTCTCACTTGCGACCGAGGCTCCTATCGGCCCGCGCGATGATCACCGCCACCGAATCGCTATCGTTCGTCGTCGACTCTGCCGAGGAAGGCGAAGGCTCGCGCTTCCAGGTGCGTGCATCGAACGGCGTCAGCAAGACCTATGTGCTCGAAGGACGGGAGGCGCAGCATTATTACGCCTTCTTCGCCGATCTCTGCCGCGACTTCGGCACCCGGCTGCCGCACATTTTCGAAGCCGTCACCGACTTTCCCGACGCGCCTGCGGGCTGGACTCCGCTGCTGACGGAGAACATCGCGCCGCAAATTCTCGCCGGCTATGGCGACCCGGCGGTGCTCAGGACCGACGATGGCTATTATCTGCTCGCCACGTCGAACGACGCGCCCGACGCATTCCCGATCCTGCATTCGGACGACCTCGTTCACTGGGAGCATCGCGGATTCGTTTTTCCGGAGGGCAGCCAACCCGAATGGACCGCGGCGGGGCGTCAGGTGGCCGACTTCTGGGCGCCCGAAATGGCGCGTGTCGGCGATGAATATTGGGTCGCCTACACCGCCCGGCAAAAGAACAATGCGCTCGCCATCGGCCTGGCGCGCGGGCCCACACCGCTCGGCCCGTTCGTCGACAATGGCGAGCCACTGGTTTGTGGCAATGCGGTGAACACTACCGGCGTGCCGCACGGCCAGCTCAGCGGCGGAGTGATCGACAGCCACATCTTCATCGATGCGGACGGTACGCGTTTCCTGTTCTGGAAGGACGACAGCAACGGCATCTGGCCGCGGCCGCTGGCCAAGCTGCTGCACGACCGTCCCGATCTGATCGGGCGATTGTTCGAGCGCGAGCAGGACCGCCGCAGCGCCGCCTTCGCGGCGGCGATCGTCGACTGGGCCAACACCCGCCGCCCGATGGAGCGGTTTTTCCTGATGCAGGGCATCATCGAGGCGGCGCTCGACAATTGGAGCAGGGTGAAGCAGGCGCTGGTCGATTTCGGGCTCGCCGGCGCCATCCTCGATTCCATGACCACCCCGGTTCGGGCGCAGCGGCTGGCGGACGACGGCCGCTCGCTGGTCGGCGAGTCCGCGATCGTGCTGGCCAACGACCTCGACTGGGAAGGGCATCTCATCGAGGGGCCGTTCTGCACGCGCCAGGACGGCCGCTACTGGCTCTTCTATGCGGGCAACGACTTCTCGACGCCCTCCTACGGCATTGGCGTCGCGGTCGCCGACCATCCGCTCGGCCCATACGTCAAGCAGGCCGAACCCTTGCTCAAGTCGACCAGGCAGTGGACCGCACCCGGTCACGCGTCGGTCGCCCCCGGGCTCGACGGCGAGCCGCAATTGTTCTTCCATGCTTTTCACCCCGGCGCCGGCGGCTACAATGCGTTTCGTGCGTTGCTGACGGCGCGCCTGCGCTTTCGTGGAGATCGCGTCGAACTGATCTGATCCGCTGCACCGGGAGGCCGTATTGCGAGTCTTGCTCTACACTTTGATCGCCGCCGCACTTGCCGCGGTCTCCCCCGCTGCGGCGCAGCCCTCGTTCGTCCCGGTGCTTCGCGATAACTTTCCCGACCCGTTCGTGGTCCCGCACCAGGGCGAGTTCATCGCTTATGCGACCAACGACGGGGTCAATTTGCCGATCGCCGTGTCGCGCGACCTCGTCAACTGGACGATCATGTCCGACCCTGCCGACCCGAAGAAGAAATATGACGGGATGCCGCAGCTCGGCCCGTGGGCAAAGGAGGGCTTCACCTGGGCTCCCGAGGTGTTCGAGATCGCCGGCAAGTGGCACCTCTACTACACGGCGAGCAGCCGCAAATATGATGCGCAGTGCCTCGGGCTCGCGATCGCGGACAATCCCAAGGGCCCGTTCCGCGACAGCTCGACGGAGCCGTTCATCTGCCAGACCAAGCTCGGCGGCACGATCGACGCCAATGTCCTCAAGGACACGGACGGCCAGCTCTACATCTACTACAAGAACGACGGTAACCGGGTGAAGCAGCGCACGGCCTTGTGGGGCCAGCGCTTGAGCGCCGACGGCCGCTCCGCGATCGGCGAGGCGGTGCAACTGATTCCCGACCGCGAGAAATGGACCGAGCGGGTGATCGAAGCGCCGACCATGGTCCGCAGCCCGACCGGCTACACCATGTTCTACTCGGGGGGCTTCTTCGGCTGGAACCCGAAGGAAGGCGGCCTGTCGCCATATGCGATGGGCTATGCCACCTGCTCCGGGCCACTCGGCCCGTGCCAGCCGGCGCCCAACAATCCCATTCTCCACAGCTTCAAGGACAAGCAGGCCGGCTGCGTCAGCGGCCCAGGGCACCAGAGCATCTTCGAGGCGGGCGGCCGGACCTTCATCAGCTTCCACGCCTGGGCGGCAACGGCGCGCTGCACCAAGCTCGAGGACGAGCGCTACCTCTACATCGCGCCGCTGTTCTGGAAGGATGGCAAGCCGCAGGTCGGCCCGAGCCTGCGGCCGCAAAGGCTCGGGGAACGCGGTTGAGGCTGCTCGCGGCGGCGGCGCTGCTGGTGGCCACAAGCGCGGCGGGGCAGGATGAACTCTACCGCTATCGCGACGGTGAGCGCACCCACTGGGTGAGCCCGGAGAACCCGACCGGCGCCAGGGGCGCGGGCGCGCGCGAGAACAAGGGCGCCAAGGGCCATGCCTTCGAGACCATCGCGGTCGGCCGCAGCCATGTGCTGGCGGATGTGCGCGGCCCGGGCGTCATCGACCGCATGTGGATGACGATCGAGGATCGCTCTCCCGAAGCATTGCGCGGGCTCAAGCTCGAGATGTTCTGGGACGGCGCCGCGCGCCCCGCGGTGTCGGTGCCGCTCGGCGACTTCTTCCTGCATGGCGCCGGCGAAATGACGAGCATGGAGACGGCTCTGACCGCGAGCCCGGAAGGACGCTCGTTCGTCTCCTACATCCCGATGCCGTTCCGCTCGCGCGCGCGGCTGGTGGTGACGAATGAATCCTTGAAGCCGGTCAACCTGATCTTCTTCGACATCAATTACCGGACCGTGCCGCGCCAGCCCGCCGACATGCTCTACTTCCACGCCTGGTGGAGCCGTGAGCGGGCGACCGAGCTCGGCCGCGACTTCCGGATCCTGCCCCGCATCGCCGGGCGCGGACGCTTCCTGGGGGCCAGCGTCACGGTGCTGACCAACCCCGCCTACGAAAAGACATGGTGGGGCGAAGGCGAGGTCAAGATCGCGCTCGACGGGGAGCCGATGCACTCGCCGAGCCTGGTCGGCACCGGGGCCGAGGATTATATCGGCACCGCCTGGGGCCAGGGCGCTTATATCAACCGCTTCCAGGGCGCGCCGATCGCGACCTGGGAGGGGGAGGGGCGCTGGACCTTCTATCGCTGGCACGTACCCGACCCGATCTGGTTCGGCCGCGGCATCGAGGTGGCGCTGCAGCAGATCGGCGGGGCGCGAAAGGATGTCGTGCTCGGCCTGCTGAACAAGGGCGTGCCGATGGTGCCGGTGACCATCGACCCCGGGAGCCGCACGAATTTCCAGAAACTGCTCGAGAGCGGCAGGAAGCTCACCGACCCCTCGCTGCCGGACGGGCATACCAATTACTATCGCAGCGACGACGTCGCGGCGGTCGCCTATTTCTACCTCGACAAGCCCGGCGGAGTCCTGCCGCCGATCGCTCCGGCCGCCGAGCGCATGGCGGCGATCCGGCACCCGCCCAAAAAATAAGGGCGGCCGTTGCGGGCCGCCCTTGAAGTCGGATCGGCGGGTTAGCCGCGCTCGCCTCTCGGCTGCGGCGGCGGCGGCGGCGGCGGCGCCTGGACCGGCGCCGGCTCGTACACAGGTGCAGGCGGCGGCGGCGGCAGCACCGGCGCGGGAGCCACGGCGGCCCGCCGCCCGAGACCGCCCGTGCGGGCGCGGATGCCGAACGAATAGGTGGTTTCCTCGAAGCGCAGGAAGCGCACGAACTCGGCCCGCGGCTGGCCGCCGCGCGCGGAGCTCAGGTTCACCCGGAACGGCTTTTCGAGGATGTTGGTCCAGTCGAAGAAGACGCTGAGATTCTCGTTGAACGCGTAGCTGGTCGACAGATCGAGGCGCGGCGCCGGCTTGGCCGTTTCGATGTACAGGTCGCGTCCCGGATCGCCTGCAGCGCCGGGGCCGCCGGGACCGCGGAAGTCGCGGCGATCGAGGAACTTGCCGCGGCGATTGTAGGACAGCCGCGCCGACAGGCCGCCGCCCTCGTACATGCCGACGAGGTTGTAGGTGTGCTTCGAAACGCCGATCAGCCGCGCGTCTTCGAACTCGTTGATGAAGGGATTATTCACCTCGGTCTTGGCGTCGAGATAGGTGTAGTTCGCCTGCGCGCCGAAATTGCGTGCGAAGGCCGGCATCCATTCCCAGTCGAAGAAGGTGGTGATCTGCGCTTCCGCACCGTCGATCCGGCCCTTGCGGGTGTTGACGGGGCCGGTGACGCGCACCGGTCCGAGCACTGGATCATCATAGTCGACGGTGCTGTTCTGGATGAAGCCGTCGAGGTCGCGGCGGAACAGCGCCACGGCCGCAAAGCCCGTCCGCGAGAAGAAATATTCCAGCGACGCGTCGTAATTGTTGGACGTGAACGGCCGCAGGAACGGATTGCCGCCGCCGCCGGTGCGCCTGCCGCCCTGCGTCGGGTCCGGAGCACCCAGGTTCGCAGACGGGTTCAACTGCTCGAAGGTCGGGCGGGTGCGGGTCTGGGTCGCCGACAGACGGAACTGCATGTCCGGCATGAAGCGCCAGCGCATGCTCGCGTTCGGCAGGTAGTCGGTGTAGCTGTTGCTCGCCTCCACTGGCGTCAGCACGCCGAGCACGTTGGAAGTACCCGCGATCGTGGTCTTGGTGCGCACAGCGCGAAGGCCGACAATGCCGTCGAGCGTGTCGCCGAACTTGAAGTTCAGCTGCCCGTAGCCGGCGAGCGTATCCTCGTCGGCGTCGTAGACGGAGGTCGGGTTCGGTTCCGGGTCATCCAGCGTGAAGGTGCCGAAGCAGCAGGTGATGCCGCGGCTGATCACGAATTGCCGCAGCGCCTCGCGGTTCCTGCGAATGCTCGAATAGGTCGGAGTCAGGAAGGTGCCGAAGCCCGACTGCACGTCGGTGCCGCGGAAGCCTTCCCGGAACAGCCGGAAATCGAGCGGAAGCGCAGCTCCGGAGATGCCACGCCCGCGGAAGCCGGCGAAGCGGTTGCCGAACTCGCGATGCGCATCGCGGGTGGTGTAGCGAATGCCGGCATCGATGGCGTCGATGAAGCCGAGGCCAAGCTCATAGGTGGCGTCCACCCGGGCCTGGTAATCGTCGCCTTCGGACACCTGCGCTTCTTCGTAGAGGCCGTCGAACAGATAATTGTTCGGATTGGTCACGTCGAAGTTGCGGATGTTGAACTGGGGAGTCCGGAGGTCGAAGTCGACGATCGTCGTCGCCTGGCCGGCAAAGATCCGGTCGACCGATTCCGTGGAACCCTTGAAGCGGCTGTCGGTGCGCGCCAGGTCGGCCGTCAGCTTCAGCGGGCCCGCGTCATAGATGCCGCCAATCGCGAACTGCTTGGTGTCGGTCTTGTTGAAGGTGCCGCCCTGGAAGGTGAAGATCGGGTCGCCGAGGCCGGTGACCGTCCCGCTTTCCAGCAGGTTGGTGCCCGGGCGGAACTGCAGGTTGGTGTACGCCCCGCCATTGTACAAAGGCACGGCGGCGAGGCGGTCGGAGATCTTGTTGCGGAAGCCCTGGTACAGCGCCTCCGCGTAGAATGTCAGGTCGGGGCTGGCGCGCCACTGGAAGGCGGCATTGGCCGACGGCCGCACACGATTGCCCGAGCGGAAGAACAGACGCTGGATGTCCGGGAAGCGCGCGTCACGGCCATTGACGAAGTCCGGCACCAGCCGCGTCGGCCCTTCGCGGCGGAAGGTCATCAGGAAGTCGGTGTTGGACGGCTCCGAATCCAGATAGTCGAGCTCGGTCCGCGAGATGTTCACGAGCAGGCCCATCTCGCCCATGCCGGTGTTCCAGCGCGTGCTCGCCAGCGCGTTGAAATTGGGGTTCCACTTGTCGGCCTGCTTGGTGCGCAGCGCCCAGAACGAACCGGCGAGCTCCGTGCCGCGGAAGTCGAACGGCCGACGCGATCGCACGTTCACCTGGCCGGCAAGGCCGGCTTCCACCAGGGTCGCCGTGGTCGTCTTGAAGACTTCGAGCGCAGCGATGTTCGACGACGGGAAATCCTGCAGGGCGACTTCGCGGCGCTCGGCGGTAAAAATCTCGCGCCCGTTGTAGGTGGTGGAGAAATCCGGAAGGCCGCGGACAAGGACGCTGTCGGCTTCGCCCGCGCGGCGGATGACCTGCAGGCCCGGGATGCGCGCGGCGGTCTCGGAGACAGCTAGGTCGGGGAGCTTGCCGATGTCCTCGGCGACGATCGCATCGACGATCTGCTCGCTGTTGCGCTTCAAATTCTGCGCCGACTGCAGCGACCGGCGAAGGCCGGTGACCACGATCGCCTGATCGCCCGCGGCTTCGTCCTGGCCCGCGGCGGTCTGCACCGCATCATCGGTTTCCACCGAACCTGCTTCCGGATCGGCCGGCTGCTCCTGCGCTTCGACGGTGGGGTCGGGCGGAGTTGCCGGGACACCCTGCTGCGCTGCAGCGGGCGTCGCGGCAAGTGCCAGTGCGAATGCCGACGTCGAACACAGGATCAGTGAGGTCCGGCGCATGTTCTTTCCCCTTTTTTGCCGGGATTACAGAGCAGGTCCCGGCGCTTAGTCGCACAAGGTATGAACTTGCGGCACTTGGCTTACAAGAAGGTCAGCCAGGTACGGATGACGCAGCCGCGCAACTGTTGCAGCAACGCCTCAGTCGAGCTGCGCGAGCAGCTCGTTGACGCGCCGCTCGGCGTCGGTCAGGCCGCGCTCGACGCTCTTCTGGCCATTGACCACGGCCGCCATTTCCTCGCCGATCAGGCCTTCGATTGCCGCCTGCCGGCGCACGTAGCCGGGAAGCGGCTGGCCGAAGCTTGCCAGCGGGGCGATCTCGGCGCGGTGCGGCAGCGCCTTGAACTGCGGGCTGTCGACGATCGCCTTGAACGCCGGCAGGTGGCCGGTGCGCACCCAGTCGTAATTATGCTCCGCCATGAAGCGGAAGAAGCGGGCGAGCGCGGAGCGTTCCTCGCGCGTGCGCTGCCGCGTTGGCACCACCCAGACATGGCCGCTGACGAACGAGGCCTGGCGCCCCCACAGGCGCGGATAGGGCACCACCGCATAGCTGTTGTGCAGCGGCCGCCCGGCAGTCTTCGCTTCCTGCTCGAATTGGCCGATCATCCACGTGCCGGTCGGATAGATGCCGCCTTCGCCGTTCATGAAGGTGGCGATCGCGGCCGGCGTATCCTGGTTCTGCGTGCCCAGTTTTTCCGCGTTCACCTGGCGGAAGAAGGTCATGATCTTGCGCGCTTCGGGGGTGCGCAGCCGGACGTGCCTGGGATCGGGAAAGATCACCGCGTCGTGTGCCATCAGATAGGTGTAGAGGTTGCGGGTCTGGTAGGCCGGGTCGCCGACCAGGCTCTGGATCAGATAGGGCTTGCCGGTGCGCGCCTTGAACTGGCGCGCGTGGGCGAGCAGCTCCTCGGCGGAATTGGGCAGTACGGGTTTGTCGCCGCGCATCAGCCCGGCCTTGCGGAACAGGGCCGTGTTGATGTGGAACAGCCCGCCATGAATGTCCCACGGCAGGCCGTAGATGCGGCCGTTGATGGTCACCGAGCGCAGACTCGCCTCGGTGAAGCTGGCCGGATCGATGCCGGCCTCGCGCAGGATCGGCTCGACCGGCTCGACCAGCCCGTTCGCGGCATAATCCGAGATGACGCCGCTGTGCATGGTGACGACGTCGGGCGGGTCCTTGGCCGCGACCTGGGCGGTGAGCTGCGGATAGCCGGGCCAGGCGACGACGTTCTGGCTGACGCGCACGTCCTTGTTCTCGGCGTTGAACTTGTTGATCATCGCCGTGATGATCCCGCATTCGCCCTCGGCCTTGGCGACGTCGATGTCGCGGCCGAACACCGCGCCGCATTCACCGAAGAAGCGCTGGAGGTAGATGCCGGTGCGCTCCTCGCCCTGGCGGCACGAGCCGAGCAGCAAAGCGGCGGCAATGATGGGTGCAAGCCGCCTCATCGGATCGCGGTTCCCGCCATCGCCCGCACGATCTGCTTCTGGAACACCAGGTAGACGATGAAGATCGGGATCGACGCGAACACCGCCTGCGCCATCAGGAAGCCGAGGCCGCTGGTCTGCGCATAGTTCATCTGGCTCGAGGCGAGGCCCACCGTCAGCGTGTACATGTCGCTGCGCGTCGCCGAAATCAAAGGCCACCAATAATCGTTCCAGCTGGCGAGGAAGGTGAACACGGCCAGCGTCGATTGCGCGGGCACGGTCAGCGGCAGCAGCACCTTGAAGAAGGTGGTGAAGCGCGACGCGCCATCGAGCATCGCCGCCTCGTCGAGGTCGCGCGGGATGGCGCGGAAATATTGCGTCATGAAGAACACGCCGAACGGGGTGACCAGCCCGGGCAGGATGAGCCCCGGATAGCTGTTGTGGAGATGCAAATCGGCGAACAACTGGTGGCGCGGCAGCACCACCGCCTCGCCGGGGATGGCGAGCCCGGCGAGCACCAGCACGAAGATCGTTTTGCGGTAAGGGAAGTCGAGCCTCGCGAAGCCGTAGCCCGCGAGGCTGCACAGGATCAGCACTCCGGCGGTCGTGCCGAGCGACACGATCATGCTGTTGATCAGCCAGCGCGTCGTCAGACGGTTGCCGAAGATCGCCTGGTAATTCTCGAGCGTGTAGGGGCCATGCAGCGCCGCGCCGCTGTTGCCGACCAGCTCGGCATTGGACTTCAAGGACAGCAACAGCGTCCAGATGAGCGGCGCGACCATGATCAAGGCGCCGATCAGCACGAAGGTGAAGGCCAGCGGCGACAGCCGCGCGCGGCGATTGCTAGCGGCCACCTTCGGCCTCCCGGGTGCGATTGGTCGCCCAATATTGGGTGAGGGTGATGGCGAGGATCAGGATGAACAATATTTCGGCGGCGGCGGTCGCATAGCCAAGCTCCCAGCGGCCGAACGCCACTTCGAAGATGAACAGGACGATGGTCCGCGACGCGCCGCTCGGGCCGCCGCCGGTGAGCAATTGCGCCTGGCCGAACAATTGCAGCTGGGCGGCGGTCTGCAGCATGATCACGACGATGAGCGTGCGCCGAAGACCGGGCAGGGTCACGCGCCAGAAGGTCGTCCACTTGCTGGCGCGGTCGAGCGCGGCGGCCTCGTAGACATCCTCCGGGATCTGCTGGAGCCCGGCCAGGAACAGCATCATCGGCAGGCCGATCGACCACCAGATCGTCGTCAGGGCAAGCGCCGGGAGCGCCAGCTGCGGGTGGCTGAGGAAGGGCAAGGGCTCGGCGCCGAGCGCGGTCGCGATTTCCCCGAGCAGGCCGGCATCGGGCGCCAGGACGAAGCGCCAGATCAGGGTGACGATGGTCACCGACAGCACCGAGGACGAAAAGAAAATGCCGCGGAAGATGGTCGCGCTGCGCGCCGGCCGGTTGAGCGCCAGCGCCAGCAGCAAGGTCAGCACGGTCAGCGTGGGCACGATCATCAGCGCGACCGTGAAGGTGTTGAGCAGCGACTGGTGGAACACCGGATCGGCAAGCAGGCGGACGTAATTGTCGAGGCCGACGAAGGTGCCGCCGCCGAACAGGTCGACCCGGCGGAAGCTCAATGCAATGCCGAGGAACAGGGGATAGATGAGGATGAACAGATAAAGCAGCAGGAACGGCGCGACGAACAGGAAGCCGCCGAGATTGTGCCGCGTCATTGCCTTCACGCAGCGCGCTCCGTCGCATGGTGGCCGGTGCCGTCGGCGGTGAACAAATGGGCAGCGCCGCCGTCGATCGCCAGCCCGACTTCGTCGCCGATCGCGACCCGGCTGTAGCCCTCGTCCTCCGCGGTGATCGGCTGGCCGTCGGAGAGGCGGCCGTAGATGATGGTCCGCTCCCCGAGCCGCTCGACCAGCTCCACCTTCGCACGAGTGCCGCCCTCGGCGGCGACCCGGACCGCTTCGGGCCTGAGGCCCAGGCGCAGCTCGCCGCCCGGCAGTCCGTTACGCGGCACTCCGGTCGCGATCTCCGATCCGTCGCCAAGCCGCACATTGGCCAGCGTTCCGTTACCCTCGACCAGCTGCGCCGGAAGCAGGGTCATGGCGGGCGAGCCGACGAACTGCGCGACGAAGATGTTGGCCGGCCGGCTGTAGATTTCCATCGGCGGTCCGACCTGCTGGATCCGCCGGTCGTTCATGACCATGATGCGGTCGGCCAAAGTCATCGCCTCGGCCTGGTCGTGCGTGACCATGATAACCGCCGCATCGACCTTCTGCTTCAGCTGCGCGAGCTCGACCCGCGTGCGCATGCGCAGCGCCGCGTCGAGGTTGGACAAGGGCTCGTCGAGCAGGAACAGTTTGGGCTGCTTGACGATGGCCCGGCCGATGGCGACGCGCTGTCGCTGGCCGCCCGACAGCTGGCCGGGCTTCTTGTCGAGATGCTCGGCAATTTCGAGCACCCGCGCTGCCTCGGACACACGCGATTCAATCTCGTCCGCGGGAACGCGCGCGTTGCGCAGGCCGAAGGCCATGTTCTCGCGGACGCTCATGTGCGGGTAGAGCGCATAGTGCTGGAACACCATGGCGACCCCACGGTCGCCCGGCGGCAGGGGGTCGATGCGCCGCCCGTCGAGCCACACTTCGCCGGCGTCCGCGCTCTCGAGCCCGGCGATGATCCGCAGCAGGGTCGACTTGCCGGACCCTGACGGGCCGAGGAAGGCGATGAATTCCCGCGGCTCGATGCTGAGGGAGACGTCGTCGAGCACCGGGGTCGATCCGAACGCCTTGCGAACGCCGGTGAGCTCTAGACTGGCCAAGCTTTTCTCCCCTCTGCGCAACCTGTTGCACAAAGATTTGGGCGGCGGCAATCGCGGAGATGAGCTTTGCTGCTCAAGCCGCTGCTTTTCAGCGGCGCTGCCTGAGCGCGAAGCGCTGCAGCTTGCCCGTCGCGGTCTTGGGGAGAGCCGAGACGAACTCGACCTCGCGCGGATATTTGTACGGGGCGATGGTCGCCTTGACGTGGTCCTGGAGCATGGTCGCGACAGCGGGCCCCGCAGCGTGGCCGGGGGCGAGCACGACGAAGGCCTTCACCCTTTGCCCGCGTTCTTCGCACGGAACGCCGACCACCGCGCACTCCTCGACGGCGGGGTGCGCGTACAGCGCATTCTCGACCTCCGGCGCGGCGATGTTGTAGCCGGACGAGATGATCATGTCGTCGGAGCGGGCGACGAACCAGAAATAGCCGTCCGCGTCGGAGCGGTAGGTGTCGCCGGTGACGTTCCAGCCGTGCTGCACGTACACCGATTGGCGCTCGTCGTCGAAATAGCGGCAGCCGGTCGGCCCCTTGACCGCCAGGCGGCCGGTGCCGTGGGGCAATGGCGTTCCTGCTTCGTCGAGCACGCACGCAGTGTAGCCGGGCACCGCCTTGCCGGTGGCGCCGGGGCGGATGTCGTCGCCCGAGGCCGAGATGAAGATGTGCATCATCTCGGTCGCGCCGATGCCGTCGACGATCGCGAGGCCGGTTGCCTCCTGCCACGCGTGCCAGGTGGCGGCGGGGAGATGTTCTCCGGCCGACACGCAAGTCCGCAGGCTCGCGATGTCGCGGCCGGAAAGCAGGTTCAGCATCGCCTTGTAGGCGGTCGGCGCCGTCGCGAGCGTGGTGACCCGGTGGCGCTCGACCGCATCGAGCAGCGCTGCCGGGCTCGGCTGTTCGATGGTGACGGCCGTGCCGCCGAACCGCCACGGGAAGATCAGCAGCATGCCGAGCCCGAAGGTGAAGGCGAGCGGGGCGGAGCAGGTCCAAAGGTCCCCCGGGCGCGGCTGGAGGATGTGCCGCGCGAAGCTGTCGGCGCTGGCCAGCACGTCGCGGTGGAAGTGGACGCAACCCTTGGGCTTGCCGGTGGTGCCGGAGGTAAAGGCGATCAGCGCCGGGTCGTCGCGGCCGGTGGCCACGGCCACGAAGCCGCGCGCGACATTGTCGAGCCGCCGCTCGAGCTCGCCGCTGCCGAGGTCGCCGTCATAGCGCAACAGCGAGCGCACATTGCCCGCCTGGTCCGCGCCTTCCAGGAAGTCGCCGACGAAGCGGCTGTCGACGATCGCGTGGCTGACCTCGGCCCGCTCGAGGATGGTCGCGATCTCGCCGGCGCGCAGGATCGGCATGGTCGCGACGACGACTGCGCCGGCCTTGAGGATCGCCAGCCAGGCCGCGAACAGAAACGCCGTGTTGGGCCCCCGCAGCAGCACGCGGTTACCCGGCACCAGGCCTTCCTCCTCGACCAGCAGGCGGGCGATGCGGTCGGACAGATCATCGATGTCGGCGAAGCTCCAGCTCCCCTGGTCGTTGATTACCGCCGGCCGCGACATGTCGCTCTGCCGCATCAGCTCGACGGCGGCATTGAGCTGGTCGGGATAATGCAGCTCGGGCAGGTCGAAGCGGAACTCGGGCTGCTGCTCGGGCGGCGGCAGCCGGTCGATGACGAAGCGGTCGCGGTGGGCGCTGGTCATGGGCCGGGCACCACGGCGATGCTCTCGATCTCGAGCCTGGCGTCCGGCTCGACCAGTGCCGCCACCTCGACCACCGCCATCGCCGGATAGTGGCGGCCGATCAGCTCGCGATAGACCGCGCCGGCCTCCCGTGCGCAAGCGACATATTCGTCGCGGCTGGTCACGTACCAGGTCATGCGCACGATGTGCTCCGGGCCCGCGTCGGCTTCGGCGAGCACTGCCAAAGTGTTCATCAGCACCTGCCGGAACTGGCCGAGGAAGTCGGGCGCGAAGCGTTCCTGCTCGTCCCAGCCGACGATGCCGGCAGTGAACACCAGCCGGCCGCTGGCGGCAATTCCGTTCGAATAGCCGCGCGGCCGCGGCCAGCCGGGGGGCTGCAGCACCTTCATTCGCGATGCTCCTTGAGGAGGTCGCGCGCGATGATCTGACGCTGCACCTCGCTCGCCCCCTCATAGATGCGGAGCGCGCGGATCTCGCGATAAAGCTGCTCGACCGCGAAGCCACGGGTGACTCCGGCGCCGCCGTGTAGCTGCACCGCGGCATCGATCACCTGCTGCGCGGCTTCGGTGGCATGGAGCTTGGCCATCGCTGCCGAGCGGCGGTTGTCGCCGCCCCGCCGGTCCTGCTCCCACGCGGCGCGATAGACGAGCAGCGCCGACGCATCGACCAGCGTCGCAAGCTCGCCGAGCCGGTCCTGCGTCACCGCATTGTCGGCGAGCGTCGCCGCGCCCAGCCGCCTGCGCGCCGCAAAGGCGATCGCTTCGTGCAGGGCGCGCTGCGCGAACCCCAGCGCCGCCGCCCCCACCGTCACCCGGAACAGGTTGAGCGTCTCCATGCCAATCCGGAAGCCCTGGCCCGCCGACCCGATCAGTTCACCACGGACCCCCTGGTAGCGAAGGCGGGCGAGCGGATGCGGCGCGACCAGCTCGATTCGTTCCGTGACGCTCAGGCCAGGGTCGGCGCCGCTGACGATGAAGGCGGAGATCCCACGTGCCCCGTTGGCCTCGCCGGTGCGCGCGAAGGTCACGTAAAGGTCGGCGATGCCGCCGTTGGAAATGTAGGTCTTCTCACCGTCGAGCACCCAGCCATTGCCGTGCGGCCTCGCGGTCATCGCCATGCTGGCGGCGTCGGACCCGCAATCGGGCTCGGTCATGGCGAAGGCGGCGATCGCTTCCCCGCTGGCGACCTTGGGCAGCCATTGGCGCTTCTGCTCGTCGCTTCCGAACAAGGTGATGGCGCCCGACCCGAGGCCCTGCATGGCGAATGCAAAGTCCGCCAGCCCGTGGCGGTAGGAGAGGGCTTGCCGGACCACGGCCAGGCTGCGCACGTCCGGCCGCGCGCCGTCAGCGCCGACGCACAGCTCCAGGAAACCGGCGTCGCCCAGCGCGCGCACCAGCCACCTGCACTCGTCGTCGACGCTCTCGAATTCCGGCCTGGCGGGGAGCTCGGCGTCCCCCCACAGGTCGACGCTGGCCGCGAGCGCACGGTGCGGCTCCTCAAAGAACGGCCAGTCGAGGAAGGCGCGTGCGCCCATCAGTTGCCCTCGAACCCGGGCCGGCGCTTGTCGGCGAACGCCTCGAACGCGCGGCGGAAGTCGTTGGTCGCCATGCAGATCGCCTGGGCCTGCGCTTCCATCTCGATCGCTGTTTCCAGGCTGACGTTCCATTCCTGGTTGAGCTGGGTCTTGGTCATGGCGTGCGCGAAGCTCGGCCCCTCGGCCAGCGAGCGCGCCAGTGCCGCGGCCTCGGCAAGCAGCGCATCGGCAGGAACGATGCGATTGTGAAAGCCCCAAAGCTCGCCCTCCTCGGCGCTCATGCTTCGGCCGGTGAAGAGCAGCTCGGCGGCCCGGCCCTGGCCGATGATCCGCGGCAGGATCGCGCAGGCACCCATGTCGCAGCCGGCAAGCCCGACCCGCGTGAACAGGAAGGCGGTTCTGGTCGCCGGCGTAGCCAGGCGCACGTCGGATGCCATCGCCAGGATCGCCCCGGCGCCGGCGCACACCCCGTCGATCGCGGCGACAATGGGCTGCGGGCAGGCGCGCATGGCCTTGACCAGGTCGCCGGTCATCCGCGTGAACCTTAGCAGCCCCGGCATTTCCATCCTGGTGAGCGGACCGATTATCTCGTGGACGTCGCCCCCTGAGCAGAAATTGCCGCCGGCGCCGGTGATCACCACCGCCTTGACCTCGGGCGCGTCGGTAAGCGCGCGGAACGTGTCGCGAAGCTCGGCATAGCTGTCGAAGGTCAGCGGGTTCTTGCGCTCCGGGCGGTCGAGCGTGATGGTCGCGACGCCGCCGTCGAACGACCAGAGGAAATGCTCGGGATGAAACGTCGCCGGGTTCACTGCGCGGCCTTTCGCTGGGCGTCCTCGAGCGACTGTTTGAGCCTGCCGAGCGCCTGGAACAAGGTCCGGCGCTCCGGCCCGGCAAGGCCGGCAAGCAGCTCGTCGATCCAATCGTGGTGGGCGCTCGCGAGCGCGCCGAAGTGGCGGCGGCCGGCGGGCGTCAGCCGCACGAGGGAAGCACGGCGGTCCGACGGCAAGGGCGCGACCGAGACATGGCCGCTTTGCGCCAGCTTGCGGACGATTGCGGTGACATTGCCATTGGACACCAGCAGCGCGCGCGACAGCTCGCTTTTGGTCATGCCCTCGCCGCGGCGGTCGAGCGCCGCCATGACGTCGAACCGCGGCAGCGTCGTATCGAACTGCGCGGCCAGCCGGCGCTGCACCTGCTTTTCGATGGCCATGGTGCAGCTCAGCAGCCGCAGCCACAGCCGCACGCTCGAGCGGTCGCCGAGTTCGCCGTCGTGTTTCTCGGGAATGGCGGGGGCGGGGGTCATGCGATCTCCACCGCTTCGCCGTTGCGAGTCGACAGGACCAGGTCGCGCACCAAGGCGGCAACCTCATCGGTGCCGATCAACCGACCGCTCGGATTCAGTCTCGCCAGCTCGGCGCGCGCTTCGGCTTGTGACCGGCCGGTCCTGTCCTGGATGGTCCTCGCCGCGCCGGCCACCAGCTCGGTGTCGGTAAAGCCGGGGCAAACGGCATTGGCGGTGAGGCCGGTGCGGCCATATTCCGCGGCGAGGGCGCGCATCAGCCCGACCGCCCCGTGCTTGGCTGCGCAATAAGCCGCAGTGAACGCATAGCCGCGCAGGCCCGCCGTCGAGGCGATGGTGACGATGCGTCCTTCTTGCGCTGCAAGCAGATCGTCGAGCGCCGCGGCGCAGCAGTGCATCACCGCATCCAGGTTCACCGACATGGTCCGCCGCCACAGCGCTTCGTTGGTCGCACCAAAGGGCGCGCTTTCGGCGGCCCCGGCATTGTTGACGAGGATGGCTATCGGCCCGTTGGCGTCGCGCGCCGCCGCGAATGCGCGATCGACCTCGGCGCGATCGGTAACGTCGGCGGGCGCGACCGCTGCGTCGAGTTCGGCCGCGACCTGCTCGAGGCGGTCGCGCCGCCGTCCGACCAGGGTCAGCCGCGCGCCTTCGGCAGCCAGTGCCCGGGCGATCGCGGCCCCGATCCCGCTCCCGCCGCCGGTAACCAGGGCATGGTGACCCGCGAGCCTCATGCCTTCAGCGCCGCCTCCTGCTCGGCGGCGCGCTTGAGGTTGCGCGCGAGCTGCGCCTGCCCGCCCAGATAGGGCGGCGGCACATATTGTTCGCGATAATCATGCTGCGCCGCGGCGCGCAAAGTCCACATCGGGTCGACGAGGTGCGGGCGGGCAAGCGCGACCAGGTCGGCGCGCCCGGCGGCGAGGATCGAGTTGACGTGGTCGGTCTCGTAGATGTTGCCGACGGCCATGGTCGAAACCCGCGCCTCGTTGCGGATCTGGTCGGAAAATGGCGTCTGGAACATGCGTCCGTAGACGGGGCGGCTGTCGGCCCATGTCTGGCCCGCGGAAACGTCGATCAGGTCCGCCCCTTCCTCGGCAAAGGCGCGCGCGATTTCCACCGCCTCGTCCGGCGTCACTCCAAGTTCGCCCATCCAGTCGTTGGCGGAAATCCGCACCGACATCGGCTTGTCGGCTGGCCACGCCGTGCGCATCGCCCGGAAGACCTCGAGCGGGTAGCGCAGCCGGTTCTCAAGGCTGCCGCCATATTCATCGGTCCGCCGGTTGGTTAGCGGGGTGATGAAGCTCGACAGCAGATAGCCGTGGGCGCAGTGCAGCTCGACCATGTCGAAGCCGGCCTGCAGCCCGAGCTCGACTGCGCGCACGAACTGGCCCTGCACCTCGTCCATGTCGCTGCGAGTCATCGGCCGCGGCACCTGGTTGGCCGGCGACCAGGCCACGTCGGACGCCGCGATCACCGGCCAGTTGCCGCTCGGCAGCGGAACGTCATAACCTTCCCAGCCGACGCGCGTCGAACCCTTGGCCCCCGAATGGCCGAGCTGCAGGCAGAACTTTGCCTTGCTGTTGGCATGGACGAAATCGACGATGCGCTGCCACGCCGCGGCATGGTCCTCCGACCACATGCCGGTGCAGCCCGGCGTGATGCGCGCCGTCGGCGAGACGCAGGTCATCTCGGTGTACACCAGCCCGGCGCCGCCCTGCGCGCGGGTGCCGTAGTGAACCAGGTGGAAATCGCCGGGCGTGCCGTCCACCGCCGAATACATCGCCATCGGCGACACGACCACGCGATTGACCAGTTCCATGTCGCGCAACCGGTACGGTGCGAACATCGGCGGGGCAGGGTCGTTGACCGGGACCCCAAGCGCCCTCGACTGGAACCAGCGCTCGACGCCCTCCAGCCAGGGCCTGTCACGCAGCCGCAGATTTTCGTGACTCACCCGCTGCGACCGCGTCAGTAGCGAGTAGGCGAACTGGATCGGCTCGAAGTCGATATAGCGCTCCAGCGTCTCGAACCACTCGGTAGAGTTGCGCGCGCTGTTCTGGAGCTTGAGCACCTCGACGCTGCGCTCTTGCCGGTATTCGGCGAGCGCCTGTTCGCGGCTGAGCCCCGGCCGGTTGAGCACCTCCGCCAGCTTGATCGCGTCCTCGAGCGCGAGCTTGGTCCCCGAGCCAATCGAGAAATGCGCCGTGTGCGCGGCATCCCCGAGCAGGATCAGGTTCTGATGGCTCCAGTGCTCGCAGATGATGCGCCGGAAATTCAGCCACATCGCCGCGCCCGACAGATGCGCGGCGTTGGACATCAGCGTCGCGCCGTCGAGATATTTCGCGAACACCCGCTCCGCCCAGGCGAGGGCCTGCGGCTGCTCCATTGCGTCGAGCCCGAGCCGCTGCCAGGTCTCCGGCGCCATCTCGACGATGAAGGTCGAACAATCCTCGTCAAAGCGATAGGCGTGCGCCCACACCCAGCCTTCGGGCAGCTGCTCGAACGCGAAGGTGAAGGCGTCGAACGTCTTGGCGGTGCCGAGCCACACGAAACGGTTGCGCCGGACCTGCACGTCGACTCCGAAATGCTCGGCATAAAGGTCGCGGATGCGGCTGTTGGCGCCGTCGGCCGCGATCACCAGGTCATAGCCCTGCCAGTCCTCGAGGTCCGGCGACGCCTCATGCTCGAAGTGCAGCACCACGCCGAGATCCCGCGCCCGCTCCTGCAATATGTTCAGCAGCCGCTTGCGCCCGATGCCGATGAAACCATGCCCGGAGGTGCGGATGCACGCGCCCCTGATGTGGATGTCGATGTCGTCCCAGTGCGCGAACTCGTCGCGGATGGTCGCGCCCGACACCGGGTCGTTCGCCATCAGATTCTCGACCGTCTGATCGGAAAAGACCACGCCCCAGCCGAACGTGCTGTCGGCCCGGTTGCGCTCAAACAGCTCGATGTGGTGCGCAGGGTCGCGCAGCTTCATCGAGATGGCGAAGTAGAGCCCCGCCGGGCCGCCGCCGAGACAGGCAATCCGCATTGCGCCTCCGATTGCTTTAGGCTTAAAGCGATCGCGTGCCGCTGACAAGCGGCGCCCGGCTCAGGGGTGCAGCGCCGCCGTCTCGCGCGCCAGGCGCTCGATCCGGCCCAGGTCGCGGCTTCCCGGCGGGACCAGCCAGCTGCCGCCGACGCACAGCACCGCGTCCAGCGCCAGCCAGTCGGGCGCGCTGTCGGCGCGGATGCCGCCGGTCGGACAGAAACGCACGTGCGGGAACGGGCCGGTCAGCGCCTTGAGCGCCTTGATCCCGCCCGAGCTTTCCGCCGGGAAGAACTTGAAGCGTTCGAGCCCCAGCTCAAGGCCGCGCATGATGTCGCCCGCCGTCGCCACGCCGGGCAGGAACGGCACCTGAGTGTCCCGCGCCGCGAGCGCCAGCCGGTTGGTGAGGCCGGGCGAGACGATGAAGCGGCTGCCGGCGTCGATCGCCTGCGCCAGCTGCGCCTCGTCGAGCACCGTCCCGGCGCCGACGATGGCGCCGGGGACATTGGCCATGGCGCGGATCGCGTCGAGCGCGCCGGGCGTGCGCAGAGTCACCTCGATCACCGGCAGGCCGCCGCGCACCAAGGTCTCGGCCAGCGCCACCGGGTCCAGCGCATCGTCGAGCACCAGCACCGGGATCACCGGCGCCGTGCGCATGATCTCGTCGATCGTCATGCATGCTCCCGGGCAAAGGCGGCGGCCGCGCCGAACAGGCCCGGCTGCGGGTGGGTGACGAGCTTGACCGGCATCTCGTCCATGCGCCGCTCGAACCGGCCCTTGGCGATGAAGCGGTCGCGGAAGCCGGAGCCGGGAAGGTGACCGGCGAGCTTGAGACCAAGCCCGCCGCCGATCACCACCGAGTTCGCGCCCTGGGCGAGCGCGATGTCTCCGGCAACCGCGCCGAGCGTCAGGCACAAGCGGTCGAGCGCCGCATTGGCGAGGCTGTCGCGGCCTTCGAGCGCCGCCGCCCACAAGGCCCTGTCGTCGCGGATCTCCAGCGGCCGCTGCTCAATGGCGCCAAGCGCCTCGTAGATGTTGAACAAGCCGCGCCCCGACACCAGCCGCTCGACCGACACCCGGCGGAAGTTGCGCCGGAGCTCGGTCAGGATCCTGTCCTCGATGGAGTCGAGCGGTGCGAAGTCGACGTGCCCGCCTTCGGTCTCGATGACGTGGTAATGTCCGTCCGCATGGCGCAGCAAGGCGGCAACGCCAAGGCCGGTGCCGGGGCCGATGATGGTGGTGACGCCGACCGGGTGCAGCGGCACGGCAGGCCCGCACAAATGCGTGAAGGCGTCGCCGTCGAGCGCGGCAACGGCATGGGCAACGGCGCCGAAGTCGTTGACGATCGTGAACCGTTCGACGCCAAGCCGCTCCTTCATCAGCGCCGGGCGGATCACCCAGGGATTGTTGGTGAGCTTGAGGACGTCGCCGCCCACCGGCCCGGCAAAGGCGATCGCAAGCTCGGCCGGCAAGCTGCTGCCGGCTTGCTTGCCGAACTCTTCCCAGGCGGTCTGGAAGCTCGCATGCTCGCTGGTCTTGAGCGTCACCGGCTCTGAAAGATCGGTGACTCTGCCGCCGTCGATCGTCGCCAGCGCGAAGCGGGCATGGGTGCCGCCGATGTCGGTGGCGACGATCTGCCTCACGCCAGCTCGGCGTCCATGGCTGCAAGCATCGACGATGCGCCGGCTTCGGCATCGTCGCAATGATTGCGCATCAGCGCGAACAGCTCGCGGCCGGTGCCGGCGGGCGGCGGCGGCGCGTTCGCGGGCGAGCGGGCGGCAAGGTCGACCCCGACCGCCTCGAGCTGCCCGGTCTCGGCCGACACGCGGATGATGTCGCCGTCGCGCAAGCGGGCGAGGGGACCGTCGGGCAATGCCTCGGGCGAGACGTGGATCGCCGCCGGGACCTTGCCGCTGGCGCCCGACATCCTGCCGTCAGTCACGAGGGCGACGCGGTGACCGCGGTCCTGGAGCACTCCGAGCACCGGAGTCAGCTTGTGCAGTTCCGGCATACCGTTGGCGCGCGGCCCCTGGAAGCGCACGACCACGACCACGTCGTCATCGAACTCGCCGCGCTTGAATGCCTCCAGCACCTCCTGCTGGTCGGAAAAGCAGCGCGCGGGTGCTTCGATCGTCCAGCGGTCCGGGTCGACGGCGCTGGTCTTGAGCGTGGCGCGGCCGAGATTGCCGCGGACCAGCCGCATTCCGCCATCGGGCAGGAACGGGTCGCTGGCCGGCCGCAGCATGTCCGGGTCGGAGCTCTCGGACACCGGCTGCCAGCGGACCTCCTTGTCCTCGAGCACCGGGTTCGCGGTCCAGGCGTCCAGCGCATCGGCGCCGGCGGTCAGCGTGTCGGCGTGGATCAGCCCTTCGCTCAGCAAGGTCGAGGTGACGAACGCCATGCCGCCCGCGTGGTGGAAATCATTCACGTCCCGGGCGCCGTTCGGATAGACCCGCGCGATCAGCGGCACCGCCGACGACAAAGTGTCGAAATCCTCCCAGTCGATGAGGATTCCGGCAGCCCGCGCAATCGCCGGCAGGTGGATCGCGTGGTTGGTCGATCCGCCGGTGGCGAGCAGCCCGGCCATGGCGTTGACGATCGCCTTTTCGTCGACGACCTCGGCCAGCGGCCGGCTGCCGTCCTTCGCAAGCTCGACGAGCCGGTGCACCGCCGCGCGCGTCAGCGCCTGGCGCAGCGGGTCCTGCGGGTTGATGAAGGCCGCGTTGGGTATGTGCAGCCCCATCAGCTCCATCATCATCTGGTTGCTGTTGGCGGTGCCGTAGAAGGTGCAGGTGCCGGCGGTGTGATAGGAACGCGCCTCGGCCTCCAGCAGTTCGGTGCGGCCTACCTTGCCTTCCGCGTAAAGCTGCCGGATGCGCTGCTTCTCCTTGTTCGGCAGGCCCGACGGCATCGGCCCGCCTGGCACCAGCAGCATTGGCAGATGGCCGAAGCGCAAGGCGCCGATCAGCAGCCCGGGCACGATCTTGTCGCAAATGCCGAGCAAAGCCGCGGCCTCGAACATGCCGTGGCTGAGCGCGACGGCCGTGCCCATGGCAATGGCGTCGCGGCTGAACAAGGACAGGTCCATGCCGGCCTGGCCCTGGGTGACGCCGTCGCACATTGCCGGAACCCCGCCGGCGACCTGCGCCGTCGCGCCGACCTCGCGCGCGAATATCTTCATCTGCTCGGGGAAGCGCGCATAAGGCGCATGCGCCGAGAGCATGTCGTTATAGGCGGTGACGATGCCGATGTTGGGCCCGCGAATGGCGCGGATCGCCTCCTGGTCCTCGCCCGATCCGGCAAAGCCGTGCGCGAAATTGCCGCACGACAGGCGCGGCCGGTTGATGCCGCGCTCGCGCTGCTCGGCCATCAGCTCGAGATAGCGCCGGCGGCGCGGTCGCGACCGTTCGATGATCCGGTCCGTGACCTTGGCGACGGTGGAGTTGAGGGTCATGCCTGCCGCCTATTCGTGCCAGCTGATGCCGTCGCGCTCGGTCAGCGCAATCGCGGCGGACGGGCCCCAGGTGCCGGCAGCATAGGGCCGGGGCGCGACACCGGCTTCGGCCCAGCCGGCGCGGATCTGGTCGACCCACGCCCACTGCGCCTCGACCTCGTCGCGCCGCACGAACAAGGTGGGGTCGCCCTCGATGAGGTCAAGCAGCAGCCGCTCATAGGCGATGCGGCGGCGGTACTCGGTGAAGGCATTGGCAAGCCCAAGGTCGAGCGGCAGCTCGCGCAGCCGCACCCCGTTGCGATCGAGCCCGGGCGTCTTTGCCATCATCAGCAGCCGGATGGTCTCCTCGGGCTGAAGCCCGATCACCAGCTTGTTGGGCTGTGCGGTCGCGCCGCGAGACGCGAAGATCGAGTGCGGGACCTCGCGGAACTGGATGAAGATCTCGGTGCGACGGGACGGCATCCTCTTGCCGGTGCGAAGGTAGAAGGGCACGCCCTTCCAGCGCCAATTGTCGACATGCGCCTTCAATGCCACGAAGGTCTCGGTGCCGCTGTCGCGGCCCAGTTCCTCCGCATAAGCGGGCACGGTCTCGCCGTCGATCGCGCCGAGGGCATATTGTCCGGTGACCGCCTCGGCAGCATCGAGCCGCCGCAGCGAGCGCAGCACCTTGACCTTCTCGTCGCGAACCGCGGTCGCGTCGAAGTTGGTCGGCGGCTCCATCGCGACCAGCGCCAGAAGCTGCAGCATATGGTTCTGCACCATGTCGCGCAGCGCTCCGGCGCCGTCATAATAATCGCCGCGCCCCTCCAGCCCGACGGTTTCGGCGACGCTGATCTGGACGTGGTCGATATGGGCGCTGTTCCACAATGGCTCGAGCAGCGAATTGGCAAAGCGCAGCGCCAGCAAATTCTGGACGGTTTCCTTGCCGAGATAATGATCGATGCGGAACGTGCGCTCCTCGGGAAAGGCCGAGGCGACGGCGTCGTTGATCTCGCGGCTCGAGCGAAGGTCGCTTCCAAGCGGCTTTTCCAGCGCCATGCGCACGGTCGCGCAGGCGAGGCCGGCAGCTGCGAGCCCGTCGATGGTCGGCTTGAACAAGGACGGTGCCGTCGACAGGAATATGGCGACGCCATCGGCCGGGTCGCCGACCGCATCCGCTAACCGGCCGAAGCCGCTCGAATCAGCGATGTCGAGCGCGACGTAGGAGAGGCGGGCGAGAAAGCGTTCGGCAATATCTTGCTTCAGGAAACCCGCGGGCAGGAAGCGATCGAGCGCCTCGCGAGCCCGGGTGCGGAACGCCTCGTCGTCAAGGGCGGTGCGGGCGGTGCCGACGATGCGCAGCCCATCCGGCAGAAGCCCGTCGGCGTCGAGTCCGTAGAGCGATGGCAGCAGCATCCGGCGGGCGAGATCGCCTGTGGCGCCGAACAGCAGAAGGGTCGCGACCTTGCTGTCCATGCCCGTCCTGGGGATCACGCCGCCACCCTCAACAGCCCCAGTGCTTTCTCGTGCGGCGGGAAGTTCATCGCACATCCGGTGATGAAGCGGTCGATCTCGGCGAGGTCGAACTGCTCGATATCGTCCCCCGGCGGACGAATGCGGCTGTCATCGGGAAAGTTGCCATAGCCGGCAAGCATGCAGTGCCACGACATGGCCGTGTAATAGCGCGCGATGTCCTGCTCGGCGACTTCGCGCTCCAGGTCGGCGCCGGTGAACCAGGCGGTGATGATCCCCTTGAGGCTGTCCGACAGATGGTCATGCCCGGCCGCGTCGCGCCAATAGTCCGTGTCGCGCCGCTGCGCCGTGCGGTAATGGCAGACGATATAGTCGCGAATGCCCTCGTAGCGGCGGCCGATGTCCTCGTTGAAGGCCTGGCGCGCCTCATCCGTCTGGCCGGCAGCCGCGACGGTCTTGATGAAGCCTTCGACGGTCGCCAGCACGACGTGCAGCGCGGTGGCCTCGAGCGGCTCGAGAAAACCCTGGGCGAGCCCGATCGCGAGGCAGTTGCGCACCCAGCTGCGCTCGACCCGGCCGACCCGCATCCTGAGGTGGCGGACCTCGGCGTCGGGCGACAGGCCGAGATGCTGGCGCAGCTCGGCCGCGGCCGCCTCGTCATCGATGTAGCGCGAGGAATAGACATAGCCGTTGCCGACCCGGCTGGTCAGCGGGATGTGCCAGATCCACCCGGCCGATTTGGCCGTCGCGCGCGTGCACACGCCCGGGCCTCGCCCGGGCAGCGGGGTAGGGGTGACGACCGCGCGGTCGTTGAACAAATTCTCCGCAAATGCCCGGTGCGATTCCTTGAGCGCGCCCTCGATGATCATTGCGCGAAAGCCGCTGGCGTCGACGAACAGCTCCGCCGCGAACCGTCGTCCATCCTCCGCAACCAGCGCCGCGACACCGCCTTGCGGGTCGAGCTCCACGGACGCGATCCTGGCATCGACATGCTCGACTCCGCGCCGCGTCGCGACCTCGCGCAGATAGGCGCCGACCAGATGCGCGTCGAAATGGTAGCCATAGCTGGTCGCGAACGGGAAGTTGGGGGGCGCCAGCGGCGCGCGGCGCTGGTGCGCGAGCGCGGTCGGCAGGAAGAAGCGGTCGGGATGCGCCCAGACGTCGCGCCCGGTGCGCCGCGCCCGCGTGTTGTAGAAGAATTGCGGAGCGGTGAAGCCATCCACCGCCGTCGGGAAGGGATGGAAGTAGCGCTCGAAGCCGGCCCGCTGCGACCAGCCGACGAACTCGATGCCGGTCTTGTAGGTGGCGTTGCAGCGCGGCATCCATTCCGCCTCGCCGATCCCCAAAGTGTCGAAGAAATGCTTGAGCTGCGGGGTCGAACCCTCGCCGACGCCGATGATGCCGATGTCGCTCGACTCGATCAGCGCGACCTTCGTGCCGAGCGGCCCCCAGTGATGCTGCAGCAGGTTGGCGGCCATCCACCCGGCGGTGCCGCCGCCAAGAACGACGATCGAGGAGGGCTGCCGCCCGGCGCTCATCGCTTCAGCGCCACCAGCCGCACGGCCGCGCCGCCGCCCGGCGCCAGCCGCAGCGCCAGCCGGTCCGCCGCCGTCACCTCGCGCCGCTCGATGACGATGGCGCGCGGGTTGGTGCGGTAATCGGCATCGTCGCCGTCGCGGTAGATCTCGGCGCTGTAGCGGCGGCCCGGCTCGAGGAAGTCGAGAGCCACGTCCAGCCGCCGCTCCTCTTCGTCGGCAATGCCGCCGATGTACCAGTCGGCCGACTTGCGGTCCTTGCGGGCGATCACCGCCATGTCGCCCAGCTCGCCCGCCAGCATCCTGGTGTCGTCCCAGTCGACCGGCACGTCCTTGATGAACTGGAAAGGCCGCATGTTGGCCTCGTAATTCTCCGGCAGATCGGCGGCCATCTGCAGCGGCGAATAGAGCACGACATAAAGCGCCAGCTGCCGCGCCAGGGTCGAGGGGATCGGCGTGTCGCCCCGGCCCGTCAGGCTGAGCACGCCGGGCGTATAGTCCATCGGCCCCGACAGCATCCGCGTGAAGACCAGGTTGACCTCATGGTCGGGCGGGTTCTTGGGCACCGCCCAGGCATTATATTCCATCCCGCGCTGGCCCTCGCGAGTCACCCAGTTGGGATAGGTCCGCCGCAGCCCCGTGTCCTTGATCGGCTCGTGCGGGTTGACGGCGATGCGCCTTTTCGCGGCCTCGGTGACGACCTTGAGATGGTGGCGGCTCATCAGCTGCCCCTCGTGCCATTCGAAGACCTTGCGGCCGTCGGGCAGCAGCGCCTGGACTCCGCCGGCATCCGAAACATAGCCGGTCTTGACCGCCGGGATGCCAAGCTTCCGGTAGAGGTCGAACCCGGCCTCCATCTGCTTCTCGTAATGGGCGATGTTGGCTGATGTCTCGTGATGGCCGACCAGCACCACGCCCTTGCGCCGGGCATAGGCCGCCAGTCCGACCAGGTCGAAATCGGGGTAGGGCTCGGTGAAGCTGAAGTCGTCGCCGGTTGCGAACCAGTCTTCCCAGCCCTTGTTCCAGCCCTCGATCAGCACGCCGCGGATGCCGTGGCGCGCCGCGAAGTCGATCATCCGGCGGGCGTAGCGGGTCGTGGCGCCGTGCTTGGGCCCGGCGTGCCAGCTCTGGGTGTCGAGGTGCATTCCCCACCAGATGCCGACATATTTCATCGGTTCGATCCAGCTGACGTCGCCGAGCGCATTGGGCTCGTTGAGGTTGAGGAAGACGCTGTTGGCGGCATAGAGGCTGGGCGCGTCCGGGGTGATCAATATCACTCGCCACGGGGTCGCGAACGGCGCCTCGCGAACCACCTTGGGGCCTTCGGCCGAATTGGTCAGGATCGCCTCGAGCAGGCCGTTCTCGACCTGGCGGACGTTCATCCCCGAATAGTCGACCAAAGCGGCTTCGTGGATCGACAGATGCAGGCCGCTCTGCGTCCGCATCGTCACCGGGGTCTGGACGGTGGTGATGCCGGTGATCGGCGTGCGGTTGTAGAGATATTCCTCGCGGTTGCTCTCGAACGCCGGCGACCAGATCGCCTCGCCGGGCTCGGCGATGCGGAACTGGGTCAGCTCCTCGTTGATCCGGGCGGTGGCGAGGTTGGGCTGGCGCGGGAAATCGTAGCGGAAGCCGATCCCGTCATCGAACAGGCGGAACGTGATGGTGATCCGGCGCTTCAGCCGGATTTTCTCCTCGAAGGTCGCGCTGAGCTCGTTGTAGCGGTTGCGCACCCGGCGCCATTCGCCCCAGGGCTGCTCCCAGGTTTCATCGAAGCTGCGCCGGCTGGTGCCGACCAGCTGGAAATCGCGAAGCATCTGCGGAGCGTCGGAGAACAGGAAGCCGAGCTGGCTTTCGGCGATCACCGGCCGGTCCTGCCGCAGGACCTTATATTCGATCCGCCCTTCGCCGTTGAGGCTGAGCTCGACCTTCAGCACCCCCGACGGGGAGCTTGCGCTGGCGACCGGCTCGGCGGCGGCGCGCCCCGGCACCAGCAAGGCGAGCAGAAGCGCAAGCAGAAGGCCAAGGTGCATCAGATTTCCTCGATCAGGGCCGCATAGGGGCCGAGCGCATCGGCAAGCACGCTGCCGGTGGTGAACAGGGCGCCGTTGTGGCGCGACAAGGGCGCTTCGCTGTCGCTGAGGTTGAAGGTGCAGCGCAGTCGCCGCCCGCCATGCTCGCGCTCGATGACCAGGCGCTGCGCGCCAGCCTCGACGACGGCCATGCTTCCAAGACGCAAGGGTGCGGCCCGGTTGCGGAGCGCCAGGACGGAGCGGGTGAAGGCGAGCAGCGAGTCGGGATCGGCCTGCTGCACATCGACGGCGAGCGCGCCATGGTCGTGGCCGAACGGCAGCCACGGCTCGCCGCTGGTGAAGCCGTGGCCCGGCGCGTCGGCGGCCCAGGGCATCGGTGTGCGGGCACCGTCGCGGCTCAGCGTCTGCGGCCAGTTGGCAATCGCCTCGGGATCCTGCAGCCGGTCGAACGGCACGTCGACCTGGGTCAGGCCGAGCTCCTCGCCCTGGTAGAGGATGATCGAGCCGCGCAGGCAAGCCAGCAGCAGCATTTTCGCGCGGGCGAACTGCGCGCGATGTTCGGGCTTGCACCAGCGCGAGAGGGCGCGCGGCGCATCATGGTTCTCGAACGCCCAGCTCGGCCAGCCGACGCCCGGCGCATCGGGCCACTGGCCGGAAACTTCAGCGATCAGTGCCGGGGTGAGCCGTTCCGCGTAGAGGAAATCGAAGCCGTAGGCGCTGTGCAGCCGCCGCGCGCCGGCGGTATATTCGTGCATTTCCTGGAGCGCGCGCTCGCCGCCGACCTCGGCCAGCGCGAAGCGGTCGCCATAACCGTCGACGACGGCCCGCAGCCGCTCGAGGAAAGCGACGATCCCCGGGTGCGATTGGTTGTACAGATGCTGCTGGAAGTCGAACGGCCGAGTCCTCTTGCCGCTCGGCTCGGCGGGCGGGTTATCGCGCAGCTCGGGATCGTGCATCGCGAAGTTGATGGCATCGAAGCGGAATCCGTCGACGCCGCGATCCAGCCAGAAGCGGGCGACGGCCAGCAGCGCGTCCTGCACCTCAGGGTTGTGCAGGTTGAGGTCGGGCTGTTCGGGCAGGAAATTGTGCAGATAATATTGGCCGCGCCGCGCGTCCCAGGTCCAGCTCGGCCCGCCGAACACCGACTGCCAGTTGTTGGGCGGCGAGCCGTCCGCCCTCGCGTCGGCCCAGACGTACCAGTCGGCGCGCGCATTGTCCCGGCTCGACCGGCTTTCGCGGAACCAGTCATGCTGGTCCGAACTGTGCGAATAGACCTGGTCGATAATCGCTTTGAGGCCGAGCGCATGGGCGCGGGCGACCACCGCATCGAAGTCGGCGAGGGTGCCGAAGGTGGGATCGACGCCGCAATAATCGGCGACGTCGTAGCCGAAGTCCTTCATCGGCGAGGTGAAGAAGGGCGAGATCCAGATGCAGTCGACGCCGAGCCCCGCGACATGGTCGAGGTGGCGCTCGATGCCTTTCAGGTCGCCGACGCCGTCACCGTCGGTGTCGGCGAAGCTGCGCGGATAGATCTGGTAGATCGCCGCACCCTTCCACCAGGGCTGCACCGTGTCGGCCGCGTTGAGTTGGGATGCGGCCTCAGCGAGCGGCATGGCAGATCGCGTAGCCGAGCGGCGGCAGGGTCACGGCAACGCTGCCCGGCGCGCTGACGCTGGCGGTGCAGCGGCCCGCAAGCGCGCGGAAGCGGGTCGAGCCGACGTCGACCTGGACGTTGCCGCGCACCGGCCGCGTGGAGGTGTTGACCAGCACCAGCACTTCCTCGCGCGGCAGCAGCCGCGAAAAGGCGAGCAGGCCGGGCTCGTCGCCGGCGCTGCGCAGCACGGTCTCGCCGCGGCGAAGCGCGGCCTGGCTCCTGCGCAGCGTGGCCAGCTCGCGGATCGTCCGGAACAGGGTATGGCCGCGGTCGAAGTTGCTGCTTGCCGTCGTCGCCCGGGTGCCAAGCAAATCATTGTCATTGTAGCTGGCGACCTGGGACGGGAACATGTCCTCGCGCGCGTCCTGATCGCCGCCGTCGCCGACGAAGCCCTGCTCGTCGCCCGAATAGATGGTCGGCACGCCGCGGGCCGTGAACATCAGGACGTGGCCGAGCTTGACCCGCTGCAGCACTTCGTCCTCGCGGGCATTGGGAAATGCCTGGCGGACGTAAAAGGCGAAGCGGCCCTGGTCGTGGTTGCCGAGGAATGTCGGCAATTGCATCGCCCGCGCATCGCCGCCCTCGTAAAGCGAATCCTGGCTGAACAGGTCGCGCCAGATCTCGGTTGGGGCAGCACCGGCGAGCGAGCGCAGCACACGCGCCGCGACCGGCTTCCCACCGTGCTCGACTTCGCCTTCAAGCAGGCGGCGCTGCGCTCGCTCGCCGGTGCTGCCCCAACCGAGATCTGGCGCGACCTGTTCAGCCAGGATTCGCTTTATGAGGGCGGC
>DATLFV010000140.1:0-4779 GCA_035540875.1 Sphingomicrobium sp. | reverse complement strand
CTGCCGCTCTACCGTGACCCGCGCTCGGACATGCCGGTCACCCAGTTCGACATGAAATATGTCGAGGCGGCGGGACTGGTGAAGTTCGACTTCCTCGGCCTCAAGACGCTGTCGGTGCTCAAGGAAGGCCAGAGGCTGCTCGCCGAGCAGGGGGTGGAGGTCGACTTCTCGGCACTGCCGTGGGACGACCCCGCCGTCTACGAGCTGCTGCAGCGCGGCGACACGGTCGGCGTGTTCCAGCTCGAATCCGAAGGCATGCGCCGGACGCTCGCGGCCGTGCGGCCGACCGGCTTCGGCGACATCGTGGCGCTGGTGTCGCTGTACCGCCCCGGCCCGATGGACAACATTCCGATGTTCGGCGACCGCAAGAACGGCCGCGCGGAAATCGCCTACCCGCACCCCAAGCTCGAGGGCGTGCTCGCCGAGACCTACGGCATCTTCGTCTACCAGGAGCAGGTGATGGAGGCGGCGCGCGTGCTCGCCGGCTACAGCCTGGGTGAAGCCGATTTGCTGCGCCGCGCCATGGGCAAGAAAATCCAGGCCGAGATGGACGCGCAGCGCGCGGGGTTCATCGCCGGCTGCGGTGCCAACGGCATCGATGCCGACAAGGCCTCCGAGCTGTTCGACCTCATCGACAAGTTCGCCGGCTACGGCTTCAACAAGAGCCATGCCGCCGGCTATGCCTTGATCGCCTATCAGACCGCCTGGCTAAAGGCCCATCACCCAAGCGAGTTCTTCGCCGCCTCGATGAGCTTCGACACTGCCCAGACCGACAAATTGTGCCTGTTCGTCGAGGACATGAGGCGCGCGGGGATCGCGTGCCTGCCGCCGTCGATCAACGCCAGCCATGCCGACTTCTCGGTCGAGGACGATGCCGTGCGTTATGCGCTCGGAGCGCTGAAGGGTGTGGGCGAAAAGGCGATGGATGCGCTGGTTGCCGAGCGCGAGGCGAACGGCCCCTTCACCAGCCTGGAGGACTTCGCCGCCCGCGTCGATCCGCGCCTGCTCAATCGCCGGCAGCTCGAAAGCCTTGCCGCCGCAGGCGCCTTCGACAGCATCAACCCGGACCGCGCAGCGGTGTTCGCGGCCGCCGAGACGATCCTCGCCCATGCCGCGAGCGCGGCCGAGCAGCGGACCAGCGGGCAGGGCGGCCTGTTCGGCGGCGGCGGCGCTGACCAAGCCCTGGCGCCGATCCGGCTGCCGCGGGACGCGCACTGGACCCTGGCTCAGCGCATGGCCGCCGAGCGCGACGCGTTCGGCTTCTATTTCTCCGCCCACCCGGTGGACGCGCACCGTCACCTGCTGGCCGCGCACAAGGCCCGCAGCTTCGCGGAAGTAACCGCCGCTCCGGCGGCCGGCGAAGGCCGCACCGTCGCGACCCTCGCCGGCCTAGTCGAGGAGGCGCGGTGGCGGACCTCCGCCCGGGGGCGGCGCTATCTGATGGCGACGCTCAGCGACACGTCGGGCCAATATGTCGCGACCGCGTTCGACGACGAACCCGCCGCGGCGCTCGAGGCGGCGGCCAAGTCCGGACAGTGTGGGCTGGTGCAGGTCGAGCTCGATCGCCGCGCGGGCGACGAGGCACCGCGCGTGACGGTCAAGCGCTTCCAGCCGCTCGAGACCTTGGCGCGAAGCACCCGCCTGCAGATGACCATCAGCCTGTCCGACGCGTCGGTGGTGCCGGCGCTCGCGCGCGAACTGGAAGGTGCACGAGGCCGCAACGGCACGGTTCGACTGCTCCTGCCGCTGGACTGCGGCGGCCAGGCCGTGGTGCTTGCTGGGCGCGACTTTGCCTTATGTGCGGAGCTCGCCGACCGCATCGAGCGGCTGGTCGGAGAAGGCAAGGTCGAATTGTCGACGCAGGAGCCGCCGAAGCTGGCGCTGGTCGGATGAATGCCCTCCCCGGCCGGGGCCGGGGAGGGAGGAGGCTCAGGCCATCCAGAAGCCGTCGCGATTGACGAGGCTGGTGATCTTGTCGTTCTGCTCTTCGGTCAGGTCCTGCTTGAAACGCGGGAACACCTGCTCCTCTTCCATGTGCATATGCTTGGAAATGAAGCTGCGGAACTCGCGGACCTTGTCGAGCCACAGGGGCGAATCGGCGCCCATCTGGTCGAGCGCATACAGGTAGGTCTTCACTTCGCCATGCTCGGTCTCGAGCAGATCGGCGTCGTGGCGCTCGTTGGCCTGGCGGAGCGCCGGGTAGACGACCATCTCCTCCTGGTGCGCATGCTTGTCGAGCGCATGGGTGAGCTTCATCAGCAGCATCTTGCGCTTGAAGGTCTGAGTGCTGTCGGTGGCGAGCATCCTGTCAAAGATGGCGAGCGCCGCGTCATGCTCGGTGGCGAGGATTTCGTCCCAGTCGCCGGCCTGCGCCTCGAGGCCCTGCATCAGCAGCTTGCGGCCGTAATTGGCGGCAAGGCCGATTGCGGCACCGGCGAGCAAGGTGCCGAAGAACGCGCCATTGCTGTCCCTGCCGCTGTTGCTCTTCCGGCCGAACGCGAATGCGCTTTGCTCGCGTTCGTCGCTCTTGGCCACGGTGCGGCGGCTCTGCGTATTGCTGTTGCCGTTGCTGCCGGTGCTGCTCGCCGACTTGGCCCGGCTCGAGCTCGAGTTGCTGCTGCGGCTGGTGGTGCGGCTCGGTGAACGTGTCGCCATCGGTTCCTCCTTGTGGATCTGCTTGGCGGGTAGAACGGACGGGGGAGGCGGCGCGTTCCAGCGCGAGGGCGCGCTGGCGCAACTGTTCAGCTTTGCAGCAGCTAAAGCTGGTTTTCCGCGCCCGGCTCGATTGGCGGCGGGGTTTGCTCGGCCGGGGCGGCGGGCGGGACCTCCGGCCGCGGCGGCTCCGTTACCGGCGGCTCGGTGGGCGCTTCGGGCAATTCCCGAACAACGCTCTCCAGCGGCGGCAGCGGCCGCGCGCTCTCATATTCCTCGCCCGGGAGCGTTCGCGGCCTGCGCGCCGGCGGCGGTGCCTTGTCCCTCGGCGCCGCCATGCCCTGGTAGACGCAGGCGTCGAGGCCATCGCGAGCGACCACCCGGATGCGCGCAGTCAGCGTATTCGCATAGCGTTTGGTGAAACCCTTGGGAGCGACCGCGCCGCGCTTCTTGGGCAGCGGCAGGACGGCAGCGATGCGCGCCGCCTCGGTGGCGCTCATCGCGCTGGCGTCGTGCCCGTAATAGCGCTGCGCGCCGGCATTGACGCCATAGGTGCCGATCCCGGTTTCGGCGAGGTTGAGATAGACCTCCATGATCCGTTGCTTGGGCCACATGGCTTCGATCAGCACCGTGAACCAGGCCTCCAGGCCCTTGCGGAAATAGCCGCCGCCTTGCCACAGGAAGGCGTTCTTGGCGGTCTGCTGGCTGATCGTCGAACCGCCGCGAATCCGCCCGCCCGAGGCGTTGCGCTTCATCGCGTCCTCGATCGCCTCGAAATCGAAGCCGTCATGGCGGCAGAACTTGCTGTCCTCGGCGGCGATCGCGGCGCGCACCATGTCGCGGTCGATGCGCTCGATGGGCATCCAGTCGCGCGTGGCGCCGCGTCCCGCCAGCACGTCGCCGAGCATCGTCGCGGTGATCGGCGGGTTGATGAAGCGATAGGCGAGCACCCACAGCAGCGAGAGCAGGATGAAGCCGAGCACCAGGCGCACCAGACCCCACAGGATGCGCGCCGGCAGCGAGCGCTGCTGCGGCCGCCGCCGCTTGTACTTGGGGATGGTCGAGTTCGGTCGGCGCGCCATGCGCCGCCCCTAGCGGGGGCGGGCGAGGCGGGCAAACGCCGCGTCCTTGCCGCACTGCAGCAAGACATTTACATGCTTGGCCATGACCTCGACCAACGACATCCGCCGCTCCTTCCTCGAATATTTCGAGCAGGCGGGGCACGCGCGGGTGCCCTCCGCGCCATTGGTCCCGCACAACGACCCGACGTTGATGTTCGTGAACGCTGGCATGGTGCCGTTCAAGAATGTCTTCACGGGGCTGGAAACCCGCCCGTACCGGACGGCGACCAGCAGCCAGAAATGCGTCCGCGCCGGCGGCAAGCACAACGACCTCGACAACGTCGGCTACACCGCGCGCCACCACACCTTCTTCGAGATGCTCGGCAACTTCTCGTTCGGCGACTATTTCAAGGAGCAGGCGATCGTCCATGCCTGGACCCTGTTGACCCGCGAGTGGGGCCTTGAAGCCGACCGGCTGACGGTCACCGTTTACCACACCGACGACCAGGCGTTCGATCTGTGGCGCAAAATCTCCGGGCTGCCCGAGCGGCGCATAATCCGCGTCGCCACCAAGGACAATTTCTGGGCGATGGGCGCGGACGGGCCAAGTGGGCCGTGCTCAGAAATCTTCTTCGATCACGGCGATCACATCCCCGGTGGGCCGCCGGGGAGCCCGGAGGAGGACGGCGACCGCTTCGTCGAGATCTGGAACCTCGTCTTCATGCAGCACCTGCAGGAGAACGACGCGATCGTCGCCGATCTGCCCAAGCCGTCGATCGACACCGGCATGGGGCTCGAGCGCATTGCCGCGGTCATGCAAGGCGTCCACGATAATTACGAGACGGATACGTTCCGCGCCTTGATCCACGCGAGCGAGGAGCTGACGAAGACTAAAGCGGAAGGCGACAGCCAGGCCAGCCACCGCGTGATCGCCGACCATTTGCGCGCGTCGGGCTTCCTGGTCGCCGACGGGGTGCTGCCCGCGAACGAGGGCCGCGGCTATGTGCTGCGCCGCATCATGCGGCGGGCGATGCGCCACGCCCATTTGCTCGGCGCCAGGGAGCCG
>DATLFV010000139.1:0-8171 GCA_035540875.1 Sphingomicrobium sp. | reverse complement strand
CATGAAACTGTACCGGGTGAACAAGCTCGCCAAGCCTGGCGGGGTGGTAGTCAAGAAGAAGGACGTGCTCGCGCCGTCCGACTCGGCGGCCGTGCAGCAGGCGGCGGACAGCCCGGACTGCCCGATCTGCGACGTGCTGAGGGACGGCAAGAAGGTGGGATCGATCCTCTAGCGTCCTACGGCGGGGAGTTTTCGCGAGGCGGCGCCTCGCCGCGTCCGCCTTCCGGTTCGACAATCGGCCTATATCGCCGAGGCTTGCTCAGGAGGGCCGCAGCCGGCGCTCACGGCAAGGCGAACACGAACAAGGCGCTGCCGCGTTCGTGGCCGAACAGGTTCGGCGCGAAGCCCTTGATCCAGCCGCCCCAGCCCGTCGGCACCGCCACATATTGCTTGCCCGCGACGCTGTAGGTCACCGGGTTGGAGTGGATCCCGGTGCCGGTCCGGAAGCGCCACAGCTCGCGGCCGCTGCGTGCGTCCAGGGCGATGAAGAAGCCGTCCGGCGTTCCGACGAACAGCACGTCGCCGGCCGTGCTCAGGATCGATGCAACGATCGGATATTTGTAGCGCCACTGCCAGGCGAGCTGCCCGTTGGTGCGATAGGCCTTGACGCCGCCCCCGCGGACCTGCGCGGGACTGACCAGCGCCTCACCGCCATAATAGGACAGCCCCTCCTTGAACGGGGTCGGGAAGGTGCGGAACGTGGCGCAGGCGTCGATCACCGGCGCATACAGCAGGCCGGTCGTGCGACTGTAGCTGGCGTGGTTCCATTCCTTCGATCCGGCCGGGCCGGGGCAGATCTCGATGCCCTCGCGGGTCGGCTCGCGGCGGTCGCTGACCCGGCCGGTCGCGGGATCGATGCGGCCCCAGGTTACGCGGTCGCCGAACTGGCTGACGCTGACGCGTTGTCCGGTGCGGCGGTCGAGGATGAACAGATATCCGTTGCGGTCGAAATGGGCGAGCAGCTGGCGCCCGCCTTCGTCGAACAGGATGTTCTCGTTGACGCCCGAATAGTCCCAGACGTCGTGCGGCGTGAATTGATAGTGCCAGCGGATCGCGCCCGTGTCGGGATCGAGCGCGAGCAGGGAATCGGTGAACAGATTGTCGCCCCGGCGCATGCTGCCGTCGAAGTCGGGCGACGGGTTGGAGGTGCCCCAGTAGAGCAGGTTGAGCTGGGGATCGAACGAGCCGGTGATCCAGGCGCTGCCGCCGCCGCGCTCCCACGAGCTGTTGGCCGGCCAGGTCTCCGACCCCGGCTCGCCGGGCTTGGGCACCGGGTAGCGGCGCCAGATGCGCCGGCCGCTGTCCACGTCGAACGCGTCGATATGGCCGCGCACGCCATATTCGGCGCCCGACGAGCCGACGATCACCATGTTCCTGACGATCAAAGGGGCCATGGTCGAGCTCTCCCCGGCGCGCGGGTCGAGCCACACCTTGCTCCACACCGGCCGCCCGGTCACCGCGTCGAGCGCGACGAGATGGCCGTTGGGGCTCGAGTAGAAGACCTTGCCGCGAGCCACCGCGACGCCGCGGTTGACGTTGCCGCAGCACAAGGGGAGGTCGAGCGGGATGGCGTGGCGGTAGCGCCACAGCTCGTCACCGGTGGCGGCGTCAAGCGCCCACACGTAGCCGTCCCAGCCGGACAGATACATGATCCCGTCGACGACGATCGGCGCTGCTTCAAGGCTGAAGCTCGGCGGATTGGCGAGGAGGCCGATCGGCGCCGCCTGGAACACCCAGGCGGTCTTCAGTTGCGCGACATTGCCCGCGTTGATCTGGTCGAGCTGCGAGAAGCGCTGCCCGTCATAGGCGCCGTAATAGGTCAGCCAGTTGTGCGGCTCCGAGCGGGCGCGGGCGATGCGCTCGCCGGTGACGGCGCTTGCCACCGGCGGTGCCTGCCGGCGGTTGGCCGCGTCCATCTCGTCGAACGACTGCTGGGTCTGGGTTACCGGCCAGTTCGGCGCCATCTCCGACGGGTAACAGCCGGAAAGCGCGGCTGCGCCGAGCGCGCAGGCGATTGCGACAAGCTTAGTGCTGGTGTGCACGGGGCGGCCTCCTGTTGCCCGGCTGCGGCTGGCGTGGGCGATCGAGCCGCGCTTCGGGCGGCACTTCGCCCTTGACCAGGACGAAGCCAAGCATCCCGCGTCCTGCGTGGTTGGCGACCGGGCAGCCGAACCAGTAGAGCCCCGGCTGGTCGAGGGTGACCCGGACGATCCCGCGCGTGCTCGCCGGCAGCATCAGGTTCTGCCGTTCGCCATTGCTCGGCGCGAGCATGGCGTGGGTGCGATGATCTTCATTGGTGATGTCGAGCTCGAGCGTGCCGCCGCGCTGCATGATGATGATCGCGGGATACCAGAGATATTCATCCCGCGGGACGCGGATGCGGTCGCGCCAGACACCGTCGCGGCCGAGGTTGGCGCGCGACGCGCCGCCGGTCGCGTAGAGGCGGCCGATCATCGCCTCGTTCATCTCGTCGAGGTTCGGCAGCTCGTTGATCAAAGTGGCCATTTCGGGGTCGACCTGGCCGAGCACGCTCGGGCGAACGAGCCCGAGATATTCGCAGCTTGCGAGGCTCAGCATCGCGACGAGCGCGCCTGCAGTCCGCATCACCGTCCGCCGTCGCATCACGATCCGGCTCCTTCAAAGCCTTCGCGCCCCCGCTCCGACCTTCAAGGTTCCCGCAGCTAATCGCGTGTCGGCCGGATTTGCAAGCGGCTGATCCTGGTCAGCCCTCGACGCGCGGGGTTCGATGGGGTTGGACGCCACTGACGAGCAGCCGGGCGAACTTGACTTCTTGGCCGTCCTGCGCTTGAGGGGCGGCCGTCCGGCGGGCGCGTGGCGCTCGCTGTTTTCATTTGGGTTTGTGGCCGCCACCTGCAAGCGCGGCCTGGCCGGGGATGCCTGATACGGTCCCCGAACGAACGGAGAAGAGACATGCGTCATCGCGTCGGCGGACGGAAGCTTCAGCGTACCTCGAGCCACCGCGCGGCCTTGTTCCGCAACATGGCCGCGGCGCTGATCAAGCATGAGCAGATCAGCACCACCGTGGCCAAGGCGAAGGAGCTTCGCCCCTACGTCGAGAAGCTGGTGACTTTGGCCAAGCGCGGCGGCCTCAGCAACCGCCGGCTCGCCCAGGCGCGGCTGATGGACGATGCCCAGCTTGCCAAATTGTTCGACGTCATCGCGCCCCGCTACGCGGCACGCAACGGCGGCTACACGCGGATCGTCAAGGCGGGCATCCGCGCCAGCGACGCGGCGCCGATCGCGATTATCGAGTTCGTCGACCGCGACGTCGCCGCCAAGGGCCAGGACAGCGGCCCGGTGATGAGCGACGAGGAACTCGAGGCCGCCTGACCCCGCTTAGACCCCAGCTTCCGCTGGGGTGACGATCGTTCGTCAGCGCGCGGTGACCGCGAAGCTGTTGCCGGCGACGCGGGTGCCGACGTCGTGGCCATAGACATCGTCGAGGAAGGTCAGCTGGCCGCCACTGGCCTGCGCCGTCAGATAGGTGATGTAGATGGGCACGCCCTGGCGCAGCCTGACGTGCTGCTCGGGCTCGGCCGAGGTCGGCCGCAGCTCGCTGCCGGCGAGCCAGCGGGTCAGCCGGCGCGCGTCCTCGAGCCGCACGCAGCCGTTCGAGAAATTGCGCTGCGCCTTGGCGAACAGGGCCTTGTCGGGCGTGTCGTGGAGGAAGATGCCGCCGCTGTTCTCGAAGAACAATTTGACGTCGCCCATCGCATTGCTGCCGCCCGGGAGCTGGCGGACACGGACCTCGAGCCGGCCATCGGCAACCGCCTTCCAGTCCACACTCGACGGGTCGAGGACGGCGGCATCCTCCTCGAAGCCGGAAAGCACCTGATAGCCGCGCGCCTTGAGATATTTCACGCCTTCGGCAAGCACCCGCGGAGCGATCAGCTTCTGGGTGAGGTCGCCGGGCACGTTCCAATAGGGATTGAGGGTCGCATAGTGGATGCGGCTGGCGATCATCGGCGTCTGGCTGTCGGGCTTTCCGACCACGACCTTCATGCTGTCGACGACCTCGCCGTTGTCGACCATGTAGAGGCGCGCCGCGGCGGCATCGACCAGCACGTAGCGGCCGCTGCCGGGAAGCGCGCGGGCGCGCTCGAGATTGGCGAGGATGCGGGCGTCGATGCCACCGGCGGCCTGGGCCTGCGCCCAGGCTGCGTCGCGCAGCTCGGCGTAGATCGGGTTCACGCGGGCAATGCTGGTGACATGCTCCGCCAGCGACGAGGCGGCGCCGGCCTGGTGGAGGATCAGCTCGGCGCCCGGGCGCCTCGGCGCCAGCGAGGAATCGGCATAGGTCATGCCGGCGGACGGCGTGCGCAGCGCGTTGACATAGCGCACCCAGACCGCGGACAGCAGATGTTCGGCCGCGAGGATCTCGCCGGCATTGCCGCCGGCGGCGCGGGCGATCGCCGCCTCCGCCTCCGCCGCGAGCGCGGGGCCCGATGCAAGCCCGTCGAGCTCCGCGCGGCGCAGCAGGTTGACGAGGGTCGCGGCGGCGCCGCGATTGGCGGGGGTCAGCCACAAGGGCTGGTTGCCGCGGCGCTGGTAAAAGGCAGCGACGGCCGGGTCGGCGACACTTGCCGCCTGGCCGAACTGGAGGGGCGCAGAGCCCGGGGTTGCCGCGACAATTGGGGCGGCCGACAGCAGCAGCGCGGCGCACAGCGCGCGCTTTACGATCCGCAGGGACATTTATTGTTCTTTCAAAACCGATGCTTGAAGCCGACAACGCGCGTTCGGGCGGACTGTTTCAAGAATCTTTCTTGACAAGATGCGGAACCATTTCCGCGTGGGATTGCGACTCGGCGAACCGAGCCCTTGTCAGTGTGCGCCGAACCGGGCCCGGCCAAGCTGAACGGATCCCGACAGGAGCGTTCACGGGCAGTGCAGCGGCACTGGCGTAGGAAGCCCATTGTCGCGCCGTGCGTTGTGACGGCGAGTGAAGTTGATGAGGAGACGGCCGATGACGGCGTTCAAGACGATCCTGGCGGGCGGCGTTGCAGCCGCGGCGCTGGTCAGCGCGGCCCCTGCAGCCGCGCAATATTATCCCAACCCCTACGGCGGCAACGTCGTCGGCCAGGTGATCAACCAGGTCCTCGGCGGCGGCTATGGCGGCTATGGCGGCTATGGCATGAACAGCCAGGCGGCGATCGACCGCTGCGCGATCGCGGTCGCCCAGCGCGTCAACCGCGACTTCGGCTACCGCCAGGGCGCCTACAACCCTTACGGTTATGGAGGCTACGGCGGATATGGCGGCTACGGCGGCTACAACACTTACGGCGGCGGGGCCCGCGTGCTGGGCATCACCAGCGTTGAGCGCCGGTCCAACGGCGGGCTTCGCGTCCGCGGCGTCGCCACCGCCAATGCCCATGCCGGCTATGGCGGTTACGGCGGCTATGCTGGTTATGGCGGCTACGGCGGCTACAATCAGCAGGCTCCGGCCGAGCTGAGCTTCAAGTGCAACGTCGATTATCGGGGCAACATCACCGATATCGACGTCGACCGGAACAATTACGCCTACGGCTATCGCCGCTAAGCACGCGCGGCGAGGCTCACCACGGCGCCCGGCATCCAAGTGGAGGCCGGGCGCCTTTTTTTGGGCGCCGCGGCCGGGCACCCGTGCGTTCATTCGCGGTTAAACGGGCGCGGACATAGCGTAATGCCCAACGTTGTGCGTATCACGCGAGGAGTCGCCCTTGCCATGGCCCGTATCCGTCCCGCCCTTGTCCTGCTGTCGGCCGCTATCGGTCTTGGCGGCTGCACCAATCTCTATGGTTCGCCCGGTTACGGCGTGTCGGTCGGCTATGGCAGCCCGGGCTATTACGACCGTTACTACGGCCGCTATTACGATCCCTACGGCTACCCCTACGGCGGATACGGCTCGCGCTACTACGGCGCCGGCTACGGCTATCCCTATGGCGGCTACGGCTATCCCTACGGCTGGTACAACGGCTTCTATTATCCGGGCACCGGCTTCTACGTTTACGACCGCAGCGGCGGCCGCCATCGCTGGACCGACACGCAGCGCCGCCACTGGGAAGAGCGGAGCAAGGGCATGAACCGGCCGGTGGAAGAGTGGAGCCGCCGACAGCCGGGCGCGACGACCGGGACCAGCGTCGGCACGACGGGCAATGTCGCCATGTCCGGCAGCGACGGCAGCATCGGTCAGGTGCGCGTCCCGCGCCGGTCGAGCGCGGCGCGCGGCGAGCGGCTGGAGGAGCGTCAGGACGTTCGCCAGGAGCGTTTCGAGATGCGCCGGATGCGCCGCGGCGAAGCGCAGCAGCCGAGCGAGCCGGGAATGGACACGCAGCCCGAGTAAGCGATGGCTGGGGGCTCGCGCCTCCAGCTTTACTCACCCGCAGGAACGGCTAATCGGCCCGGCATGACGATCCAGCCGGCCGATTCCATCCTCATCGTCGACTTCGGCAGCCAGGTAACCCAGCTGATCGCGCGGCGGGTGCGCGAGGCCGGCGTCTATTGCGAGATCGCGCCGTTCAACGCCGCCGATGAGGCGTTCGCCCGGCTCGCGCCCAGGGGCATCATCTTCTCGGGCGGGCCATCGTCGGTGACCTGGGAGGATTCCCCACGCGCGCCGCAGGTCCTGTTCGACAGCGGCCTGCCCCTGCTCGGCATCTGCTACGGCCAGCAGACCCTACACCAGCAATTGGGCGGGCGCGTCGTCACGTCCGAGCAGAAGGAGTTCGGCCGCGCCTACATCGAGGTGGTCGCGCCCTCGGCCTTGTTCGACGGGCTGTGGCAGGTCGGCGAGACGCACCAGGTGTGGATGAGCCACGGCGACCGCGTCGAGACGCTCGCCAGTGGCTTTTCGGTGGTCGCGCAGTCGGAAGGCGCGCCATTCGCCATCGCCACCGACGAGGAGGCGCGGCGCTATTCTTTGATGTTCCATCCCGAGGTTGTGCACACGCCCGACGGCGGCAAGCTGCTGGCCAATTTCGTGCGCCACATCTGCGGCTGCTCGGGCGACTGGAGCATGGCGAGCTTTCGTGATGCCAAGATCGCGGAGATTAGAGCGCAGGTCGGCAAGGGCCGCGTGATCTGCGGGCTTTCGGGCGGGGTCGACAGCGCCGTCGCCGCAGTGCTGATCCACGAGGCGATCGGGGAGCAATTGACCTGCGTGTTCGTCGACCACGGGCTGATGCGCTCCGGCGAGGCGGAGCAGGTCGTGAGCCTCTTCCGCAACAGCTACAACATCCCGCTGGTGCACGTGGAGGCCGAGCAATTGTTCCTCGGCGGCCTCGCCGGGATCACCGACCCCGAGGCCAAGCGCAAGTTCATCGGCAAGACCTTCATCGACGTGTTCGACGAGGAAGCGCGCAAGATCGGCGGCGCCGACTTCCTGGCGCAGGGCACGCTCTACCCGGACGTGATCGAGAGCGTCAGCTTCACCGGCGGACCAAGCGTCACCATCAAGAGCCACCACAATGTCGGCGGGCTCCCTGAGCGCATGAACATGAGACTGGTCGAGCCCTTGCGCGAACTGTTCAAGGACGAGGTGCGCGCGCTTGGGCGGGCGCTGGGCCTGCCCGACGCGTTCGTGGGGCGGCACCCGTTCCCCGGGCCGGGCCTGGCGATTCGCATCCCCGGCGAAGTCACCAAGGAGCGCTGTGATATATTGCGCAAGGCCGACGCCATCTACCTCGAGGAGATCCGGAACGCCGGGCTCTACGACGCGATCTGGCAGGCGTTCGCGGTGCTGCTGCCGGTGCGCACGGTGGGCGTGATGGGCGACCACCGCACCTATGACAGCGTCTGCGGCCTGCGCGCGGTGACCAGCGTCGACGGCATGACCGCCGATATCTACCCGTTCGACGCCGCCTTCCTCAGCCGCGTCGCGACCCGCATCGTCAACGAGGTGAAGGGCATCAACCGGGTGGTCTACGACTTCACGTCCAAGCCCCCCGGCACGATCGAGTGGGAGTGAGCGGCACCGTTCGGAAGGACAGCCGAACCCGGCTCAGGCGGCGGTGCCGGCGAGGGGGTCGCGGTTGTCCTGGTCCTGGAGGAGCGCGCGCGCCGCGTCGGCGGTCAGCGGCTGGTAGAGCCAATAGCCCTGGCCGACGCTGCAGCCCAGCGAGACCAGGAGCCGGAGCTGCGCCTCGGTCTCGATATGTTCGGCGACCGGCTCGACC
>DATLFV010000138.1:0-15108 GCA_035540875.1 Sphingomicrobium sp. | reverse complement strand
TCGCGGCAAGAAGGTCGCGGTGATCGGCGGCGGCAACACCGCGGTCGAGGAGGCGCTCTACCTCACCAATCACAGCAGCGACGTCACCCTGATCCACCGCCGCGACAGCCTCCGCGCGGAGAAGATCCTGCAGGACCGTCTGTTCGCCAATCCGCACATCAAGATCATCTGGAATCACGAGGTCGCCGAGTTCGTGGCCGGCGGTGAGCCCGAGGCCCTGGTCGGGCTCGACCTCAAGGACCGGCGGACCGGCGCGATCAGCCGGATCGATGTCGAGGGCGCGTTCGTCGCCATTGGCCACTCGCCCGCGACCGAGCTGTTCGCGAGCCAGCTCGAGCTCGACGAGGATGGCTATATCAAGGTGGAGACGGGCACCACTCGCACCAGCATCGACGGCCTGTTCGCCTGCGGCGACGTCATGGACAAGATCTACCGCCAGGCGGTGACGGCAGCCGGCACCGGCTGCATGGCCGCGCTGGATGCGGAGAAATTCCTCGCCGACCAGGAATTCGAGGCGATCGCCGCCGAGTAAGGGCTAGGCGGCGCGGCGCTGGTCGCTGGCGCCCGGCACCGGCTCGGCGGGGTCGTCGCCCAAAGCGACGATGCGGTTCGCCTCGTCGACATGAACGACGCGCGGCTTGAGCGCGCGGGCCTCCGCTTCGGCGAGCACCGCATAGCTCATGATGATCACGAGGTCGCCTTGCTGCACGAGGTGGGCGGCCGCGCCGTTGATGCCGATGATGCCGCTGCCGGCGGGGGCCGGGATCACATAGGTTTCCAACCGCGCGCCGTTGGTGATGTCGGCGATCACCACCTGCTCGCCCTCGAGCAAGTCGGCGGCCTCCATCAGCGCCGCGTCGATCGCGATCGAGCCGACATAGTGAAGGTCGGCCTGGGTCACCGTCGCGCGGTGGATCTTGGACTTCAGCATCACCCGCATCACGGCGTTCGTGCTCCCTTAGTGCGGCTCATGTTGCACCGCCCTCTAGCAGATTTGTAGCGGTCGGCCACCGTTCAACTGTTGCGCCGCACAAACGCAGATGCAGCATCAACCATCAGCATAGAGCGCCTCGACGAAATAGAGGCCATGCGCAGGCGCGTTGAGACCAAGCGCAGCTCGGTCGCGCGCTTCGAGGGCGGCGGCGATGTCGGCCGGAGCCCACTGGCCCCGGCCGACGAGCGCGAGGCAGCCGACCATCGAGCGCACCTGGTGGTGGAGGAAGCTGCGCGCCGCCGCCTCGATTCGGATTTCCTCGCCGTGGCGGCGGACCTCGAGCCGATCGAGCGTCTTGACCGGGCTGTCCGACTGGCAGTGCGCCGAGCGGAAGGTGGTGAAGTCATGACGTCCCACCAGCATTGCCGCGGCCTCCGCCATTGCCGCGGCGTCGAGCGGCACGGCGAGGTGCCAGACGCGGCCGCGCTCGAGCGCCGGCGGGGCGCGGCGGTTGAGGATCCGGTAGAGATAATTGCGGCCTATGCAGGAGAAGCGGGCGTGCCAGTCGTCGGCGACCGGCTCCGCCGCCAGCACCGCCACCGGCGCCGGGCGGACCAAAGCATTGAGGCCCTCGCGCAGGCGGTGCGGGGTGAGGGCTTTGGCGACATCGACATGGACGCTCATCGCCAGCGCGTGGACCCCGGCATCGGTGCGGCCCGCGGCGTGGACGGCGCTGCGTTCGCCGGTCAGGTGCTGCAGCGCCTCCTCCAGCGCCTGCTGGACGCTGGGGCCGTGATCCTGGCGCTGCCAGCCCATGAAGGGGCCGCCGTCATATTCGACCGTCAGCCGCCAGCGGGTCACGCGAGGAGGGTTCCAGCCGGGATGGCGAAGCCGCGCAGCAGCGCCTCGGCGCTCATCGGCGCTCGTCCGGGCCGCTGCAGATAGAGCAGCCGCAACGCATTTTCCCCGCAGGCAATCGTCAGTGCCTCGTCAAGCACTTCGCCGGGCGCACCGCTGCCCTCAGCAGTGGCGGCGCCAAGCAGCTTCACGCGTTCGCCGGCATGCTCGAACCAGGCGCCGGGCGCCGGCGCCAGTCCGCGGACTTGCCATTCGATTTCCCGGGCCGGCCGCGACCAGTCGACCCGTGTCTCGGCCTTGGTGATCTTGGCCGCATAGGTGACTCCGCGCTCCGGCTGCGGGTGCGGCGGGAAGTCGCCCGGCGCCTCGAGCACGCGCAGCAGCAGGCCGGCCCCGACGCTGGCGATCTCGTCCATCAGCTCGCCCGCGTTGCGGCCATTCACCGGGATGTTCGCCGAGGCCAGCATCGGGCCGGTGTCGAGACCCTCGTCCATCTGCATGATGGTGACCCCGGTGACCTTGTCGCCGGCCATGATCGCGCGCTGTACCGGCGCTGCCCCGCGCCAGCGCGGCAGCAAGGAGCCGTGAACGTTGATGCAGCCGAGCCGCGGCGCCTGGAGAACCGCCTTCGGCAGGATCAGGCCGTAGGCGGCAACGACTGCAACGTCGGCGCCCAGCCTAGCAAATTCCGCCTGCTCCTCCGGGCTCCTGAGGCTGCGGGGAGTCCGCACCGGTATGCCCAGCGCTTCGGCGCGCTGGTGCACCGGCGTCGGTCGATCGCCTTTGCCGCGCCCGGCCGGCCGCGGCGGCTGGCAATAAGCGGCGATGACCTCGTGCTGCTCGATCACAGCATCGAGGATCGTCACGGCGAACCCCGGCGAACCCATGAACACGACACGCATCGGCAGCGCCTATGGCCGAGGCGGCCGGAAATTCCTATCTGCCGGCCATGGCATCGCAGGAGATCGAGGCTCTGGCCCAGGCGCTCGCCCGGCTTCCCGGCCTCGGGCCGCGGTCCGCGCGGCGCGCAGTGCTGCACCTGATAAAGCGGCGGGAGACGGCGCTGGAGCCTCTGCTTGGGGCGCTGCAGAACGTCGCCGCGCGCCTTTCGACCTGCTCGACCTGCGGCAATGTCGACACCAGCGATCCGTGCACCATCTGCAAGGACCCGCGCCGCGACGACAGGAGCCTGTGCGTGGTGGAGGAGGTCGCCGATCTGTGGGCGCTCGACCGCTCGCGCCTGTTTCCCGGGCGCTACCACGTGCTCGGCGGCCGGCTGTCGGCGCTCGACGGGGTCGGGCCCGACGACCTCGGCATCGACCGGCTGGTGCGGCGCGTCGCCGCCGGCGGCATCGACGAGGTTGTGCTGGCGATGAACGCGACGCTGGAGGGGCAGACCACCGCCCACTACCTCGCCGAGCGGCTCGAGGGCTTTCCGGTGCGGCTGTCGCAGCTTGCCCACGGGCTGCCGGTGGGCGGGGAGCTCGATTATCTCGACGAGGGCACGCTCGCCCAGGCCTTGCGGGCAAGGCGTCCCATTTCCTGAAGCGCCGTTGCAGGCGCGAAGGCCGATCGCCCGGGCTTGCTTGACGGCCCTTCGCCGCCCTCCTAGCTCCGCGCCCATGCCGCTCCTGCCGATCATCGAAATCCCGGACCCGATCCTGCGCGCCAGATCGGCACCGATCGAGCGCGTCGACAGCGATCTCCAGCGGCTGATCGGCAACATGTTCGAAACCATGTACAAGGCGCCGGGCATCGGCCTTGCGGCGGTGCAGGTGGCGGTGCCGCGGCGTCTGGTGGTGATCGACCTCCAGGACCCCGACCCCGCGCCCGAAGGCGAGGAGGAAGGTCCGCCGGTCAAGCGCCCGCACGTCTTCATCAATCCCGAGATCCTGGCCCGGTCCGACGCGCGCAAGACCTACAACGAGGGCTGCCTGTCCATCCCTGAGCAATATGCCGAGATCGAGCGCCCGGACATCGTGCGCGCCCGCTGGCTCGACGAGCACGGCAACAGCCATGAGGGCGAGTTCGGCGGGCTAATGTCGGTCTGCCTCCAGCACGAGATCGACCATCTCGACGGCGTGCTGTTCATCGACCACTTGTCGCGCCTGAAGCGCGACATGATCGTCAGGAAGGTCGCCAAGGCCCGGCGCGAAAAGGAAAAAGCCGCCGTCCTCTAGCCGATCGACAGCGCCGCGTTGCGGCAGTCCTCGGCGCATTCGCGGCAGATTTGCGCGCACAGCCGGCAATGCTCGTGGTCGTGCCGCTCGCACTCGACAGCGCAGGCGTCGCAGGCGCGGGCGCACAGTTCGAGCATCTCGCGCAGGCCCTGCTCGTTCGATCCGCTGCGCCTGAGGCCGAGCCGCGTCGTCGCCTCGCAGACGTCGGCGGTGTCCAGGCACAGGCGGATGCACTGGGTCATGTCCACCTCCTCGGCCAGGCAGGAGTCGGCGCAGGACAGGCACATCTTGGCGCAGTACATGGCGTGGTGCACGGCATCGCCGAGCGGCTGGTTGACATGTCCCTGCACCTGGGGGTGCAAGGCGATCATCTTGCGAATGGACATGGCTTCTCCTCTGGCGTTGCACCCGACAAACCGATGGCTTGAGCATCGGCTCCGCGGGGCGTAGAGTTCGCTTAATGTTCCGGGGGAGTTACGGTCAATGGATGTCGGCGTCGTGGTGCTCATCGCCGCTGTGGCTGCGCTCGTGGGAGTCTTGATCGGCTGGTTGGTCGCGAGCCGCGATTCTGCCGCCGCCAGGCAGACCGTTGAATCGCTGCGTCTCCAGCTCGACGGTGTCCTCCAGGAACGGGACGAGGCGCGCTCGACTTGCGACGCAGCCTCGCGCGAGCTTGCCGCGCTCCAGGCGGACGCTCGCAACTTCGATCAGCGCATGAAGGATCTGGCGGAATCGCGCGACGCGCTGATCGCGCAGTTCCGCGCCGTCGGCGATCAGCTGCTCGAGAAAGCCCACAAGGATTTCCTCGAGAAGGCTGGCGAGCGCTTTTCGCGAGCTGACCAGCAAAGCGAGGCCAAGTTGAAGGCGCTGCTTCAGCCTGTCGAGACGACGCTCAAGCGTTACGAGGAAGGATTGCAGCGCGTCGAGAAGGAACGGGTCGACCATTATGCCGGCCTGCGCGAGGCGGTCGAGCTGGTGCGGGCGGGGCAGGGCCAGGTCCGCGACGAAGCGCGCCGCCTGGTCACCGCGCTGACCTCTTCGCCCAAGCAGCGCGGCCGCTGGGGCGAGCAGAGCCTTCGCAACGTGCTCGTTCAGGCCGGACTCGTCGAGAACGTGGATTTCCACATGGAGGTGTCGGTCCAAACCGACGACGGCCGGCTGCGCCCTGACGCGGTCGTCAACCTGCCCCAGGGCCGGAAGCTGATCATCGACGCGAAATGCTCCCTGAATGCGTATCTCGATGCCTGCGACGAGGTCGACGACGACCGCCGCACCGCCTGCTTCAAGTCCCATCTCGCCTCGATCGTCCGCCATGCCCAGCAGCTTGGAAGCAAGAATTACTGGTCGCAGTTTGGCGACGCCGCCGATTATGTGATCATGTACATCCCTGGCGAGCATTTCCTCACCGCGGCCCTTGAGCAGGACTCCGAACTTTGGGAGAAAGCCTTCAAGGACAGGGTCTTGCTGGCGACTCCTACCAACCTGGTGGCGATTGCCCGGACGGTGGCCAGCGTCTGGAAGCAGGAGAAGCTGGCGGCCGAGGCTGGCAAGATCGCCGAGCTCGGGCGCGAGCTGCATTCGCGGCTGGCGACGATGACCGAGCATGTCGCATCGGTGGGAGCCAACCTCAGCCGCGCGAACAACGCCTACAACAAGATGGTCGGCAGCCTCGAGAGCCAGGTGCTGACCCAGGCGCGGCGGTTCGAGGACCATGGCGCCGGCAGCGCCAAGGCGATCGAGACACCGCAATTCATCGAGGCCACACCGCGGCCGCTGACCAAGCTGGCTTCGCCGCCAGCCGAAGAGCCGCCGCAGCTCGCCGCCGAATGAGGCCTAGGGGTCGCCAATCCTGGCGAGGCTGATCGATCCGGCGGAGCCACTCAACGTCAGGCGCGCCCCGCCTTCGCTCCAGCCCATCTGCAGCGGCTGGGCGAGCGCGGCCAGTCCGAGGCGCTCGTGGCTCATCGCCGGCTCCGAGCAGGCCATCATCGTGCTTGCGATCTGCCCGACCATCAAAGTTCCACCACGCAGGCGGTATGGGCCGCCGAAATGGTTGCAGCCCAGCCGGCCGCCGAACTGCCCGCCGCGAAACTCGACCCTGTAGCTGTCCGAGGAGGGCACCGACTGGCCGTTGATCGCAATCACCTGCCAGCGGCTCGGCTCCAACGGCTGGCCAAGCGGAATCGGTGTCGCGCAGGCCGGCAGCAGCAGCGAAGCCGCAAGGAATGCTCCGGCCAACCGAGCGCCGGGCATCAGGCGCCGCCGCAGCCCTCGAAGCGGCGGCCGTCAACATCGACCTGCACCCGGTCGGGATAGACGCGGTCGCTCATATTGTCGCTGCAGCGCTGGTTGCGGACGATGTTCACATTGATGCGCGGCGTCCGGTAGATCTCGCCGGCGACGCCCATGATCGGCTGCGGCCGCGGCTGGCGCACCTGCGGGCCGTCCATGGGGATGAAGGTCAGCTCCTGATTGTCGATGATCAGGTTCCAGAACGGCTCGGTACCGAGTGCGCGATAGGGGGCGGGCGGCGCGGGCGGCGGCGCGCTGATGCACGCGGCGGCAACTGCGGCGAGCGGCAGAATCAGCAGCTTTTTCATGACCGTAACAACCTCCTTCATCGCTCTCCGGTTCCGCTAGCGCCAGCTGGCGCGGACCTGGAACGCCATTACTGCCGCGGCGACGGCGGCATTGAGGCTGTCGGCGCGCCCGGCCATGGGAATTTTCACCAGCAGGTCGCAGGCGTCCTCATATTCCGCCGGCAGGCCCTGCTGCTCGTTGCCGATCAGCAGGAAGCAGGGCGCCTCGTAGCGGGCTTCGAGATAATCCTGGCTGGTCTTGAGGCTGGTGCCGACCAGCTGGCCAGGCCCGCCGCGCAGCCACGGCAGGAACTGCTCCCAGCGCGCCGCCGCGACCTGCTGGGTGAAGATTGCGCCCATCGACGCGCGCACCGCCTCGACCGAAAAGGGGTCGGCGCAATCGTCAATCAGGATCAGCCCGCCGGCGCCGACCGCGTCGCCGGTCCTCAGGATCGTGCCGATGTTGCCCGGGTCACGCAGCGCCTGGGCGACGATCCACAAGGGCGCCGAGGCGCGATCAATGGCGTCGAGGTCGCTGCCGGGCTGCGCGAAGGCGCCTAGCAGCATTTGCGGATTGTCCTTGCCGCTCATCTTGGAAAGGATGTCGGGACTGGTCTCGAGCGCCTCGCCGCCCGCGGCTTCGGTCGCGGCGATGATCTCGGCAGCGAGCGGGTGGGCGGCGCCGGCAGCGGAGTAGGCAATGATCCGAGGCAGCTGGCCGCTGTCGCGCGCCTCGGCGATGATCCTCAGGCCCTCGGCGAGGAACAGCCGTTCCGCACGCCGCGCCTTCTTGTCGCGGAGCGCGCGCAGGCGCTTGACCGTGGCGTTCGAGAAGGCGGTGACCTGCCTGGGCAATTCATTCTTCGCCGAAGCGGCCCTCGACCAGGCCGGCGAGCTGGCCCATCGCCTGCTCGGCGTCGTCGCCGTGGACATGGATGATGATGTCGTCACCCATCGCCGCGCCAAGCATCATCAGGCCCATGATCGAGGTGCCGCAGACGCGGTTGCCGTCCTTTTCCACCTCGACCCTGGCGGGGAGGGCCGCCGCCATGTTGACGAACTTGGCGCTGGCTCGCGCATGCAGGCCGCGGCGATTGGCAATCCGGACTTCTCGGCTGAGGGCGCTCAAGCCGCCGCTTCCCCGAGGATCTCGCTGGCGACGGAGATATATTTGCGGCCAGCCTCGCGCGCAGCGGTGACGGCGGCATGGACGCCCATGACCTTGCGCGCACCCTCCAGCCGGATCAGCATCGGCAGGTTGACGCCGGCAATGACCTCGACGTTCTCGCTCTTCATCAGGCTGATCGCCAGGTTGGACGGGGTGCCGCCGAACAGATCGGTGAGGATGATGACGCCATTGCCGCTGTCGACGCGGGCGATCGCCTCGGCGATGTCGCCCCGGCGGGCCTCCATGTCGTCGTCCGGGCCGATGCAGATCGCTTCGATGGCTTCCTGCGGCCCGACCACATGCTCCATGGCGACAATGAACTCGGCCGCGAGGCGGCCGTGAGTCACCAGCACTAGTCCGATCATCCGTTCAACTCGCTTCCACAGTGTCGCTCGGCGCCCGAGCGAGGTCGCGGTGCCGGACATTTGGAGAAAAGCCGGCGCGTTGCAACCGTTCCGCCATGTCCACCGCAGCGGCGACCGAGCGGTGGCGGCCGCCGGTGCAGCCGAACGCGACGGTCACGTAATTCTTGCCGGCCGCCCAGTAGCGGGGAATCCAGTCGCTGAGAAGCGCTTCGACCCGGTCCATCGCCGGCGCCCAGGCCTCGTCCCGCGCGACGTAGGCGCGCACCGCCGGGTCCTGGCCCGTCAGCGGGCGAAGCTCGTCGACCCAGTGCGGGTTGTGGACGAAGCGCATGTCGAACACCAGGTCGGCGGTGCGCGACATGCCGCGGGCAAAGCTGAACGAGGCGATGGTCAGCACCGGCTGGTCGGCGTCGCTTTCGAAACGCCGCCGAAGCTCGTCGCGCAGCTCGGCCGGGGTGAGATCGGTGGTGTCGAGGATGGCGTCGGCGCTGCTGCGCAGCGGCGCGGTGAAGGCGCGCTCCCGGGCGATGCCGTCTTCGGCCGGACGGTCGGGCGCCAGCGGGTGGCGGCGGCGGGTCTCGCCATAGCGGCGGATGAGCTCGGCCCCCGACGCGTCGAGGTAGAGGATTTCCGGGCTGACGCCCTCGACCGCGCGCAGGACGTCATTGATCGCCGAAGGGTCGAAGCCGCGGCTGCGCGCGTCCATGCCGACCGCGATCGACGCCTGGCGGCCGCCGCCGCGCGCCTCGCGGACGAAATCGGCGAGCATTGCGCTGGGCAGATTGTCGACCGTGTCCCAGCCCATGTCCTCGAGCGCGTCGAGCACGGTCGACTTGCCGGCGCCGGACATTCCGGTGACGAGCAGAAGGCGCGGCGGCGAGCGTCGGGTGCCGCGCCCGGCGTCGGGCATCAGAACTTGAGGCCGAGCCGGTCGAGCGCCAGCGCAACCTTGGACGCGGCCGAGGCCGACATGGCGTCGATGCTGACCAAGGGCAGAGGCACGCCAATGATCGGCCGCTCCCGGCTGTCGTCGGGAAGCCGCTGGATCTCGCTGCGCAGCTCGACCAGCAAGGCCACGGGCACGTCGCGAGCATGCTCCATCTCGATGATGCCAAGGCCGCGGATCTCGAGCTTGCCGGCAATGGTCGCGGGGGGCGTCGCCACCAGCCGATCGCCGTCGCGGCGCACAATGGTCTGGTCGTCGCTAACCAGGGTGAAGCCGCGGTCGAGCAGGCGCAAGGTGAGGTCCGACTTGCCCGAGCCGGACGGGCCGGTGATGAGCACGGCGCGGCCGTCGACAGCGACCGTGCTGGCGTGCACCGTCTCCGAGGAAAGGCGCGCGTTCATGCCTGCTCCGCCGCTGGAAGGCAGATGGTAAAGCGGGCGCCCGATGGCGCGTCGTCGCGGTCAGCCACGTCAATCTCCCCGTCATGGCCTTCGACAATCGCGCGGGCGATCGCAAGGCCCAGCCCCGAATGGCGGCCGAAACTTTCTCCTTCCGGCCGTACTGAATGGAAGCGGTTAAAGATCGCTTCACGCGCTTCGGGGGGCACTCCGGGCCCTTCGTCGTCGATCCGGATCCGGACCTTGTCGCCGACCCGTGCGGCGGCGATCTCGACCAGCCCGCCGGGCGGCGAGAAGCTGATGGCATTGTCGATGATATTGTCGATCGCGCGCGCGAGGCGATCGGGCTTGCCCAGCACCACGGCGGTCGCCCGTCGCGGCCGCGCGAAGGCGAGGCGGGCGTCGCCTTTCTCCCGCCGCGATTCCCAGCTGGCGATCAACTGCTCGATCAAGGGACCCAGGTCGACCGGCTCGAAGGTGGCGCGGGCAAGCTCGGCATCGGTGCGCGCCGCCTCGCTGACGTCGTTGATCAAGCGGTCGAGCCGGGCGACGTCGTGGCGTGCGATCTCCACCAGGCGTCGCCGCAGGTCGGGATCATCGACGCGGTCGAGCCCGTCGACGGCCGAACGCAGCGACGCCAACGGGTTCTTGAGCTCATGGGTGACGTCGGCCGCGAATGCCTCGATATTGTCGATGCGCTGGCGCAGCGACTGGCTCATGTCGCTGACGGCGCGGGCGAGCAGGCCGATCTCGTCGCTTCGGGAGGGCAGCCGCGGCACCTTGACCTCACGAGCCCGGCCGAGCCGCACGCGGTGGGCCGCGAGCGCGAGCCGCCGCAGCGGGCGGACGATGGTGCGGGCAAGGAACAGCGACAGCAGCACGGAGAGGAGCACGGCGATGGTCATGGCGACGAGCAGGCCGCGGCGCTGGCCGCGCACGGTGCGGGTGAAGGCCCGGTCGTTGTCGGTCACCAGCAGCACTCCGGCCCGGGAAGGCGCGGCGGCCGAGAAGACGGGCGTCAGGTCGGGTGCATTGCGCACCTCGTGCACCACCGCGCCGGCGGCACGGGCGCGCGCCGCCTCGGGCCAGGCGGCGAGCCGATCGACCTTCGGCTCGCGAAAGTCCTCCAGCGTGCGAGCCCCCACCAGGAAGTTGAAGCCGCGGTCGAGGCCGCGGGCGACGTCCTTGGTCCAGCGTTGCTGGTCGGGATCGCGCAGCGTGTAGGTGGGGCCGGTCAGAGCCCAGCTGTCGAACGTGCGCCGGCCGCTCGGGTCGTACAGCCGGAGCCGACCGTCACCGGCGCGGGCCAAGGCCGCCAGCGTGGCCGGGCGCTGGGCTTCGGGCACGGACTCGAGGGCCGCGGCGGCGGTGGCGGCGACGATCTTCGTCTGGCGGATGCGCTCCTTGGTCAGGCGATTGCGGAAGGCGTCGAGATAGACGACGCTGAGCGCCAGCACGGCGATCGCCAGGATGTTGATGGCGAGGATCCGGTGGGCGAGGCTCCAACGCCCCGACCAGCGCAGGGTCAAGGCGTCGTCTTCACGCATCTTCGAAACGGTAGCCGACCCCGTAGAGCGTCTCAATGGCGTCGAACTGCGGGTCGGCTGCCCGGAACTTGCGGCGGATCCGCTTGATGTGGCTGTCGATGGTGCGGTCGTCGACGTAGACGTCGTCCTGATAGGCGATGTCGAGCAACTGGTTCCGGCTCTTGACGACGCCGGGACGCTGGGCGAGCGCCTCGAGGATCAGGAATTCGGTGACGGTCAGGGTTACATCCTTGCCGTCCCACAGCACCTTGTGCCGGGCCGGGTCCATCACCAGGCGCCCGCGCTCAAGCAATGCCGGCTCCGGCTCGTCCCGCGCGTCTCCCGGCATGCCACGGGCGAGGTCCTGGCGGCGCAGCAAGGCGCGGATTCGGGCGATCAGCAGGCGCTGCGAGAACGGCTTGGAGATGTAGTCGTCGGCGCCCATCGCGAGGCCGAGGGCCTCGTCGAGCTCGTCGTCCTTGGAGGTCAGGAAGATCACCGGCATGGCGCTGAACTCCCGGACCCGGCGCAGCAGCTCCATGCCGTCCATGCGCGGCATCTTGATGTCGAAGACGCCAAGGTCGGGCGGGTTGTCGGCCAAGGCCTTGAGCGCGGTCGCGCCGTCCGAATAGACGCGCGTGACGAAGCCCTCTGCCTGGAGGGCGATCGACACCGAGGTCAGGATGTTGCGGTCGTCGTCGACCAGCGCGATCACATGGCTCATCGCTTGCCCGTCAGGGTCGTCTCCGTCGTCGCGGGGGCGTTAGCCACCGCGGCGGAGCTAAACAAGGCGCGCCCGGCGGTTTTGACGGTGCAACTTTTTCCGGTCTATAGGACTTGCATACGTATGCGGCGGCAGCCTCTGATGGGTCGCCGCCGCTTTGATTTTGATTGCAGGGGAAAAATCGAGTGAGCGACCGGGTCCCGAACCACGGACTTGACGCGCAGGGCATTGCCACCGGCGCGGAAATTTTCTGGAACCTGACCACCGCGCCTTTGGTCGAGCATGCCGTGCGCCGCGGCGAGGGGCTGCTCGCCAAGGAGGGCCCGCTGGTGGTGCGGACCGGCCGCCACACCGGCCGCAGCGCCCAGGACCGCTTCATCGTCCGCAATTCGGCGAGCGAAGGCGCGGTGTGGTGGGGCAAGACCAATCGGCCGATGGATCCGCAAGCGTTCGACCGCCTCTACCAGGACTTCCTGCTCGCACTCGGTCACAAGGACGCGCTCTATGTGGCGGATCTGTATGGCGGATCACAGCCCGAGCACCGCGTCCGGGTGCGCGTGATCAACGAGCTCGCCTGGCACAATCTTTTCATCCGCACATTGCTGGTGCGGCCCGATCCCGGCGACCTGCCGGCCTTCGACCCGGAATATACCATCATCGATCTGCCGAGCTTCCGCGCCAGCCCGGAGCGGCACGGCTGCCGCAGCGAGACGGTGATCGCCGTCAATCTCGAGAAGAAGCTGATCCTGATCGGCGGCACGGCCTATGCCGGCGAGATGAAGAAGTCCGTGTTCGGGCTCCTGAACTTCCTGCTCCCGACCAAGGGCATCATGCCGATGCACTGCTCGGCCAACATCGGCCCCGATGGCGCGACGGCGGTGTTCTTCGGCCTGTCCGGCACCGGCAAGACGACCTTGTCGGCAGACCCCAACCGCACCCTCATCGGCGACGACGAGCATGGCTGGTCCGACACGGCGGTCTTCAACTTCGAGGGCGGCTGCTACGCCAAGATGATCCGCCTGTCGGCCGAGGCCGAGCCGGAAATCTACGCGACCACCCGGCGCTTCGGCACGGTGCTGGAAAATGTCGTGGTCGACCCGCTCACCCGCGAGCTCGACCTCGACGACAACAGCCTCGCCGAGAACAGCCGCGGCGCCTATCCGATCGAGTTCATCCCCAATTCGTCGGAGGCGAACATGGGGCCGCTGCCGCGCAACATCGTGATGCTGACCGCCGATGCGTTCGGCGTGCTGCCGCCGATCGCGCGGCTGACGCCTGAGCAGGCGATGTACCACTTCCTGTCGGGCTATACGGCCAAGGTCGCCGGCACCGAGATCGGCGTCACCGAGCCGGAGGCGACCTTCTCGACCTGCTTCGGCGCGCCGTTCATGCCGCGCCACCCGTCCGTCTACGGCAATCTGCTCAAGGAGCGGATCGCTCGCGGCGGAGTCCATTGCTGGCTGGTCAACACCGGCTGGACCGGCGGCAAATATGGGGTGGGCAAGCGCATGCCGATCAAGGCCACGCGCGCCTTGCTCAACGCGGCGCTCGACGGCAGCCTCAACAATGCGCAGTTCCGCAAGGACCCCAATTTCGGCTTCGAAGTGCCGCTGGAGCTGGACGGCTGCACGCACTTGCTCGACCCGCGCAGCACCTGGGCCGACAAGGACGAATATGACCGCACCGCGGCCAGGCTCGTCGATTTGTTCGTCGAGAATTTCGCGCAGTTCGCCGACCATGTCGACGAGGGCGTGCGACAGGCGGCGCCGCGGGCTCCGCAAATCGTGCAGGCGCAGGCGCAGGCCAGTCCCGCCGCGGCCTGACCGCGCTCGGCGGGCCAATCGCGGCGATTGTCGGCTTTGCTTGGTCGCTGCTAGCGTGGGCCAAAGCATTCGAAAGGCTCGGCAATGATCAGGACCTGTTGCGCCCTGGGCGCTTTCTTCGCTGCCCTCGCCACGTCGCTCCCCAGTGCCGCGGCGACGCAGACGGCGGCGAGGCAGCAGGGACCCGCGGCGACGCAGGCCGACCGGCAGCTCAAGGCCTTGTACGACGGCTACACCCGCTGGCAGCTCCGGGAATCGGGCTACTTCGAGGATGAGAAGGGCGAGACCAGGCCCGCCAACTATCTCCGGCAGGTCGACGCGGCGGCGCAGCTCAGGCGGGCGGCGCACCTGCGGACCCTGCTTGGCCGGCTGAACGCCATCCCCGCCGGGCAGCTTTCGCCTGAGGAGCGCGTCAACGCCGCGGTGTTCCGCACCATCCTGGAAAATGGGATCGCCGACGCACGCTTCCGCGAATGGGAGATGCCGCTCAACAGCGACAGCAACTTCTGGACCTATCTCGACGCCAGCCGGCCGTTCGAGACCGCGGCCGAATACCGGCGCTACATCGCGCGGATGCGCGACATTCCGCGCTTCTTCGACCAGCACATGGCGAACATGCGCGCCGGGATGCAGCGAGGCTTCACCGTTCCGCGGGTGACCCTGGCGGGCCGCGACGTGTCGATTGCCAACTTTGCCGACGCGGCGGTGGAGAAGAGCGCCTTCTACAAGCCGTTCGAGAAACTGCCCGCGACCATCCCCGATGCCGATCAGCAGGCGCTTCGCCGCGAGGGCGCGGCGGCGATCGCGCAGGCGGTCACCCCGTCCTACGCCAAGCTGCTGAACTTCTACCGGACCGAATATCTGCCGAAGGCGCGCGCCAGCCTTGCCGCCCGCGATCTGCCCGACGGCGATGCTTATTACCGGGCGCAGGTCCGCGAATATACTACGCTCGAGCTCAGTCCCGAGGAGATCCACCAGATCGGCCTCAAGGAAGTGGCGCGCATCCAGGCCGAGATGCGCAAGACCATGGCCGAGAGCGGGTTCAAGGGCTCGTTCGAGCAATTCCTGACCTTCCTCAAGACCGATCCGCAATTCTACGCCAAGACACCCGACGAGCTGATGGGCGTCTCCTCCTACGTCGCCAAGCGCGTCGACGGGGTGATCGGCAAATATATCGGGCTGCTGCCGCGGCGGCGGCACGGCATCATCCCGGTGCCCGAGGCGCTCGCGCCCTTCTACACCGCCGGGCGCGGCGGGCTCGAGAATTGCCAGATGAACACGTACAATCTGCCGACCAGGCCGTTGTACAACATCCCGGCGCTGACTCTGCACGAATGCACGCCGGGGCACAGCTTCCAGGCGGCGCTTGCGGAAGAGCGCAAGGAGATGCCGAGCTTCCGCCGCAACCTCTATTTCTCAGGCTATGGCGAGGGGTGGGGACTGTACACCGAGTGGCTCGGCAATGAGATGGGCATCTACCGCACGCCTTATGAGCGGTTCGGCCAGCTCAGCTACGAGATGTGGCGGGCGGCGCGACTGGTGATCGACACCGGGCTGCATCGCTACGGCTGGTCGCGCCAACAAGCGATCGACTATCTCGGCAGCCA
>DATLFV010000137.1:0-3056 GCA_035540875.1 Sphingomicrobium sp. | reverse complement strand
GCCGGCCGGCTTGTGGCTGCCGCCGGCGCTGCTCGCGGTGCTGGTGGTGGCGATCGGGCTGATGCCGGCCACCGTCGCCGGGCCGCTGGTCAAGGCCGTGGCGGCCGCCGTGATCGGAGTCGAGCCGCCCGAGTTCGCACTGAAGATGTGGCACGGCTTCACGCCCGCCGTTCTGCTGAGCCTTGTCGCCGTGCTGATCGGCGCAGCGATGCTATGGCGCTACGACATACTGGCGCGCGGCTGGCAGAGACTTCCGCGGATCGAGGCGAAAGCCGTTTTCGACGGCCTGGTTGCCGCGGCACTGGCGGGCAGCGAAAGGCTGACCTCGTCGATCCACAACGGCTCGCTGCAGCGCACGCTGGCGGCCCTGCTTGTCACTGCTTTGGCGCTCGGCATTGCCGGAATGGTGGAGGGCGGCGGGGGTACCGGCCCCAGGCCGAGGATTGCGGCGTCGCCGGTCGCAGTGACGGCCTGGCTCGCGCTGATCGCCGCCAGCCTGGCGGTCTCACTTACCTATCGCCATCGTTTCATCGCGCTCATCTTCATTAGCGTGATCGGCCTGATCGTCGCCCTCGGCTTCGTCCATCTTTCTGCTCCCGACCTGGCGCTGACGCAGATTTCGGTCGAGGTCGTCACCATCCTGCTGCTGCTGCTGGCGTTGAACCTTTTGCCCAAGTCCCCGCCGCGGATCGGGACCAACAGCCGCAGGATTCGCGACGGGCTGATCGGAACCGTTGGCGGCAGCGCTGTCGGCTATGCGGCCTGGCTCGTGATGACGCGGGATCCGAACGAGCGTATTTCCAGTTTCCACTGGGCGAACAGCTACTCCGGCGGCGGCGGAACCAACGTCGTGAACGTCACCCTTGTCGACTTCCGCGCCCTCGACACGTTCGGCGAAATCATCGTTCTCGGGATTGCGGCGCTGGCGATCTTCGCCTTGCTCGATACTGCGGCCCGCGGCTCGTCCGGACGACGCCTGCTGGCCTGGATTCCGGATCTCGTCCGCTCTCCGGAGCGCCACCCGATGATGTTCGTCATCGGCACGCGGTTGTTGCTGCCGTTCGCAATCGTCGTCGGCATCTACCTTTTCCTGCGCGGCCACAACATGCCTGGCGGAGGGTTCATCGCGGGCCTGGTCTTCTCGATCGCCATCCTGATGCAGTTCATGGCTTCGGGGTTCGAATGGGCAGAACGCCGACGGCCGATCGACCGTCACGGCCTGATCGCTTGGGGCGTGCTGGTGGCCAGCGCCACCGGCCTAGGCGCGGGCCTGTTCGGGCTGCCGTTCTTCACCACCGGCTTCGATTATTACGAATTGCCGCTGATCGGCGAGTTCGAGCTTGCGACCGCCATGCTGTTCGACCTCGGCGTCGCCCTGGCGGTGGTCGGCGCGGTGATGCTTGCGCTCGCCGAGCTGTCGCACGTCGCGCAGCGCGCCGAGAAATTGGAGCAAATTGAACATCCGATGGATGTTGATCCGAGCCGCAAGCGCGAGGGCAGCCAGCCATGAGCCTCGAACTGCTCGTTGCCAGCGCCATCGCGGTCCTGACCGGTGCGGGCATTTACCTGTGCCTTCGCGGGCGGACTTTCCCAGTGGTGCTGGGGCTGGCGATGTTGTCCTACGCCATCAACGTCTTCCTGTTCGCAATGGGGCGGCTGGTGATCGACAGGCCCCCGATCTACGACAAGGCCGCACTCGACTATGCGGATCCCTTGCCGCAGGCGCTGGTGCTGACCGCCATCGTCATCGCCTTCGGAATGACCGCACTGGTGGTGGTGCTGGCCCTGCGGGCCTACCTCGAGACGGGGACGGACCAAGTTGACGGCAGGCCGGACGAGGACCCCCCGGCATGAACCACTGGATCGTTCTGCCCGTCCTGATCCCCGCCATCGTCGCGGCTCTGGCGTTGCTGGGGATGCGCCGCACGCTGCGGCTTGGCCGCGCAGCCGCGCTCGGCTCATGCCTGTCGCTGCTGGCGATTTCCTCGATGCTGCTGGTGCAGGCGGACAATGGGGTGGTGCAGACCTATGCCGTCGGCGACTGGGCGGCGCCGTTCGGAATCGTCCTGGTGCTCGACCGCTTATCGGCGCTGATGCTGGTCCTCACCTCGGCACTGGCGACCGTCGTTCTGGTCCATGTCATCGCCACCGATCTCGACCGGAGGGGCTGGCATTTTCACCCCATGTTCCAGTTCCAGCTGCTCGGGCTCAACGGCGCCTTCCTGACCGGCGATCTGTTCAACCTGTTCGTCTTCTTCGAGGTCCTGCTGATCGCATCTTACGGGCTGATGCTTCATGGCCAGGGCGCCGAGCGGCTGAAGGCGGGCGTCCATTATGTCGTGGTCAACCTCGTCGGCTCGACCCTGTTCCTGGTCGCCATCGGCCTGCTCTACGGCGTCACCGGCACGCTCAACATGGCCCATATGGCGGTGCAGGTGGCGGCATTGCCGGCGGCCGACGAGGGGCTGGCGCGGGCCGGCGGACTGCTCCTGCTCGTCGTGTTCGGGCTCAAGGCGGCGCTGCTTCCGCTGCACCTGTGGCTGCCCCGGACCTACGCCAATACGTCCGCGCCGGTTGCGGCCCTGTTCGCGATCATGACCAAGGTTGGCGTCTATGCGTTGATCCGCATGTTCACCCTCGTGTTCGGCGCCGAGGCGGGCGCTTTGGCTTCGCTTGGCGAGCCGTGGCTTCTGCCCGCAGCGCTGCTGACCGTCGTGATCGGCTTTGCCGGCCTGTTCGCGGCGCGCACCCTCAGGGAGCTGGCCGCTTATGGCGTGATCGGGTCCACGGGCACGCTGCTGACCGCCACGTCGCTTTTCGCGCAGGAGCCTTTAGCCGCCGCCCTTTACTACTTGCCCCATACCACCTTGTCGGGGGCTGCGATGTTCCTGCTTGCCGATCTGGTCGGCCGCCGGCGCGGGGAGCTGCGCGATGCCCTGCTGCTCGGCCCCCGCTTCCGCTGGAGCGAGCCGCTCGCGGCATTTTACCTGCTGACCGCCATTGCCATTGCCGGCCTGCCACCGCTGTCCGGGTTCGTCGGCAAGCTCCTGATCCTG
>DATLFV010000136.1:0-4194 GCA_035540875.1 Sphingomicrobium sp. | reverse complement strand
ATCACCAGCCCCCAGGCAGGGGCCATCGCCGAGTGGGCGAGGCCCCAGCCTGGGGGCTGGTGATCTGGTGGCCGTTCCTGGTCTTCTCGGTGCTGTTCGTCGCCTGGCGGCAACGCTCATGGGCGGCCGGTTTCGGCGTCGCTGCCGCGACTCACGCGCTCCAGAATGTCGGGCCGGCGCTGGCCCTGCTGCTTGCGGCCTAGCTGCGCGAAGCCACCGCTGTTGGCCCGAAGTAGCGCGCGATGACCGCCTCGTCCCGGCCGTACGGGTCAGCCCGGAAGGCAATGCCGTTCGGCCCCGCGGCGGCGGTGAAGTAGGTCAGATAGACCGGCACCGGTTGCTCGAGGTCGACGCGGATCGGCCGGTCGGGATCGGGCGCGTCAGGCAGGCCGCCCGTCAGCCAGCGGGCCAGCCGGCCGGCATCCTCGAGACGCACGCAGCCGTTGCTGATCCACCGGTCGGCGGTTTCCGCGAACGGCGCCCGGTTGGGAGTGTCGTGCAGGTAAATGCCGAAGTCGTTGGGCATCATGAACTTGACCCGGCCCATGCTGTTGCCGCCGCCGGGAAGCTGCCGGACCCTTATTTCCTCGCGGCCAGCAGCAACCGCTGCCCAATTGATGGTCCGCGGATCCAGCGCCGTGGCCTCGTCGCTCCAGTCGGACAGCACCTCGTAGCGGCGTTCCTTCAGATAGGTGGTGCCCTGCTTCAGCACGTTGGGAGCAATCAGGCTGACGACCAGCTCCGGCGGAACGTTCCAGTAAGGGTTGACACTAAGATAGCGCAGCTGTGCGGCCATCATCGGCGTTGCCGTGTCGAGCTTCCCGACCACCACCTTCATGCTGTCGACGGCGCGGCCGTTCTCCATCATGTAAAGGCGGGCGGCGCCGGCATCGACCAGGATGTAGCGCTGCCGCTCGGTCGCGAGCGGCAGTCGGCGGGCACGTTCCAGGTTGACGATGATCAGCTGTTCGTAATGGCGCGGACCGAGGTTGAGCGAGCGGATCATCGAGCTGCCGACGATGCCGTCGACCTTAAGCCCATGGGCCTGCTGATATTCGCGGACGACGGCGGCGAGCGGCTCGTCGAACTTCGTGCCGGGAAGCAGGCCAAGCCGCTGGCGCAGCATCGCCACCCGCTCATTGTCCGATCCGAGCTTCAACGCCGGCCCGGCGCCCAGCTGGACCGGCGGCAGGCCGCCCCAGCGCTGCTGGTAGCGGACCAGGCCGCGGCGCAGGCTGGTGTAGATCGGGTTCACCGGGAGAAACAGATCCAGGGGGGCGCCCGCCCACTCCTCGAACGAGATCTGGTGCAGCGCGATGTCATTCTCGCGCAGGCGCGGAGCGATTTCGGGATCGATATAAATCATGTCGACGCCCTGCTCGACGCTGGGCGGCAGATCGATCGGTTCAAGAGGCTGCGGCTGGGCAGCCGCCGTGGTTGCCAACCCCAGCGCGGCAGCTGCAATCAGGAGGCGGGAGAAGTGGGTACGTGTCTGCATCGCCCGGCGTTCTAGCATGAAAACCTGAACGCTTGCAGAATCCCGCTAGTCGCCATCCACAGGAAAATCGTCGCGTTGGGCCGTCGGGGCTCCGAGCTTGCGGGCGATCCGCTCGACCTCCTCCTCGCTTGGCGGCGCCGGCAGCTCCTCCCCCGGTGCACGGGCGTCGTCGGGAACTCCGGGGCCGGTGCCGGCGATCGTCTCGTTCACCGCGCGCTCGTTGGGCCCGGTGGTGATTTTCTCGCGATCGTCCGCCATTGCCGTCCTCCACTGTCGCCAGAGGCCGATTCAGCGAGCGAGCGGCGGCGAATGTTCCCGCTCGCTTTGTTGCGCGAGCAGCGGCCGCTGCCCATATAGCGCGGCATGACTCGAACGCTCCCCGTCCTGCCGCTCCGTGACATCGTCGTCTTTCCGCAGCGCATCGTTCCGTTGTTCGTCGGCCGCGAGAAGTCGGTGGCGGCACTTGAAGCCGCAATGGCCGGCGGCAAGGAGCTGTTCCTGGTCGCGCAGCTCGATCCCGGCGAGGACGATCCGGACCGCGATGCTCTCTATGATCTGGGCGTCGTCGCCACCGCGATGCAGCTCCTCAAGCTTCCGGACGGGACCGTCCGCGTGCTGGTCGAAGGCGTGCGCCGCGCACGGCTGGTCGAGCTTCGGGATGACCAGGGGTTCGTCGCCGCCGAGGTCGAGGAGGTAGAGGAGGAGCCAAGCAGCGGGCCCGAAGGCCAGGCGCTGATGCGCTCGGTGATCGAGCAGTTCGAGAATTACGCCAAGCTCAACAAGCGGCTGCCGCCGGAGACCGGAATCCAGCTCGGGGAGATCGACGACCCCTCGGTCCTTGCCGATGCCGTCGCATCCAATCTGTCGATCAAGGTTGCGGACAAGCAGGCGCTGCTCGGTGAGCTCAATCCGGCGCGCCGTCTGGAGATGGTGTTCGCCTTCATGGAAGGCGAGCTGGGCGTGCTCCAGGTCGAGAAGAAGATCCGCAGCCGCGTCAAGCGCCAGATGGAGAAGACCCAGCGCGAATATTATCTCAACGAGCAGCTGAAGGCGATCCAGCGCGAGCTCGGCAACGACGAGGGCGAAGGCGGCGACGAGCTGGCCGAGCTTGCAGCCAGGATCCGCAAGACGCGCCTCAGCAAGGAGGCGCGAGTCCGTGCCACTGCCGAGCTCAAGAAGCTCAAGGCCATGGCCCCGATGTCCGCCGAGGCGACGGTCGCCCGCAATTATCTCGACGTGCTGCTTGGATTGCCCTGGGGCAAGAAGTCTAAGCTGAAGAAGGACATTGCCGAAGCGCAGGGCGTCCTCGACGAGGATCACTACGGGCTTGAGAAGGTCAAGGACCGGATCGTCGAATATCTCGCGGTCCAGGCCCGCACCAACAAGCTCAAGGGGCCGATCCTGTGCCTGGTCGGCCCGCCCGGCGTCGGCAAGACCTCACTGGGGCGCTCGATCGCGCGTGCGACGGGCCGCGAGTTCGCGCGGCAATCGCTGGGCGGGGTCCGCGACGAGGCCGAGATCCGCGGCCACCGCCGCACCTACATCGGCTCGCTGCCTGGCAAGATCATCGCCAATCTCAAGAAGGCAGGCACGTCCAACCCCTTGTTCCTGCTCGATGAGATCGACAAGCTCGGCCAGGACTTCCGCGGCGATCCGTCAGCGGCCCTGCTCGAAGTTCTCGATCCGGAGCAGAACGCCAAGTTCCAGGACCATTACCTGGAGCTCGATTATGATCTGTCCGACGTGATGTTCGTGACCACGGCCAATTCTCTCGACATGCCGCAGCCCCTGCTCGACCGAATGGAGATCATTCGGCTCGAGGGCTACACCGAGGACGAAAAGCTCGAGATCGCCAAGCGCCACCTGATCCCCAAGCAGATGGAGGCGCACGGCCTCAAGGCCGAAGAGCTGGTGTTCACGGACGAGGGGCTGCGGGGCATGATCCGGCACTACACCCGCGAGGCCGGCGTGCGGACGCTGGAGCGCGAACTTGCCAAGGTTGCCCGCAAGTCGCTTCGCCAGATCCTGGAGGGGAAGGCCGAGCGCGTCGAGCTCACGCCCGACAACCTCGGCGAGTTCCTGGGCGTCCGCCGCTACCGCTACGGCGTTGGCGAGGAAGAAGACCAGATCGGCGCGGTGACGGGTCTCGCCTGGACCGAGGTCGGCGGCGAACTCCTGACGATCGAAGCCGTGACGGTCCCGGGCAAGGGCCAGATCAAGACGACGGGCAAGCTCGGAGAAGTCATGCAGGAGTCGATCCAGGCAGCGATGAGCTTCGTCAAGGCACGCGCCCCGGCCTATGGCGTCAAGCCGTCGATCTTTGCCCGCAAGGACATCCACGTCCACTTGCCCGAAGGCGGAGTGCCGAAGGACGGCCCCTCGGCAGGCATCGGCATGGTCACGGCGATGATCTCGACCCTGACCGGTATCCCGGTCCGCCGCGATGTCGCGATGACCGGCGAAGTCACCCTTCGCGGCCGGGTGCTGCCGATCGGCGGGCTCAAGGAGAAGCTGCTGGCGGCGCTTCGCGGCGGCATGACCACCGTCATCATCCCGTCCGAGAACGAGAAGGATCTGGTCGAGATTCCAGCGACGGTGACGGAGGGAATGGAAATCATTTCCGCGACTCACGTCGACGAGGTGCTGGCCAGGGCGCTGGCCCAGCCGATGCAGCCGATCGAATGGACCGACGCCGA
>DATLFV010000135.1:0-3872 GCA_035540875.1 Sphingomicrobium sp. | reverse complement strand
ACCGCGTCCTCGAAGCTCTGCGCCCGGACCATCTGCAGCACGGGGCCGAAGATTTCCTCCTGGTAGGAGCGGAAATGCGGCTGCACCCGGTCGAAGAAGGTCGGGCCGATGAAATAGCCCTGCTCATGCCCCTGCAAAGTGAAGCCGCGGCCGTCGACCACCAGCTCGCCGCCCTCGTCGGCGCACATCTGGATATAGTCCTCGATGCGCTTGCGGTGCGCGGCGTTGACCACCGGCCCATAATGCGCGTCCGGGTCGGTCGACACGCCGACGCGCAGCGCCTCGATCGCCGGCACCAGCTTGTCGCGCAGCGCGTCGGCGGTCTTGTCGCCGACCGGGACCACCACCGGCAGCGCCATGCAGCGCTCGCCGGCCGAGCCGAAGGCGGCGCCGGTCAGGTCGTTGACGACCTGGTCGAGGTCGGCATCCGGCATGACGATGCCGTGGTTCTTGGCGCCGCCGAACGCCTGCACGCGCTTGCCGTTGGCGGTGCCGCGCGAGTAAATGTACTGCGCGATGTCCGATGAGCCGACGAAGCTGATCGCCTTGATGTCGTCATGGTCGAGGATCGCGTCGACCATCTCCTTGTCGCCGTGGACGACGTTGAGGATGCCGTCGGGCAGCCCCGCCTCCTTCATCAGCTCGGCGAGGCGGACGGGGACGGTGGGGTCGCGCTCCGACGGCTTGAGCACGAAGGCATTGCCGCAGGCGATGGCGACGCCGAACATCCACATCGGGATCATCGCCGGGAAGTTGAACGGGGTGATCCCGGCGGCGATGCCGAGCGGCTGGCGCATCGAGTAGACGTCGATCCCGGGGCCGGCGCCAACCGTATATTCGCCCTTCAAGGCGTGGGGGATGCCACAGGCGAACTCGATCACCTCGAGCCCGCGCTGGATGTCGCCCTTGGCATCGGCGATGACCTTGCCGTGCTCGGACGAGAGGATGTGGGCGAGCTCGTCCATGTTCTGCTCGACGAGCGCCTTGAAGGCGAACATGACGCGGGCCCGGCGCTGCGGGTTGGTCGCAGCCCAGGCCGGCTGGGCGGCGCGCGCGGCCGCAACCGCCCGCTCGAGATCGGCGGCGGTGCCGAGCCGGACCCGGGCCTGCACCTCGCCCTGGTTGGGGTCGAACACCTCGCCGGTGCGTTCGCCGGAGGAATAAGTGTCGCCGCCGATATAATGGTCGATGTCACGCAACATGGGATCGCGTCCTGGCCTTGAGTGTGGATCTGCCGGTTCCCCTAGACCTCGGTCGCCGCAAATGCCAGTTGCGCCGGGCCTGTTAGGAGCCAAGCCGATGCGCAGTCTCGCCTTCCTCTCCGTCCTGCTGATCGGCCCAGCCGCGGCCCAGGCGGTGCCGCCCTTGCCCACGCCCGAGGCGATCGCCGGCGACGCGGCAATGAAGGTCAGCGAGGCGCAGCTGCGCCGCGACATCGAGAAGCTGGTGAGCTTCGGCACCCGCCATACCCTGTCTTCGCAGACGGACCCGAAACGCGGCATTGGCGCGGCGCTTAACTGGACCGAGGCCGAACTCAGGCGATATGCGCGGGCGTGCGGCGGCTGCCTGCAGGTGGGGCGGACCAGCCAGGTGATGGAGGGCCGCCGTCTGCCGGGGCCCACGCGCATCACCAACGTCTTCGCCATCCAGCGCGGCACCGAGCGGCCCAACGACGTCGTCATCATCACTGGCCATATCGACAGCCGCGTCAGCGACGTGATGGACGCCGTCAAGGACGCGCCGGGCGCCAATGACGACGGCTCGGGCACGGCGGCGGTGATCGAGGCGGCGCGGGTGCTGAGCAAGACCAGGTTTCCGGGCACCATCGTCTACGCGGCCTTGTCGGGGGAGGAGCAGGGGCTCTACGGCGGCAAGGTGATGGCCGACTATGCCAAGGCGCAGGGCTGGAATGTCATTGCCAACCTCAACAACGACATCATCGGCAACAGCTGCGGCTCGGACGGTGTCTGCAACGCGCGCCAGGTGCGGGTCTTCTCCGAAGGGCCGCGCTGGCAGGGACGCGAGGACCTTGCCGCCCGGCAGCGCAGCCTTGGCGGAGAGAACGATTCCCCTTCACGCAACCTGTCGCGCTTCCTCGACAGCCTCGCCGACCGCCACCCGCAGATCGGCCTCGACGTCATGCAGATCTGGCGCAACGACCGCTTCGGCCGCGGCGGCGACCACACGGAGTTCCTGAACGCCGGCTTCCCCGCGGTGCGCTTTTCGGTCGCGGTCGAGAATTACAACCACCAGCACCAGGACCTGAGGGTCGAGAACGGCGTCGAATATGGCGACACCATCGACAAGATGGATTTTGCCTATCTGACCAGGGTGGTGAAGCTCAACGTCGCGGCGCTGGCGACGCTGGCGATGGCCCCGCCGCCGCCGGAAGCGACGGCCGAGGGCGCGGTGTCCACGGATACGACTGTGAGCTGGAAACCAGTCAATGGGGCTGCCTCTTATGTCGTGCGCTGGCGGCGTACGGACGCCAACCAGTGGCAGCACGAGGCGCGGGTTGCCGCTTCGGCCAACCGGCATGTCCTCAAGGGGGTCCGTGTCGACGACTGGGTGTTCGGCGTCTCGTCCGTTGGCCGGAACGGCGCCGAGAGCCCGGTGGCCGCGGCGGTGCCCGGCGGCGCGTTCAAGCCTTACGTGCCGCCGCCGCCGCCGGCGCAATGAAACAATCCCGTTCGTCCTGAGTAGGGATCGAGTAAGCGAAGCGCATCGAGAGCCCGTATCGAAGGACAGTCCTTTGATACGCCGGTTCGACGTGGCTCACCGGCTACTCAGGACGAACGGAACCGATGGCGAGACGTAACAGCGCCGGCCTTCCCAGCCGCAAGCAGATCCTCGACTTCATCGCCACGTCCGACCAGCCGGCGGGCAAGCGCGAGATCGCGCGCGCCTTCGGCCTCTCCGGGCAGGACAAGATCGGGCTCAAGACCCTGCTCAAGGACATGGCCGACGAGGGGCTGATCGACTCGTCGCCCGGCCGCGCCTTCCACCAGTCGGGCGGGGTGCCGCGGGTGACGGTGCTGCGCGTGATCGAGGTCGACGACAGCGGTCAGGTCCGCGCCGTGCCCGAGCAGTGGCAGGCGGAAGGTCCCCCGCCCAAGCTGCGCATCATCGAGCGCGGGCGCCGCTCGGCCTTGGGCATTGGCGACCGGGTGCTGGCGCGTACCGAAGCGAAGGGGCAGGGCTTCATTGCCCACCCGATGAAGAAGCTCGCCAGGAGCGCCGAGCTCGTCCTGGGCGTCGTCAAACAGGAAGGCGAGCGTCACTGGCTGTCTCCCGTCGACAAGCGCGAGCGCCGCGAGCTTCAGATCGGCGACCTCAGGGATGCCGAGGTCGGCGATCTGGTGCTGTGCGAGCTGTCGGGCCGGCCGCCGCGGGTCACCGCCCGCGTCGACGCGGTGCTCGGCGACCCGTTCGCGCCGCGCAGCTTCTCTTTGATCGCGATCCACAAGCACGGCCTGCGTCACGAGTTCCGGCAGGAGGCGATCGACGAGGCGCACCGCGTCTCCAGCCAGCCGCTGGGCGAGCGCGAGGACCTCACCCATCTGCCGATCGTCGCCATCGACCCCGCCGACGCGCGCGACCATGACGACGCCATCTGGGCCGCTCCCGACGACGACCCCGACAATGACGGCGGCTGGAAGGCGATCGTCGCCATCGCCGACGTCAGCTTCTACGTTCGCCCGGGCTCCGAGCTCGACCGCGAGGCGCGCGCCCGCGGCAACAGCGTCTATTTCCCCGACCGGGTGGTGCCGATGCTGCCCGAGGAATTGAGCGCCGACATCTGCTCGCTCAAGGCCGGCGAAACGCGCGCCGCCATGGCCTGCCACCTTAGGATCGCCAAGGACGGCACCCTC
>DATLFV010000134.1:0-16498 GCA_035540875.1 Sphingomicrobium sp. | reverse complement strand
GATCGAGGGGGTGACGGGTGGGTGCGGGCGACTCGCGGCGCTAACCGGATGGTTACCAGCGGCGCGCTAGGGCCGTCGGATGAGCAAGCCGTGGACATCGAGCAAGCCGACCGTCGAGCTGCGCCCCTCGCGCATCCGCCGCGATCCCGTGCCGCTGGCCAAGCCCGCCGAGGCGGCGAAGAATTACTGGGACCCCAGCGAGTGGGAGACGTGGACGGTGGTGGTCGGCGTGCTCTTCTTCGGGCTGGCGATCAGCATCATCGTCATTGGCTTCAGCGAGTTCACGAGCCGATAAGCTGGCGGATTGCCGGAGGTGGGAGGTCGCCGTCAGCGAGTAAATCGTGCTGATCGGTCATCTTCGATTCCGTGACGTCCGACGAGACGGGCGTTGCCTCAGAAGGAATAATGGGTGGTGCCGCTTAACGGACTCGAACCGTTGACCCCATCATTACGAATGATGTGCTCTACCAGCTGAGCTAAAGCGGCCCATTCCGCGCGGCGGCGTCTTCGCCGGCGAAAGAGGGCGCTTCCACTATCAGCGCCGCCGCGCCCGGGCAAGGCCGCTTCGCGGCCCCCACCGCTGCCCAGCCCGCGATGCGCTGGCGCCGCGGCTGAACGGGTATGCTTAACTTTTTTTTCAATCTTGTAGGCGAATTTGCCGCCAAATCGGGGGAATTAGGGGCGGCACAGGCATGGACGGCTATCTCGGGCAGCGAGGCGAGTTCGACGTCGACGCAGCCCACAGCGCCGGCGCCGAAGAGGTCGCCGCGGCGATCGGCACCGACGAACGGCGCATGCATGTGCGCGCCTATAATTACTGGGTGTCGCTGCTCGACGGCCGCGACTTCCCCTCGATCGAGGACCTCGAGCCCGGGGCCGTCGAGGACTTCGCGCCCAACAGCGTCCTGCTCGACTTCACCAGCGGCGGCGAAAACCCCGCAACCCCCTACATCGGCGGGGCGATTCGCGAGGAATGCGGCCTTGCCGATAACGTGCGCACCATCGCCGACGTGCCCAGCCGCTCCCTGCTGTCGCGCCTGACCGACCATTACATGCAGATCATCGCCAACCGCGCCCCGGTGGGCTTCGAGGCCGAGTTCGACAACCAGCGGGGCCAGCCGATCTGCTATCGCGGCATCCTGATGCCCTTCTCGTCGGACGGCGACACCATCGACTTCATCTACGGCGTCATCAACTGGAAGCGGGCGGCCGAGCCGGTCGCGGCGGCGGACAGCGCCGCGCCCGCAGCCGAGCCGGAGCCGGCATCCGCCGACGACTTCGCGCCCGCCGCGCCCGCGGAAGGACAGCCGCACCCGGCCTGGGAAGACGGCCCGCTCGCCGAGGCCGAGGAGGGCATCGTGCTCCCCGAGGTCGAGCTCGACGCCACCGCCGGACTCGCCGACTGGCTGTGCGCCGCGCGCGAAACCGCGGAGGTGGTCAAGTCGGCCGACCATCGCAGCCGCGCCGCCCTCTACCGCGCCTTGGCCCTCGCCTATGATTTCGCCATGGCCGCCGAGCGCGCGCCGGATGATTATGCCGAGCTGCTCGAGGATTCGGGGGTCAAGGCCCAGGCGCGGGCGCCTATGACCCCGATCGTCAAGCTCGTGTTCGGCGTCGATTATGACAAGACGCGCCTGACCGAGTTCGCCGCCGCTCTGGCCCACGGGCAACGCCACTGCGTCGAGCAGGGCGGGTTCGAGGCGTTCATCGACCGGCAGCCCGGCGGCCTCAAGGCGCTGGTCGCGGCCGAGCGCCAGGCGCGCCGGCCGGAGGCACGGCCCGCCACCCGCGCCGATGCGGCCCGGGAGCGCCTGCGCGCCGCCCCGCCGCTGGCCCTGGCGGCGCTTCCGGGAGAATCCGAATTCTGCCTGGTGCTCACCCGCCGCGGCAGCTGCGGCGAGCATCAGCCGGTGGCGCTGGTCGCCGACGAGGCGTTGCTCGAGCGCGCCATCCGGCGCGCCGCCTGACGGCAAAGCGAGCGAGTTCCGGGGCGGCCCATCGCGCGCTTGTCCCGCCAGCGGACAGGGCGCTATAGGCCGCCGCCATAGCGAACCGCTGGCGGAGCAAGCACAATCATGACGGTCCATACGCGCCTGGCCAAGCCGATGGTCGAGGCCCTGCGTTCCGTTCTGATCGCCAATGCGCTGCCGGGCGAGACCGACCATTTCGACCGCACCAGCCAGCAGGAAGCGGCCGAATTCGTCGCCGAGGCCGTCGCCCACCGCGCTCCGGGCACCAGCATCGTCCATCTGCAGTCGAGCGGCGGCGAGGCCGGCCGGCGGCGGATGCGGCTGGTCGCGGTCAACGAGGACATGCCGTTCCTCGTCGACAGTGTCGCCGGCGCCATCGCGGGCCGCGGGCTGGCCGTCCATCGCCTGCTCCACCCGATCGTGGCGGTGGTCCGCGACAAGAAGGGCAGGCTCCAGCGAATCGGCGAGGGCGAGCCCGAATCGATCATCTACATCGAGCTCGACCGCAGCGACGCCCGCGGCCGCCAGGAGCTGGTGCGAGAGCTGCAGCATGTGCTCGACGACGTGCGGGCCGCGGTCGGCGACTGGCGGACGATGCTCGCGCGCATGGGCGCGGACGCGGATCTGATCGCGCCGCGCGATCCTGAAAATGCGGCGCTGCTGCGCTTCCTCGCGGCCAACAATTTCACCCTGCTCGGCCATGCCGATGTCGCCAGGGACGGCCGCGTCAGCAACCCGCTGGGAATTCTTCGCAACAACATCGCCTTGTGGGACGAGGAGTTCGCCCGCGCCGCCATCGAGCACCTTTCCGACGAATCCCGGACCGTGCTGATCCTCAAGGCCGACCGCATCTCGCCGGTGCATCGCCGCGTGCCGCTCGACGTCGCCATGGTGCGCCGGCCCGATGGCGGGCTGTCGCTTCACACCGGCCTGTGGACCAGCGCCGCCCTGCGCACGTCGGCCGACCAGGTGCCGGTGCTCCGCCGCCGCCTCGCCAAGCTCGACAAGGACCTCGGCTTCTCGCCGCAAAGCCACGGCGGCAAGGCGCTGGCGCACGCTGTCTCGACCCTGCCCCACGACCTGCTGATTTCCTTCAACGAGGACGAGGTGCGGGCGGCGGCGCTCACCGCCATGTCGCTTGCCGACCGGCCGCGGCCACGGCTGCTGCTGCTGCCCGGCGCGCTGCGCCGCCACCTTTATGCGTTCGTGTGGCTGCCGCGCGACGAGCTGACCACCGCTCGGCGCAAGGCGATCGCGCACTTGCTCGAAAAGCAGCTCGACAGCGCGATCACCAGCTGGTCGGTCGAGCTCGGCGAGGGCGAGCTGGCATTGCTCCGCTTCACCTTCCCGATCGACCCGGGCAAGGCGCTGCCGGATTCCGGGGCGCTCGATCAGGCGCTGGTCGAGATGGTGCGCGGCTGGGCTCCGGCAGTGGAAGCGGAGCTCAACCAGCTGGTCGGCCCCGCCCGCGCCACCCGGCTCAGCCTCAGCTACTTGTCCTGCTTTTCCGACAGCTATCGGGCGCGCACCAGCCCGGAAGAGGGTGCCGCCGACATATTGCGCCTTGCCCGCCTCGCCGACAATGACGACCGCGGCGTGCGGATCTGGCATTCGCAGGGCGACCGGGGCGACGAGCTCAACCTCAAGACCTATCGCAAGGGCGGGCTGATCCCCTTGTCGGAAGCCGTGCCGGTGCTCGAGAATTTCGGCTTCCGCGTGCTCGAGGAAATGCCGACCGCGCTCGGCGACCGCAACCTCGGCTACATCCACCATTTCAAGCTCGAGCTCGGCGACGGCGCCGATCTGCAGTCGATCCTGAGCCGGGTCGACGACGTCGAGCGCGCCATTTCCTGCGTTCTCAGCGGGGAGGCGGAGGACGACGAGTTCAACCAGCTGGTGCTGTTCGCCGGCCTCGACACTAAGCCGGTCGTCTGGCTGCGCTCCTGGTTCCGCTACTTGCGCCAGACCGGAAGCTCGTTCGGCCTGCTGACGGTGGTCGACGCCCTGCGCCGCGCGCCGGAGGCGACCAGCGCCCTCATCGGCCTGTTCGCCGCCGCGCACGACCCTGACGCCGCCGGTGACCGCGAGGCCGCCATGGCCGCCGAGCGCGAGCGCTTCGACGATGCACTGGCGCGGGTGCGCTCGATCGACGACGACCGCATCCTGCGGCGGCTGCGCGCCTTCGTCGATGCCGTCGTGCGCACCAATGCCTTCGCCCCCGCGGCGTCGGAGGCGGTCGCCTTCAAGATCAATTCCAGCCTGGTTCCGGGGCTCCCCGCACCGGTGCCGTGGCGCGAGATCTGGGTCTACAGCCCCCGGATCGAAGGCATCCACCTGCGCGGCGGGCCGGTCGCGCGCGGCGGGCTGCGCTGGTCCGACCGGCGCGACGACTTCCGCACCGAGATTCTGGGCCTGATGAAGGCGCAGCTGGTCAAGAATGCGGTGATCGTGCCGACCGGCGCCAAGGGCGGCTTCTACCCCAAGCAGCTGCCGCCGCTGACCAACCGCGACGCCTGGCTGGCCGAGGGGACCGAAAGCTACCGGATCTTCATCCGCTCCCTGCTCTCGGTCACCGACAACATCGTCCAGGGCAAGATCGTCCACCCCGAACAGGTGGTGATCCATGACGACGACGATCCCTATTTCGTGGTCGCCGCGGACAAGGGCACGGCCACCTTCTCCGACGTCGCCAACGCCATCGCGCTGGAGCGCGGCTTCTGGCTCGGCGACGCCTTCGCCAGCGGCGGCTCGAACGGCTACGACCACAAGGCGATGGGGATCACCGCGCGCGGCGCCTGGATCTCGGTGCAGCGCCACTTCCTGGAGATGGGCATCGACGTCCAGTCGGACCCGGTGCTGGTCGCCGGCTGCGGCGACATGTCCGGCGACGTGTTCGGCAACGGCATGCTGCTGTCGGATTCGATCAAGCTGGTCGCCGCCTTCGACCACCGCCACATCTTCATCGACCCCAACCCCGACCCGGCCAAGAGCTTCGCGGAGCGCAAGCGGCTGTTCGAGCTGCCGCGCTCGAGCTGGGACGATTACGACCGCTTCCTGCTGTCCAAGGGCGGCGGCATCTATCCGCGCACGCAAAAATCGATCACCCTCTCGAAGCAGGCGCGCGACCTGCTCGGCCTCGACAGCGCCACCATCGACCCGACGAGCCTGATCAACGCGATCCTCAAGGCCCAGGTCGACCTCCTGTGGTTCGGCGGCATCGGCACCTATGTTAAGGCGTCGAACCAGCCGCACGTCGACGTCGGCGATCCGGCCAACGATGCGCTGCGCGCCAATGCCGACGAACTTCGCGCCAAGGTCATCGGCGAGGGCGCGAACCTCGCCATCACCCAGGCCGCGCGGATCGAGTTCGCGGAAGGCGGCGGCCGCATCAACACCGACTTCATCGACAATAGCGCCGGCGTCGACTGCTCGGACAATGAGGTCAACATCAAGATCGCGCTCAATCGCGACGTCCAGGACGGCAAGCTCACCCTGGCTGCCCGCAACAAGCTGCTCGACAAGATGACCAGCGAGGTCGCCGACCTCGTGCTCGAGAACAACCGGCTGCAGTCGCTGGCGATCTCGATCGACGAGGCCGGCGGTGCGCTCAGCCTTCCGGGCTATGTCCGCACGCTCGAGCTGCTCGAGCAGATGGGCCGGCTCGACCGCCGCGTCGAAGGGCTGGAAAGCAGTGAGAATTTGCTTCGCCGCGGGTCGGAGAACCGCGGCCTGACGAGGCCCGAGCTGGCGGTGCTGCTGTCGCTCGCCAAGCTCACGCTCCAGGACGCGGCCGAGGACATGCGGCTGGCCGAGGACCCGTTGCTCGAGGACCAGTTGTTCGCCGCCTTCCCCGAGCCGATGCGCAAGCGCCACGCCGACGCCATCCGCGAGCACCGGCTGCGCAACGAGATCCTCGCCACCAAGGTCGCCAACCGGCTGGTCAACCGCCTCGGGCCGACTCTCGCCTTCGACATGACCGAGGAGGAAGGCGCGTCGCTCAACCACGTGATCGCCGCCTTCCTGGTCGTCGAGCGCCTGCTCGACCTCGAGCGGCTGTGGGTCGAGATCGAGGATGCGGCGCTGCCCGAGGCGGTCCGCATCGAGCTGTTCGCCATCGCCGCGAGCAGCGTGCGCGCCCATCTCTCCGACGTGATCCGCGCCGCCAGCGGCGAGAGCAATGTCAGCGCGCTCACCAATTTGCTCGAGCCGGGGGTGCGCAAGATCGGCGCGGCGGCGACCAAGCTGATCCGCGCCGAGGTCCGCAACGAGGCGGCGGCGCGGCGCGACCATCTGATCGCGCTCGGCGCCAGCGACAAGATCGTTCGCGGGCTGGTGCGCCTGTTCGAGCTCGACGGCGTGTTCGGGATCGCCGCGCTCGCGGCGCGCCGCCACCTCGACCAGCTGGACGTCACCCGCGCCTATACCACTTTGGGCGAGGCGCTGGGGCTCGACTGGGCGCAGCAGCAGGTCGCCCGCTTCGTGCCGTCAAACCAGTGGGAGCGGCTGCTGACCGCCGGCCTCGCCCGCGACTTCGAGCAGCTGCGCATCGACTTCCTGGTCCGCGACAACAGCAAGAAGCCCGACGAGGCGGTCCGGCAGTGGGTGGAGAGCCAGGCGCCGCGGATCGCGCAGTTCCGGCGGCTGATCGCCCGCGCCCGCGCCGAAGGCCATGTCACCGCGCCAATGCTCGCGCAGATCGCCGCCCAGGCGCGGATCCTGCTCGCCCGCTAGCCGGCGTCGGTCGGCTTCAGTCCGGCGCTCCGGTCAGGCGCTGAGCGCCCGCGCGAACAGCCACTGGCGGATTGCCGACGTCAGGTTCGGCGGCGCCGGAACCTCGAGCCGGGCGGCGTCGATCTCGGCGACCAGGGCGTTGACGGGCCGCTGCGTGTCGGCGGCGGCAACCTCCAGCGCGTGCCAGAACAAGGGCTCCAGGCTGACGGACGTCGGGTGCCCGGCGATCAGGATCGATCGCTTGACCGGTGGGGCGTAACCGACGGTCTTCATGGCTCAATACATGTGCTGGCCGCCGTTGATCGACAAGGTCGAGCCGGTGACGAAACCGGCATTCTCGTCGACCAGGAAGGCGACGCCGCGCGCGATCTCGTCGGCCTTGCCGAGCCGGCCCACCGGGATGCGCGCCACGATCTTGCCCAGCACCTCCTCTGGCACTGCCGCGACCATGTCGGTGTCGATATAGCCCGGCGCGATGGCGTTGACGGTGACGCCCGCCCGTGCGCCTTCCTGCGCCAGCGCCTTGGTGAAGCCGTGGATGCCCGATTTGGCGGCGGCATAATTGACCTGGCCGTACTGGCCGGCCTGGCCATTGATCGAGCCGATGTTGACGATCCGGCCGTAGCCGCGGGAGACCATCCCGTCCCACACCGCCTTGGCCATGTTGAAGCAGCCGCCGAGATTGGTGTCGATCACCTCCTGCCATTTCTGGTGGTCCATGCGCTTCATCGTCGTGTCGCGGGTGATCCCGGCATTGTTGACGAGCACGTCGACCGGGCCGAGCTCGGCCTCGACCTGGCGGACGCCCGCCTGGCACGCCTCGTGGTCCGCGACGTCCCACTTGAACGCGCGAATGCCGGTGCGCTCGGTGAAGGCGCGCGCGCGCTCCTCATTGCCGGCGTAATTGGCCGCGACCTCCATGCCCGCCGCCTTCAGGGCGACGCTGATCGCCTCGCCGATGCCGCGCGTACCGCCGGTGACGATCGCCACTCGAGCCATAATCGACCTCCTCTCTCCTCCGGGGTGTCGCTTAGGTCGGCTCCACCCACCCCGCAAGTTCGCGGCCGATGACGCGCTGCAGCATGGTCATGCCCTCGGCCGAATCGTTGAGGCAGTCGAGCAAGGCGAAATGGGTGCCGCCGGCAGCGGTGAACGTCTCGCGGCCGCGGATCCCGAGCTCCTCGATGGTCTCGATGCAATCGGCCGAAAAGCCCGGCGCGGCGATGGCGATGCGCGTAACGCCTTGCCCCGGATAGCCGGCGAGCACGTCCTCGGTCGCCGGCTCCAGCCACTTGGCGCGCCCGAAGCGCGACTGGAAAGCAACGTCGACCGGCAAGTCGAGCCGCTCGGCGACCAGCCGCGCCGTCTTGCGGCAGTGGCAGTGATAGGGGTCGCCGAGCCGCAGCGTCCGCTCGGGCATGCCGTGGAAGCTCAGCAGCAGCCGCTCGGGCGTGAAGTCCAGCCCTCCGAGCTGCCGCTCGATGCTGCTCTCGAGCGCGGCCACATAAGCCTCGTCGTCATGATAGGGCGGCAAGGTCCGCAGCGCCGGCTGCCAGCGCATCCCTGCCAGCGCCGCGAACACCGTGTCGTTGGCGGTCGCGGTCGTCGCGGCGCAATATTGCGGATAGAGCGGCGCGGCGAGGATCCGCTCGCACCCCGCCGCCTTCAGCCGCTCGACCGCCGGGCGAATGGCGGGGTTGCCGTAGCGCATCGCCCATTCGACCATCACGCCGTCGCCAATCCTGGCCTGCAGCGCCCGCGCCTGGCGGGCGGTGATCGCCGCCAGCGGCGAGCCTTCGTCGGTCCACACCTGCCTGTAGGCGTGGGCCGACTTGGCGGGCCGGGTGCGCAGGATGATGCCGTGCAGGATCGGCTTCCAAGCCAGGCGCGGGATCTCGACGACGCGGGGGTCGCTGAGGAATTCGGCGAGGTAGCGGCGCACCGCCGGCGCCTCGGGCGCGTCGGGCGTGCCGAGGTTGATCAGCAGCACGCCAATCTTGCGCGGCGGGATGGAGGGATGGTCGGCGGGTTTCTGCATCACGCGGATGTAGGGTCGAACGGCAGATTGCGAAGCCTTTTTCCCGTCGCCGCGAAGATCGCATTGGCGATCGCCGGCGCCAGCGGCGGCACGGCGAGCGCACTGACCCCGCCCGGCGCGGCGCTGCTCGGCATGATCTGCACCCGGATGTCGGGCGTGTCGCCGATGCGGGGCAGCTCGAGCGCGGCCTGATCCCGCGAGCGCGGCATTCCGGCCGCCCACTGCGGCGCGCGCACCGTCGCCTGGCCCAGCGCCCAGATCAGCCCGCCCTCGACCTGCTGGCGGACCAGCTGCGGATTGACCACCCGCCCGCAATCGACCGCAGCCACCAGCCGGTGGACCTGGACCTTCTGGTCGGGCGCGATGCTGGCATCGGCAACCAAAGCGATGTGCGAGCCGTAGGCCGAGACTGCGGCCAGCCCCATGGTGCTGCGGCCGCGGCGGCCGCCGTCCCAGCCCGCCGCGGCCGCCGCGGCCTGCAGGCAGTGCGCCAGCCGCGGGCTCGCCCCCAGCATCGCCATCCGGAAGGCGAGCGGCTCGAGCCCCGCGGCTCGCGCCAGCTCGTCGACGAAGCTCTCGGCCGCAAAGGCCAGCGCGCGTTCCGGCGCCCCGCGCACGTAGCCGGTGCGAAACGGCAGCTGCAGCGGCACCGACTCGATTGCGAGATCAGGGATCGCATAAGGCAGGATCATCTCGCCCAGGCCGGGGCCGCCGCTTGCCTCCCCTCCCGCCAGCCGCGCCAGCGCAGCGCCGATACCGCCGGCCCCGGCAAGCCGCATGCGCAGCGCCGCGGTGATCCCGCCGGCACCCGGGAGCGCATTCATGGTCGCAAGCAGCGGCGGCTCCACGGGTCCATGGTTCTGGCTGGCGCGCGGCGACAAGGCGAGCTGAACCGGCCGCCGCAGCTCTCGCGCCATCTCCACGGCGAGGGGTATCGCGTCCGGCTCCAGCGCGCGTCCGCCCGGTTCGCCGGCCGGCATCGGGTAAAGCATCACGTCCACGTTGCGCAGCGACGCCGCGCGGGCTGCAGCCTCCCGCGCCAGGTCGGGCGCCAGGGTCGCCGCCCACACCTCCAGCCGCTCGCCGCTGAAACGCGCAGTCGCGGTGACCGGCTCGAGCCCGAGGTGCATCGCGGGCGCGACCCAATAGGTCGCCGCCAGCGGCCGCGAGCCCGCCACGGCGCGCGCATAGTCGCCGCGCTCCAGCAAAGTCTCGCCGCCGCCGCCCGCCAGCGCCGCCTCGGCCAGCGCGCGCAGCTCGCCTGCATCCGGTGAAGCCGCGCCCGCGAAGTGCGGCCGCGCCGCAACCAGCGCCTGCTCGGCGCTCCACCAATTGTCGGCCGCGACCGCGATCCAGCCTTCGCGAGTGACAAGACCGCGAACGCCCGGCGCTGCCTCGATCGCGCGCCGCGAAAAGGCGCTCAGCCGCCCGCCCGGCGGCGCCAGCCGCGCCGAGGCGAACAGCATCTCCGGAAGCCGCACGTCGGCGGCGAAGCGGAAGCTGCCGTCGCTCTTCGATGGCAGATCGAGGCGCGGCAGCGGCCGTCCCGCCAGCCGCCCCCGCCGCAGCTGCGGGCTGGACGGCGCGCGCTGCCCGGCCGCGGCTTCGGCAAGCGCGCCGAAGCCGAGCGCCTTGCCCGCGTGGTGAACCATCCCCTCGGCGGCGTCGCACTCCCCAGCGTCCACCCCCCAGCGCTCGGCGGCGGCGGCGATCAGCATCGCCCGCGCCGCCGCGCCCGCCTCGCGCAAGGGCTGCTCGAACGCCCGCACCGAGGTTGATCCGGCAGTGATCCTGAGCGGCTGCACCCGCCAGCGGCGCCATGCGCCAAGCCCGTCGAGCCAGCCCTGCCCGGCCGCCACTCCGTTGCCGTACGCGTCGGACCCGAGCGGCGCCGGCTCGACCGCCACCTGGTCCCAGGCCGCGCCGAGCTCGTCGGCGAGGATCTGCGGCAGCGCGGTCCATACCCCCTGCCCGCTCTCGGTCTGCGGCACCGCCACCGTCACGCGGCCGTCGCGCCCGATCCTGACGAAGGCGCCGAGCCGCTGCGCTTCGCCGTCCTCGCCCGCGCGCCGTGGCCAGGCGGCGATGCCGACGATCAGCCCCACTCCGACCCCGCCGCCAATCAGCAGCGTGCGCCGGTCGACGGCGGGCAGGCGAAGGCTCAATGCGCGTGCTGCGACTTCAGCGCCACGCGGTCGATCTTGCCGGTGCCGAGCCGCGGCAAGGGCGCGTCGGTGAACACCATCCGCGCCGGCACCTTGAACGCGGCGATGCGTCCTTCGAGGAACTTGCGCAGCGCGGCTTCATCGAGGCCGCTGCCGTCGCGCGGGAGGATGATCGCCACCGGCACCTCGCCCAGCCTTTCGTCGGGCGCGGCGAAGACCGACACCTCGGCGACGTCCGCGCAGGCGTAGCAGGCAGCCTCGACCTCGGCGGCGGAAATGTTCTCGCCGCCGCGGATGATGATGTCCTTCTTGCGGTCGACGATGAACAGATATCCGTCGTCGTCGAGGAAACCGATGTCACCGGTGCGCAGATAGCCGTCGGCGGTGAACGCCGCCTCAGTCGCCTGCGGATTCTTCCAGTAGCATTTGATGTTGGCGGCCGCACGGATCGCGACCTCGCCGCGCTCGCCCGGCGGCAAATGCCTGTCGCCGTCGCCCAGGATGGCGATCTCGACATAGGGCTTCTGCGCGCGGCCCGTCGACGCGGGCTTGGCCGCATAGCTGCCCCAGAAATTGCTGCAGCCGACGGCGTTGGTCTCCGTCAGCCCGTAGCCGAGCGCCGGCTGGGCATGGGGGAACTCCTTCTGCAGCCGCTCGACATGGCTGACCGGCCGCGGCGCGCCGCCGGCGGTGATGTCGGTCAGCGACGACAGATCATATTTGTCGCGGTCGGGATGGCTCATCAGCTCCAGGCTCATGGTCGGCACGCCGACGAAATAGGTGATCTTCTCCTTCTCGATCAGCCGCAGCGCCTCGCCGGAATCCCATTTCGGCATAACCACCATGCAGCGCCCGACGACGAAGCTGTTGAGCATCACCGGCACCTCGCCGGTGACGTGGAACAACGGCACGCTGAGCAGGGTGCGCGGCGGCGAGGCCGGCGCGCGTCCCTCCGCGGTCAGCAGGCCGAGCAGGGTCATCAAGCCGGTCGCATAGGCATAGGCTCCGGCGGTCACCGCGCGGTGGGTCGACAGCGCCCCCTTGGACTCGCCGGTCGAGCCGGAGGTGAAGAGGATGGTGGCATCGTCCTCGGGCGCGATCTCCGGGAGCGCGACGCCCTCGCCGCCCGCCGCCAGCAAGGGCTCCAGCGCCTCGCGCACCGGCCGCTCGACTGCCAGCGACACGATCTCGCCGGCGCCGGAAACCCCGGCCAGCCGCTCGGCGCGCGCGGCATCGGCGATGATCAGCCGCGGCTGCGTGAGCTGCACCGCATGCTCGAGCTCGTGGCTCTGCCACCAGCCGTTGAACAAGGTCGCCACCGCCCCGGCCTTGAGCGCGGCCATGTAGCCGATCACCCAGCTCGGGCAGTTGCGCATCGCGATCCCGACCCGGTCGCCCTTGGCGATGCCCCGCGCCACCAGCGCCCGTGCAAGCTCCTCCGACAAAAGGTCGAGCTCGGGAAACAGCAGGCGCTCGTCGCCGGCGACCAGCCCCTCGCGGTCGGGGTAGAGCGAGCAAAAGGCGCGCAGCAGCCCCGGCACGGTGGCGGGGAAGTTGCTGACGATCACCCGCCCTGCCTCGTCCTTGCCGAGCACCACCCGCCCCCCGGGACCGACTACCCTGGCCAGCATTTCGTCGAACCTGCGGTCGAGATCGCTCGGCATCTGCGCTCCTTTGCCCTTTGCGGCGCGTCACCTTATGAGGCGCTTCAAACATGGGGAAGTCCTTGCAAAACACCGCGACCACGGGTGACGCCATTGTCTGGAACGAGCTGGGCGTCGGCCCGGTGGCCCTCGACCTCGGCTTCTTCGAGCTGCGCTGGTACAGCCTCGCCTATCTCGCCGGCATCTTCATCGGCTACTGGTACTTGCTGCGCCTGCTCAGGGAGCCCGGCGCGCCGATGGCCCGCCGCCACGCCGACGACCTCGTCTTCTACGCTGCGCTGGGCATCATCCTCGGCGGCCGGCTCGGCTACGTCCTGTTCTACAACCTCGGCTATTACCTGCAGAACCCGGTCGACATATTGAAGCTGTGGGACGGCGGCATGTCGTTCCACGGGGGCGTCATCGGCACCACCGTCGGAATCCTCTATCTGGCGCGCAAGGAGAAGCTGCCGTGGCTGCGGATCCACGATTATGTCGCCTGCTGCGTCCCCTTCGGCCTGTTCTTCGGCCGCCTCGCCAATTTCGTGAACCATGAATTGTGGGGCGCTCCGACCAATGTCCCCTGGGCGGTCCGCTTCCCCGAAGTGGTGAACGGCATTGCCGTGCTCGGCCCGCCGCGCCACCCGAGCCAGCTTTACGAAGCGATCCTCGAAGGGCTGGTGCTGTTCGCGATCCTCTGGTGGATGTTCTGGCGCACCGACGCGCGCTACCAGCCGGGCAAGCTCGTCGGCGCGTTCATCTTCTTCTATGGCGCGTTCCGCTTCGCGGTAGAGTTCGTGCGCGAGCCCGACCCCCAGCTCACCGGCTTCGCGGCCGCGACGGGCCTTCAGATGGGGCAATGGCTGTCGGTGCCGATGATCGTCGGCGGCCTTTACCTGTTCCTCACCGCACCGCGCCGGCGGGTCCGGGTCGAGCCCACCATGGGCGACGCGAGCGTCGCCTGACCCCGCTGGAGCGGGCGCTGCGCGAGCGGATCCGTGAGCAAGGACCGCTCAGCGTCGCGGCCTATATGGAGGCGTGCAACTCTTATTATTACGCCACGCGCGACCCGCTCGGGCGCGGCGGCGACTTCACGACCGCGCCGGAAATCAGCCAGATGTTCGGCGAGCTGGTTGGCGCCGCGCTTGCCGATTGCTGGCAGCGCTCGGGAAGCCCGGCCGACACAATTTACGCCGAGCTCGGCCCCGGCCGCGGCACACTGGCCGCCGACGCGCTGCGCGTGCTGCGCAAGAGCGGCTTCGAAGGCCCCGTCCACCTGGTCGAGACCAGCCCGGCAATGCGCGCCGAGCAGGCCAGGCGCGTTCCCGACGCGACATGGCATGACAGCATCGCCGAGCTCCCGCCCGCGCCGCTGCTGCTCGCCGCCAATGAATTCCTCGACGCCTTGCCGGTCCGCCAGTGGATCGCCGGCACCGAGCGCGGCGTCACCATCGCGCGCGACCGGCTCGCCTTCACTGCCGAGGGCGACATCCGCGAGGACAGCCCCGCCCGCGACTCCGCCGTCGCGGCCCTCTCGTCGCATCTCGCGCGGCACGGCGGCTGCGCCTTGATCATCGACTATGGCCATGCCCACAGCGCCCCCGGCGACACGTTGCAGGCGGTGCGCGGCCACGCCTTTGCCGACCCCCTCGCCGACCCGGGCGAGGCGGACCTCACCGCGCATGTCGACTTCGAAGCCGTGACTCGCGCCGCCCGCGCGCCCGGCGTCCAGGTGACGCTTTTCGTCCCGCAAGGCACGTGGCTCGAGCGGCTCGGGATCGCCGCCCGCTGCGCGGCGCTGGCCGCGGCGCACCCGGATCGCGCCGCCGAACTGGCCGCTGCCCGCGCGCGCCTGTGCGACGGAGCGCAAATGGGCGAGCTGTTCAAGCTCATTGCGCTGCACAGCATCAACTGGGCGCGGCCGGCGGGGTTCGCGCCATGAGCGTCGAGGCGATCCGCGCCCCCTCGCTGGGCGGCTTGCCGCACGGCTTCCTCGGCCGCCGCGGCGGTGTGTCGAGCGGCGCCCTTGCCGGCCTCAACACCGGCACCGGCAGCAGCGATGACCCCCAGGCGATCGCCGAGAACCGCCGCCGCGCGATCGAGGCCGTGCTGCCGGGCGCCGCGCTCGCCACCGTGCACCAGGTCCACTCCGCCGAGGCGGTGACGGTCGAGCAGCCCTGGCCGCTCGACCAGAGGCCCCGCGCCGACGCCATGGTCACCGACCGCCCGGGCCTGCTGCTCGGCATCCTCACCGCCGATTGCGCGCCGGTGCTGTTCGCCGACGTCGAGGCGGGAGTCGTCGGCGCCGCCCACGCCGGCTGGAAGGGCGCGCTCGCGGGCGTGACGGATTCGACCATCGCCGCCATGCTCGATCTCGGCGCCCGGCGGGAGCGCATCTGCGCCGCCGTCGGCCCGTGCATCGCGCAGCCTTCCTACGAAGTCGACGCCGCGTTCCGCGACCGCTTCCTCGCGGAAGATCGCGACAACGACCGCTTCTTGACCGCCGGCCCATCGGGCAAGCCGCACTTCGATTTGCCCGGCTACGTCGTCCACCGCCTGCTGCTCGCCCGCATCGCCGGCGTCGAATGCCTGCGCCTCGACACCTATACCGATCCCGGGCGCTTCTTCAGCTACCGCCGCGCCACCCATCGGGGCGAACCCGACTATGGCCGCCAGATCTCGCTGATCGGCCTGCCGTGAACGCCTGCGCCGTTAGGGTGCGCGCCAAAGGAACGGTTCGAAGCGGCCGCGGCGGCTTACTGAAGGATGTCTGCTTTGGGTGGGAAGCGGACATTGACCTTGAGCAGCGATGGGGTTGATCATTCCTTCATGACCGAGACCGAAGCGCTTGAGGCACTCCGCGCACGCGAGCCGATTTTCCACCGGCCGGAACTCGGGACTTCGCGGGCTCACTTCGAGCACATGACCGACGAAGCGTTCTGGGAGGTAGGTGCGTCGGGGCGCGTCTATGATCGAAGTTTCGTCCTGGATGAACTGGAGAGACGCCACTCGTCACCGCACGCAGATCAATGGGTGGTGAGCGATTTCTCCTGTCGGGAACTCGGAGGAGGAGTGTTCCTCGCTACTTACCTGCTGCGGCAGGGCGCTCGGCTCAGCCGTCGATCAACGCTGTGGCGACACGGGAGCGACTGGCGCGCAATCTACCATCAGGGCACTCTCGTCGACGCCGGTGCTACGTAGGCTCCAATCATGGAAGCGCCGAGTGAGATTATCGTCAGACGAGCGGCGGACAGCGATTTAGACGCAGTAGCGCACGTCTGGCACGAGAGCGCATTGGTCATGGACGGTGACCCCCATGTGCCGGCTGTCGAAGCACTCCGCAGCCGTATCGAGTCAGAGCTTCAGTCTGGTTGGGACCTGCACGTCGCGCTGCGTGGTGAGCGCGTAGTGGGGCTGCTTGCCGTCAAGCCCAGTGAAGCTCTGCTTGACCAGATCTTCGTTCTGCCGAGCGAGCAAGGTCAGGGCGTTGGCCGCGCTTTGCTCGAGGTCGCTCAAAGGACAATGCCGGCAGGCTTCAGATTACGAATGGCGACAGCGAATGACCGGGCGAGGGGGTTCTACGAGGCAGAAGGTTTGAAGTTGCTCGGTGAAGGCTTCCACCCGTGGAGCGGCGTCCCGGTTCAGTTCTACGGTTGGAACATCGGGTGAAGCGCGCGTGACGGGTGCGAACTTCCACAGGGGGCGTGCGAACCTCCGCGGCGCTGGCCTCGCCTCGCATGCTCTGCCATCACGCGTCCCGGCAGGAGGGGCATGATGACGGCACGCTGGGGGCTTTGGGGCGGCCTCGTTGCTTTCCTGGTGCTGCTCGCCTTGCCCGCGCCCGCCGGCATGCCGCTGGCGGCGTGGCGTACCACCGCCCTCGTCGTGCTGATGGCGAGCTGGTGGATGACCCAGGCGCTGCCGCTGACCGCCACCGCGCTCGTTCCGTTC
>DATLFV010000133.1:0-5338 GCA_035540875.1 Sphingomicrobium sp. | reverse complement strand
ACCAGGACGACAGTGAGGCCTTTTTCAGCTTCGCCAGCTTCAACCGGCCGACGGCGATCTACCGCTACGACAGCGCCAGCAACCAGGTCAGCAGCTTCGCCGAGCCGCGGCTCGCCTTCGAGCCCGAGGATTACGAGGTCGAGCAGAAGTTCTACGCGTCCAAGGACGGCACGCGCGTGCCCATGTTCCTCGTGCGCCGCAAGGACTTGCCGGCCGGGCCGCGGCCGACCCTGTTGTACGCCTATGGCGGGTTCAACGCCTCGACCTTGCCGTCCTTCCGGCCGGCCTGGCTCGCCTGGGTCGAGGCGGGCGGCGTGCTCGCGGTCGCCAACATTCGGGGCGGCGGCGAATATGGCAAGGCCTGGCACGATGCCGGGCGCCTCGCCAACAAGCAGAACGTGTTCGACGATTTCATCGCCGCGGGCGAATATCTGATCGCGCAAGGAATCACCGGGCGGCGGCAGCTGGCGATCGAGGGCCGCTCCAATGGCGGCCTGCTGGTCGGCGCGGTGGTCAACCAGCGGCCGGACCTGTTCGCCGCCGCGCTCCCGGGTGTCGGAGTGATGGACATGCTGCGCTTCGACCGCTTCACCGCCGGGCGCTACTGGGTCGACGATTATGGTTTTCCCAACAAGGAAGCGGACTTCCGCACGTTGCTGGCCTATTCCCCCTATCACAACATCAAGAGCGGAATTGCCTATCCGCCGATGCTGATCACCACCGCCGATACCGACGACCGCGTGACCCCGGGCCACAGCTTCAAATATGCGGCCGCGGTGCAGGCGGCGAACCCGGGCGGGGCGCCGCACCTGATCCGCATCGAGACCCGCGCCGGCCATGGCTCGGGCAAGCCGGTGGACAAGCAGATCGACGAATTCGCCGACATGTACGGCTTTGCCGCCCACTTCACCGGGCTGAAAGTGGACGCGCGCTGAGCCGGGCCTAGGCCAGGCGCATTTATCGGCGCCCCGGGGTTCCCGCGCCCCGGGCCAGCGCCTAATGGGCTGGAATGCAGCATCCCAGGCTCCACGCGCCCCTCGCCGACGCGCTCACTGCCCGTGGCTACGAGGAACTCACGCCCGTCCAGGCGGCGGTGCTCTCCGACGAGGCGGACGGGCGCGACCTCGTCGTGTCGGCCAGGACCGGATCGGGCAAGACCGTGGCGTTCGGGCTGGCGATGGCCTCGCAATTGCTCGAAGCCGAGCGGCTGCCGTTCGCCCGCGCGCCCCTGGCGCTGGTGATCGCCCCGACGCGCGAGCTGGCGATCCAGGTCAGCCGCGAGCTCGAATGGCTCTATGCGGGCGTCGGCGGGCGGGTGGTGACCTGCGTCGGCGGCATGGACCCGATGAAGGAAAGGCGTGCGCTCAATGGCGGCGCGCATATCGTCGTCGGCACGCCGGGGCGCCTTCGCGACCACCTCGAGCGCGGGGCGCTCGACCTGTCGGCGCTGCGGGTCGCGGTGCTCGACGAGGCCGACGAGATGCTCGACATGGGCTTTCGCGAGGAACTCGAGGAGATCCTCGACGCAACTCCGCAGGAGCGGCGGACCTTGCTGTTCTCGGCAACCATGCCGCGCCCGATCGTGGCGCTTGCGCGGCGCTATCAGAAGGATGCGCTGAGGATCGAGACGCTTGGCGACAAGGAGGGGCACCGCGACATCGCCTATCAGGCGCTCGCCGTGTCGCCGACCGACGTCGAGCATGCGATCGTCAATTTGCTGCGCTTTCACGAGGCGGAGACGGCGATCGTGTTCTGCGCGACGCGCGAGGCGGTGCGGCGGCTGCACTCGAGCCTAGCCGAGCGCGGCTTCCACGCCGTCGCCTTGTCGGGCGAGCATAGCCAGAACGAGCGCAACCATGCGCTCCAGGCGCTGCGCGACCAGCGCGCCCGGGTGTGCGTCGCCACCGACGTCGCCGCGCGCGGCATCGACCTGCCGTCGGTATCGCTGGTGATTCACGCCGAGCTGCCGCGCGACGCAGAGGCGCTTCAGCACCGCTCGGGGCGCACCGGGCGCGCCGGGCGCAAGGGCACGGCGGTGCTGATCGTCCCCTACACGCGCCGCAAGCGGGTGGAGGGCATGCTGCGGGGCGCGCGCATCGCGGCCGAGTGGATCGGCGCGCCGTCGGCCGCCGAAATCCGCAATCGCGACCGCGAGCGGCTGGTGGCCGAGCTGTCCGCGCCGGTGGAGCTGGAGGACGAGGACCGCGAGCTGGCCGAGCAGCTGATGGGCAAGCTTGCCCCCGAAGCAATCGCGGCGGCGCTGGTGCGTGCCTTGCGCAGCGACTTGCCGGCCCCGGAAGACATTCTTGGCCCGGGCGAGCGCAACGAGGCCGAGCCTGGGCCGCGTCCCGGCTTCGAGGACGCGACCTGGTTCAGGATGAATGCCGGGCGGCGCCACAATGCCGACCCGCGCTGGCTGCTGCCGTTGATCTGCCGCTACGGCCATGTCGGCCGGACCGAGATCGGCGCGATCCGGATCGCCGCCAACGAAAGCTATTTCCAGGTGAGCGCGCGGGCCACGGCCGGCTTCGTCAAGGCGCTGCGCCGGGCGACGATCTCACCCGAGGACCAGGGGCTGGTGATCGAGCCCGCCGAGCCGCGCCCGCCCCGGCCGGCGCAGCGCCCCGAGCAGCCACCCAAACACAAGAAGCCGCGGCTACACCGAGCGTAAGGCGTTCTCGAAGTCGGCGATGAGGTCGTCGGGATGCTCGACGCCGATCGAGATTCGGACCAGATTGTCGGTGATGCCGAGCGCCGCCTTGCGCTCGTCGGGCACCGACAAGTGGGTCATGGCCGCGGGCGCGCTGGCAAGTGTCTCGGTGCCGCCGAGGCTGACCGCGAGATGCGCGATCTCAAGCGCGTCGAGGAAGGCAAAGGCCTCGCGCTCGCCGCCCTTCAAATAGAGCGAAAAGGTCGAGCCGGCGCCGGTGCAGTGTCGGTTGTAGATGTCGGCCTGGCGCGAGCCTTCCTCGAGGAAGCCGAGATAGCCGACCGTCTCGACCTTGGGATGGTCGCGGAGGAAGGCGCAGACCCTCGCGGCATTCTCGCCGGCGCGGCTCATGCGCAGCTCGAGCGTCTCGAGGCTGCGCAGCAGCATCCAGGCGGTGTTGGGGTCGCAGATGGTGCCGATGGTGTTGCGCATCATCCGCACCTGGTCGACCAGCTTCTGGCGTCCGACCAGCCCGCCCGCGACGAGGTCGGAATGGCCGCCGGCATATTTGGTCAGGCTGTAGATGGTGAGGTCGGCGCCCTGGGCGAGCGGCTTGGCCCACAAGGGCCCGAGGAACGTATTGTCGATGGCGATCGGCGGCCGCTCCGCCTCGCCGAACGCAGCGTTGCGGGCGGCGGTCACCGCCTCGACGTCGACCAAAGCGTTGGTCGGATTGGCGGGGCTTTCGAGGTAGATGAGCGACACGCGGCCCTTCGCCTTGGCCTGGGCGATAACCGCGTCGATCTCCTCGCGAGTCGCGCCGGCCGGGAAGTCGAGCCAGGACACGCCGAAGCGGCCGAGGATCTTGGCGATCAGGGTCTCGGTCGCGGCGTAGAGCGGGCCGGAGTGGACCACGACGTCGCCGGGCTGGACGAAGGTCAGGAACAAGGTGGCGATCGCCGACATGCCGCTGGAGAAGGCGAGCGCGTCGTCGGCCTCCTCCCACAAGGCCAGGCGGTCCTCGAGGATCTCCTGGTTGGGGCCGTTGAAGCGGGAATAGACGAGCCCCTCGGCGCCGCCCGGGCGCTTGCCGGTGATGCCTTCGAAGAAGCGCTTGCCGTCGGCCGCCTTCTCGAACACGAAGGTCGATGTGAGGAAGATCGGCGGCTTGAGCGAGCCTTCGCTGAGCGCCGGGTCGAAGCCATGGCCCATCATCAGGGTGGAGGGGCTGAGCTTGTGGTTGCCAATCGCCGTCGGCGAGGGCTTGGGGCGGCGGTGCGGCGTGCCGCTGACCGTGTTTTCGTCTTCCATGGCCGCCCCCTAGCCCAAGAGCGGCGCGATTAGCCAGACGACGCCGACCATCAGCGGCACGCCGGCGAGGTCGAGCAGGAGCCCCGCCTTGAGCATGCGCGGCAGCGCGATGTGGCCGGTCGCCCAGGCGATGGCGTTGGGGCCGGTGCCCGAAGGCAGCATGAAGCCCCAACTCGCCGCCCAGGCCGCGGGCAGGGCCAGCAGGATCGGGTCGATGCCGGTGGCGGCGATGATGCCGGCGACCACCGGGATGATGCCGCTGGCGGCGGCGACATTGGACGCGAACTCGGTGATGAGAATGACGATTGCCACCAGCACCACGACGACAGCCAGGGGGTGAACCGAGCGCAGGGGCCTCAGCGCGGTGCCGAGCCAGTCGCCGAGGCCGGATTCGCCCATTCCGGCGGCAAGCGCGAGGCCGCCGCCGAACAGCATGATCACGCCCCACGGCGCGCGGTTCGCTTCCTCCCAGTTGAGGATGGCGCGACCGGTGCCGTCGGGGATCACGAACAAAAGCAGCGCGGCGGCCACCGCGATGGTGCCGTCGGTGACCGAATCCTTGGGCAGGAGCGGAAGCACGAACGGCAGCGCGACCCAGGCGGCGACGACGGCGGCGATCAGCGGCACCAGCCGTTTCTCGGCGATGCTCCAGGGGCCGGCGGTGCCGATGCCGGACAAGGCCGAGGCGGGATCGAAGTCGGTCGCACGGACCCGCTGCACCCTGAGCAGTATCCACCAGCACAAGGGAATGGCCAGCGCGACGAGCGGCAGGCCGTAGATCGCCCAGGTGAGGAAATCGATCCTGAGCCCGGTGGTGCGCTCGATGATGCCGGCGGCGATGGCGTTGGTCGGTGAGCCCACGAGTGTGCCGAGGCCGCCGATCGAGGCGGCAAAGGCGATCCCCATCGCCAGCGCGCCGGCGAAGCCCTCGGTATGGCCTTCCCGGACCTCGGCGGCCTTGAGGACGGCGATGGCGATCGGGATCATGATCAGCGTGGTCGCGGTGTTGGACACGATCATGCTGATGATCGCGGTCGCGGCCATGAAGGCGAGCAGCATGGCATTGGGGCTCGTGCCGCCGCGGGTGACGATGGCGAGCGCGAGGCGGCGATGAAGGCCGGTGCGCTCGATCGCCAGCGCGATGATCGCGCCGCCGAGCACCAGGAACAGGATCGGCGAATAATAAGCCGAGGCCGTGGCGCTGGCGGTCATGATCCTGAATAGGGGAAAGGCCAGGAACGGAACGAGCGCGGTGGCGGTCAGCGGCAGCGCCTGGGTCATCCACCAGCTCGCCATCAGCACGACGAGGGCGGTGGTACGCCACGCCGCCAGCGGCATGCCGGCGGGCGCGGGCAAGGCGAGCAGCACCAGGAAAGC
>DATLFV010000132.1:0-34111 GCA_035540875.1 Sphingomicrobium sp. | reverse complement strand
GATCGCGGTAGAGCGGTACCAGTTCCTCGAGCGGGCGGTCGCCGATGACGACGCCCGCGGCATGGGTCGAGGCGTGGCGCGGCAGCCCTTCCAGCTTCATCGCCAGGTCGAACAGCCGGCGGACGTCGGGATCGGCGTGATATTCGGAAATGAGCTCCGGCACGCCGGGCAGCGGGCCGCCCGACTTGTCGCGGGCGCGGCCGAGGCAGCGCTCGAGCGTCCACGGGTCGGTGGGATGGTTGGGGATCAGCTTGGCGAGCCGATCGACCTGGCCATAGCTCATCTGCAGCACGCGGCCGGTGTCCTTGAGCACCGCCCGCGCCTTGAGGCGCCCGAAGGTGATGATCTGCGCCACGCGGTCGCGGCCGTACTTGGCCTGGACATACTGGATCACGCGGTCGCGGTGGGTTTCGCAAAAGTCGATGTCGAAGTCCGGCATCGAGACGCGCTCGGGGTTGAGGAAGCGCTCGAACAGGAGGCCGAGCGCGATCGGATCGAGGTCGGTGATGGTGAGTGCCCAGGCGACCACCGAGCCGGCGCCGGAGCCGCGGCCCGGTCCTACCGGAATGTCGTTGGCCTTCGCCCACTTGATGAAGTCCGCGACAATCAGGAAGTAGCCGGCGAAGCCCATCCCGGTGATGACGTCCAGTTCGAAGTCGAGCCGCTCGCGGTAGATGCCGCGCTCCTCCTCGCGGCGGCCGGCGAGGCGCGCCTCGAGCCCGGCGTGCGCGTCACGGCGCAGCATCTCGTCCTCCGCCTCGCTCAGCCTCGGCAGGATCGGCTTGCGCTTGGGCGCCGCGAAATAGCAGCGCTGCGCAATCACCGCGCTGTTGGCGATCGCCTCGGGCAGATCGGCGAACAGCTCGGCCATCGCCGCGGCGCCCTTGAGCCAGGCTTCGGGCGAGGAGGTGGGCCGCTCGGCGCTTTCGACATAGGCCGAGTTGGCGATGCACAGCATCGCGTCGTGGGCAGCGTGAAAGCTGGGATCGACATAGGCTGCCGGGTTGGTCGCGACCAGCGGCAGGCCGCGCTGGAAGGCGAGCTCGACCAGTGCGTGCTCGGAAGCCTCCTCCACCGGCTCCCCGCGGCGGACGATCTCGATGTAGAGCCGGTCGCCGAACAGGTCGGCAATGCTGTCGGCATAGCGCCGCGCCTTGTCGTGCTGCCCCTCGGCGAACAGCCGCGCAAGCGCGCCCTCCCCGCCCGCCGTCAGCGCGATCAGCCCACCGGCGGCGTCCTCGAGCGCGGCGAAGGGGACGTGCGGATCCTCGCCGGCTGGTCGCTCCAGATGCGCGGCCGACACCAGCTTGCTGAGATTGGCATAGCCCTGCTCATCCTTGGCGAGCAGGACCAGCCAGTCGACGCCCTCGCCGAGCTCCGGCGGCCGCGCCACCGCGAGCGTGGTGCCGATGATCGGCTGCACGCCCTTCTCGAGGCAGGCGTCGCTGAACGGCATGACGCCGTAGAGGCCGTTGCGGTCCGCCAGCGCGATCGCCGGGAAGCCGAGCGCCGCTGCCTTGGCGGCGATTGTCTTGGGCTCCATCGCCCCTTCGAGCATGGTGAAGGAGGAAAGATTGCGAAGCGGGACGTAAGGGCCGGTCACACTCCCGATTATGGGCGAGCGGTGCGCCCGCGCAAAGCACCTGCCAACGACTTATCCCCAGCTTAGCGCGGGTTCCAGCGCCCGGCCATGATGTCCCTTATCTCGTCCATCCGGCCGCGGTAGGCATCGGCGATGCAGGAGTCCGATCCGCAGCGGTCGCGGTAGGCTAAGAAGCGGTTGCGGGTGCTGCGCAGCAGCTCGCGCTGGCTGGCGTCGGCGCCGGCGACGGCGCGATAATATTGGGAAGCCATTTGCCGGTCGAGCGCCGCTAGGCCGGAATCGCGGCACACGGCGATCTCGCCGCGCGTGCGTGCGTAGCGGCAGTTGAAGCTCGGGCTGGCGCTGGCGCTTGCGCTCGGCCGCGGCGCCGGCGGCTCCGCAGCCGGGCGCGGCGCCGGAGCAGGCGGCGGCGACGGAGCGGGCGGCGACGACGGCGGCGTTGCTGTCGGCGGCAAAGCTTCGACCCCAGTGTCCGGAAGGGCTGCATCGGGGGCAACCGACGGAATCTCCGGCGCGGGCGGCTGCGGCACGCCGGGCTGGCTGCCGCTGCGCGCCAGCGTCGCCAGCGGGACGATGATCGCGTCGGCGCCTTCCAGCACCACGATGTCGCCGCTGCCGTCGGCGGTCGCCTGCAGGATGTAATCGATGTTCGCGCTCAACGTGCGGCGCCCGCCTACCACGGCAACACCCGGCGGCAGGTCGAGCGACAGCTGGCCTGCGCAGCGAATCGTGCCGACGCCCTCGTCCTGCGATTTCACCACCGGCTGCGCGACGCGCACGGACGCATAAGCGGCGAGCCGGTCGAATTGCGCCTGATCGCTGCCGCGGGTCTCCGCCGCCTGGCGGAACAGCTCGCGCTTGATGACGTCATAGGTGCGCTGAGAGGAACAGCGCGTCGCCGGCGAAGCCTTGCTGGCGCCGGCCAGCTGACTGTCGGCAAGCTTGTCCTGATTGCCGCTCCGCCCGCTCGACAGGAACAAGGCGACCAGTCCGAGCAGGACCAGACCGCCAAGGATCAGGGCGACAGTGGTGGGGGTAAGCCGGCGCATGGGGGCGCTAACGCGTCACGAGCCAAAGGGTCCCAAAGACTGTCACCCGAGAAGCGCCTCGATGTCGCCGGCGATTTCCTCGGGCCTGGTCTGCGGGGCATAGCGTTTTACCACCCTGCCCGACTGGTCGACCAGGAACTTGGTGAAGTTCCACTTGATCGCCTGGGTGCCCGCAAGCCCTGGAGCCTCGGCCTTGAGGTGCCGGTAGAGCGGCGCGGCATTCGGTCCATTGACGTCGGTCTTAGCGAACAGGGGAAAGCTGACGCCATAACTGGTCTTGCAGAAGTCTGCGATCTCCTCGGCATCGCCGGGCTCCTGCGCGCCGAACTGGTTGGAAGGAAAGCCGAGTACGCTGAAGCCTCTGTCGCCGAAGCGCCGGTGCAAGGCCTCCAGCCCTTCATACTGCGGGGTGAAGCCGCACCTGGACGCGACATTGACGATCAGCAGCACCTTGCCCGCGAACGCCGACAGATCCGTCGCGGAACCGTCTGCGGCCGTCACCGGGATCTGCGTCAGTGCCGTCATTCAAGCTTCCCGTCATGCAGCCGCAATACGCGGTCCATCTTGGCGGCGATTCGCTCGTTGTGGGTGGCGACGAGCGCTGCGCTGCCTTCGCCGCGGACCAGATTGAGGAATTCGCCGAACACGACGTCGGCGGTGGCTTCGTCCAGGTTGCCTGTGGGCTCGTCGGCCAGGACCAGAGGCGGCTGATTGGCCAGTGCACGAGCAACGGCGACGCGCTGCTGCTCGCCGCCCGACAGTTTCGCCGGGCGATGTTCGAGCCGTTTTGAAAGCCCAAGCGCGCTAAGCAGCTGGTCGGCGCGACGGCGCGCTGCCTCAGGCTCGGCACCGCGAATCAGCTGCGGCAGAACGACATTCTCGCGCGCGTCGAAATCGGGGAGCAGGTGGTGGAACTGGTAGACGAAGCCGAGCGCTTCGCGGCGAAGCGCGGTGCGCTCGTCATTGTCGAGGCTCGACGCTTCCCTGCCGGCGATCCGGATCGAGCCCTGGAAGCCGCCTTCAAGCAGGCCGACCGCCTGCAGCAAGGTCGACTTGCCCGATCCCGACGGGCCGAGCAAAGCGACGATCTCACCCGGCTGCACCTCGAGATCGACCCCGCGCAGCACGTGGATGGTGACGTCGCCCTGGGTGAACGCGCGCTTGAGGTCGCGCGTCGCCAGCACCGCCTCACTCATAGCGAAGCACCTGCACTGGATCGGTGCTCGCCGCCTTCCACGCCGGGTAGAGCGTTGCCAGGAAGGACAGGATGAGGGCGATGAACACGATTGCTGCGACTTCGAACGGATCGGTCTTCGACGGCAGATCGGAAAGGAAGCGCACGGACGGGTCCCAGAGGTTCTGCCCGGTGACGAACTGGATGCCATTCACGACGCCCTGCCGGAAGAACAGGAACAGCGCGCCCAGGATGAGGCCCAAAATGATGCCAAGGGAGCCGATGATGACGCCAACAGTCACGAAGATCTTCATCATGCCGCGGCGTGTCGCACCCATGGTCCGCAGGATGGCGATGTCGCGCGTCTTGGCGCGCACCAGCATGATCAGCGACGACAATATGTTGAACACGGCGACCAGCACGATCAGCGACAGGACGACGAACATCGCCACGCGCTCGATCTCCAGGGCCTCGAACAGAGCCGAGTTCATCTGGCGCCAGTCGACGATGACGCCGCGGCCGCGGGTCGCTGGCTCGAGCGGCGCGAGGATCTGCGCCACCTTGTCGGGATCGGTCACCTGGACCTCGATCATGCCGACCTGGTCGCCGAGCATCAGCAGCTCCTGCGCGTCCTCCATCGGCATCACCACGAATGCCTTGTCATAGTCGTAGACTCCGACCTCGAAGATCGCAGCGACGGTGTAGGAGACGATGCGCGGAACGGTGCCGACCACCGTCGAGCGGCCTTCGGGGCTGATCAGGCTGATCTCGCTGCCGGGAAAGGCGCCGAGGGTTTCGGCAAGCCTGCGCCCGATCGCGACCCGGCCGCTGCCCGGCGTTACCTGCGCCAGATCGCCGCCGGTGATGTTGCTGGTGATCACCCGGTTGCTGCGAATGTCGGCAAGTCGCATGCCGCGCACCAGCACGCCCTCGACGCGGCCGTTGGCGGAAGCCATCAGCGGCTGGTCAATCAACGGCGTCACCGAGGTGACGCCCGGGATCTTGCGCGCCGCGTCGGCGATCTGCTGCGAATTGGCGAGCCGGCCTTCATAGCCCTGAACGATGGCATGGCCGTTGAGGCCGACGATTTTGTCGAACAGCTCGGCGCGAAAGCCGTTCATCACGCTCATGACGATGATGAGGGCGGCAACGCCGAGCGCCACCGCGCACAGGCTGATTGCCGCAACGAGGAAGATGAATCCCTCGCCCTTGCCCGGAAGCAGGTAGCGCCGCGCGATCATCCGCTCCGCACGGTCGAGGATCATGCCGAGCCTCCCAGCTCGTCACCCTGAACTCGTTTCGGGGTCCATCTCGTCGGTTGCGGTGCGGTCTCGATGATGGCTGCTGAAACAAGTTCAGCATGACGGAAGTGCCACCTCATCCCGTCAGCCTCGCCAGCGCGCTTTCGAGGCTGAGCTCCTCCCGCTCCCCGCTGCGGCGGTTCTTGAGCTCGACCGTGCCGGCGGCGATTCCGCGTGGACCGACGATCAGCTGCCACGGCAGGCCGATCAGGTCCATCGAGGCAAGCTTGGCGCCGCCGCGGTCGTCGCGGTCGTCGTAGAGCGTTTCGACCCCCGCCGCGGTGAGCCCGGCGTAGAGGCTGTCCGCGGCCGAGGCGCTGGGCTCATCGTCAGCGCGCATGGTCACCAGCCCCACGCGCCACGGCGCCACCGCCTCCGGCCAGACGATACCGGCAACGTCATGGCTCGCCTCGATAATGGCCCCGACCAGCCTGGAGATGCCAATGCCGTAGCTGCCCATCTTCGGGTGAACCTGACCGCCGTCGGGCGTCGAGACGGTCATGTTCATCGCCTCGGTATATTTGGTGTCGAAGTAGAAGATGTGGCCCACCTCGATCCCGCGCGAGCGGCGCAGCGCCTCGCCGGCGTCGCGCTCGCGCTCGAGGTCGCGCTTCTCGTCAGTCGCCGCATAGTCGGCGGTGAGGCCGGAGACGAACGCCTGCAGGCTCCGCGGATCGTCGGCGTCCACTCCCTCGGCCTCCGCCGAGCGGTCGCGCTCCCATGCCTGATGGTAGAAGACCTCGCTCTCCCCCGAGGGCGCGAGGATGATGAATTCGTGGCTGAGGTCGCCGCCGATCGGGCCGGTGTCCGCCTGCATCGGGATGGAGGTCAGGCCCATCCGCGCGAAGGTGCGCAGATATGCGATGAACATGCGGTTGTAGCTGTGGCGGGCACCCGCCTCGTCGAGGTCGAAGCTGTAGGCGTCCTTCATCAGGAATTCGCGCCCGCGCATAACGCCGAACCGCGGGCGCACCTCGTCACGGAACTTCCACTGGATATGGTAGAGAATGCGCGGCAGGTCGCGGTAGCTCTTCACATTGTCGCGAAACAGGGCGGTGATCATGTCCTCGTTGGTGGGCCCGTAGAGCATCTCACGATCGTGACGGTCGCGGATGCGCAGCATTTCTGGTCCGTACGCGTCATAGCGGCCGCTCTCGCGCCACAGATCGGCCGACTGGATGGTGGGCATCAGCATCTCGATCGCGCCGGCGCGGTCCTGCTCCTCGCGGACGATCTGCTCGATCTTTTTGAGCACACGAAAGCCGAGCGGCAGCCAGGCGTAGATGCCGGCGGCGGTCTGGCGCACCAGCCCCGCGCGGAGCATCAACTTGTGGCTGACGATCTGGGCGTCGGCCGGGCTCTCCTTCAGGACCGGCAGAAAGGCTTGGGACCAGCGCATGGCGCGCGCTCTAGGGGCGGCGCCGCACGCTGGCAACCACGAGCCAATGTGGCAGTACCGACACAGAAGGTGCGGAAAAATTGTCGCAGCCTTCGACGGGCCGTGACAATGCGGGGGCGCCAGCATAGCGTCCACCTCGTTCCCAACAGCCGCAAGCGGTTGGTTCCGGGAGGGCGGTCCTGCGCAGGGGGCGGGTCCGCACCACGTCCAAGGGGGCTGGCGAGAAATCGTCACGCACGGCGCCCGGGCTGCGCAAGCGGTCCGGGCGTTCGCTTTTGCGCGCAGCAACGCTCGCCAACGGAACGCCGATGCCGCAAATCCGTTGGCTAGTTGCGCGTCCACAACGACACGCGCAAAAGGGAGGACAAAATGAGACACAAGCTCATGCTCGCCGCCCTCGTTGCCGCCGCTGCAGCCGGCCCTGCCGTTGCCCAGCAGGCGCCCGACCCCGGCGGGATCCGCAGCGAGACCCAGCGCCGCCTCGCCGAGGGCGAACGAACGACCGATGCCCTGAACTGGCTCGGGATCATCGGTCTGCTCGGGCTCGCGGGACTGAGGCGCGGCCACGACGAGGACAGCTATCACCCCGCTCCGATCGATTGACGTCGACACTCCAGCACAAGGAATGTTCGCATGCACAAGATGATGATCATGATTGCCGCCGCCGCCCTTGCCGTGCCGGCAGCCGCGCAACAGACAGATCCCGCAAACGCCACCGGGGACGTTCAAATGAACGGCCTGGCCACCGATCCGGCCACGGCGCCCGGTGCCACGGATCCGGCCATGGCCCCGGGGACGACCACGACCGACCCGGCGATGGCGCCGGCGACCACTGCGGGCGACCCCTACGGCACTGCGGCGCCCGCCAGGCAGGATCGCGGCTTCCCCTGGGGGCTGCTGGGACTTGCCGGACTTGCCGGCCTGCTCGGCCGCAAGCGCAACGATCGTGACGACACCGTGAGGCGCGACCGGGCCGCCTGACGCGGCGCTGCCGCCGCCTTCGCGGGAACAGCGGTTCTAGCTGGCGGCGGCGCTTGCCGCCAGGCGGCCAGCGCCCGCGTTGGCGACCCGGCTGACGGCGTCGGCGAGGGCGTCATGCGTGAACGGCTTGAACAGCACGCCGATGTCCATTCCCTCGCCGCCGATCTCCTCACCTTCCGCATAGCCGGTGACGATCAGCGCCGGCAGCTGGGGCCGTGCCTCGCGTGCGCGGCGCACGACCTCGATGCCCGAGAGGTTGGGCATCGCATAATCGCTGACCACCAGGTCCCACTCGGCCCCGTCGGCGGCGAGTAGCTGAAGCGCTTCCTCGCCGCTGCTCGCCTGAACCACCTCGTGGCCCATGTCCTTGAGCATCTCGGCCGTCGTCACGCGCACTTCGTCATGGTCGTCGATCAGCAGGATCGACAGGCCGCGGACCGGCATGCACGCGTCGACGCGACGCTCGGCTCTGCGCTCGTCCCGGGGCGCACCTTCGGCGCGCGGCAACCAAATCTCGGCGGTCGTTCCCTCGCCGACTTTGCTGCGCAGTCTGAAGCCGCCGCCAGACTGGCGCGCGAAGCCGTAGACCATGCTCAGCCCGAGGCCGGTACCCTTCCCCACCTCCTTGGTGGTGAAGAACGGCTCCGTTACCTTCTCGAGATCCTGCGGCGCAATCCCGCAGCCCGAGTCCCTGACCGACAATAAGACGTAGTCGCCGGCGCCGATCTCAAGGCTCCCGTCGCCCCGGCTGGAGCGGTTCTGCGCCGAGATCAGGATGGTGCCGCCATCGGGCATCGCGTCGCGTGCGTTGATGATGAGGTTCAGCAGCGCCAGCTCAAGCTGGGGCTGATCGGCGAACACGCACCAGCAATCATCATCGAGTTGCCAATCGACCTGAACCAGGCCGCCCAGCGTGTGCGCGAGCAGGTCGTTCATGCCGGTTTTGAGCGCCGAGAGATCGACGTTGGCGGGCTGCAGTTGCTGGCGGCGCGCGAAGGCCAGCAGCCGCCGCACCAGCTCGGAACCCTGGTCGGCGGCCCGCTTGGTCATCGCCAGGATCTTCAAGTGGTCGTCTTCAAGCTTGGCGCGGCGTTCGAGAAGGTTGAGCCCGCCGAGCACCGCGGCGAGAAGATTGTTGAAGTCGTGGGCGATGCCGCCGGTGAGCTTGCCGATCGAATCGAGCTTCTGCGCCTGCAGCAATTGACCCTCAAGGGACCGCCGCTCGGTGACGTCGGTGAGAGTGCCGGCATATTCGATGGCGCGACCATTGGCGTCCCTGAGGAGCACCGCCTGATCGTGGAAGTGCCGGTATTTGCCATCGGCGCCCAGCCAGCGATACTCGATCTCGAGCCGGCCGGTGGCACCCCGCACAGCCAGCGCGGCGAGGACGCGATCCCGGTCATCGGGGTGAAGCCGCTCGGCCCAGAGCTCCGGATTACGTTTCACGTCCTCCAGGTCGAAGCCGGTCATCGCCTTGAGGTCGCCACTGACGAAGTGCGGACAACGGGGATCGCATTCGAGAGGCTCGAGATAGAGGATGATCGGCAGCGACTGGATAATCACCGCCTGCCTTTGTTCGGCGCGGCGCAGTTCTTGCTCCGCGCGCAGCCGCTCCGAGTTCGCGCGCAGATTCTCGTCCAGCAGCGCCTGCTCCTGCCGGGCCTTGCGCTCGATTTCCTTGGTCTTGGCGAACAGGTCGACGAACACCGCGATCTTCGAGCGCAGGACGATCGGGTCAACCGGCTTGAACACGTAATCGACCGCGCCCATCGCATAGCCGCGCATCAGATGCTCGGTTTCCTTGTTGACCGCGGACAGGAAGACGATCGGGATGCGCTTGGTCTGCTCGCGCGTGCGGATGATCTGGGCGGTCTCATAGCCGTCCATGCCGGGCATGTAGACGTCGAGCAGGATCACCGCGAACTCGTCCCTGAGCAGGTGCCGGAGCGCCTCTTCGCCGGAATTGGCGACGACCACGTCCCCGACTTCCTCGAGCACGGTCCGGATCGCCAGCAGGTTGCGCTCGTCGTCGTCGACGACCAGCACTCGCGGGCGCTCGATGTCCTCCTCGACCTCGACGGCAGGCGAAGCATCGGCCAGCGCTGTCGCTGTCCCGTCGGGCACGGTGGGCCGCACGTTCATCCTATTCGGCAGCCTCGGCGCTCCGGATCGACGAGTTCGCGCTATCGCGCGAACGTGCGATCCACACCCGCAGCAGCGCGAGCAGCAGATCGATGTCGACCGGCTTGGCGATGTAGTCGGACGCCCCGGCATCGAGGCATTTCTGCCGGTCGCCCTTCATCGCCTTGGCGGTGACCGCGATCAAAGGCAGCTCGGCGAGCGCGGGCCGCTGCCGGATCTGCTGCATGGTTTCGTAACCGTCCATCTCCGGCATCATGATGTCGATGAGGGCGATGTCGATGCCGGGGGTCTGCTCCAGGATGGCGATACCTTCCCGCCCGCGCTCCGCGTGCAGCACCTCCACGTCGTAGCTCTCCAGCACGCTGGTCAGCGAGTAGATGTTGCGGATGTCGTCGTCGACAATGAGCATCTTCGAGCCGGCGAGCTCCGGCACGGCGCGGTTGACGGGCGCTGCGGCTTCCGCCTTGCCGCGCCGGGACCGACGCTTGGTCTCCGTGGAGCGAACGTGCTCAAGAAGATCGCGGAACACGCGTTTCAGCGCCTCGTCGTCCGCGGGCTTCTCGGTCACGCCGAAGGCGCCGATCGCCATTGCCGACTGGCTCTTGTCGGCGCCGGAGATGACGTGGATCGGCATGTGGCTGGTCTGCGGATCGTGCTTCAACAGGTCGAGCAGCACGAAACCGTCAATATCCGACAGGCCAAGATCAAGCGTTATTGCGCTCGGCTGCAGCTTGCGAGCCATTGCCAGTGTCCCCGCACCCGCGGTCGAGATCACGCCCTTGAGACCGGCCTCCCGAGCGAAGTCGAGCAGGATCGCGGCAAAGGTCGGATCGTCCTCGACGATCAGGACGAATGGCTGTCCGTCGAGATCGTCGCGATCGTCGGTGACCTCAGTGCCCGCCGGCAGCGCCGACGGCACGATGGCTCCGCTGTTATCATAACGGGCGCTGGTTCCGGCCGGCGTGCTGGTGGCCAAGGCGACCGTCTGCACCGGCACGAACAAGGTGAAGGTCGAACCTTCACCGGGCTTCGAACGCACCTGGAGCTCGCCGCCAAGCAGCCGGGCGATCTCCCGGCTGATCGACAGGCCGAGGCCGGTGCCGCCATACTTGCGGCTGGTCGTACCGTCTGCCTGCTGGAATGCCTCGAAGATCAGCTTCTGCTTGTCCTGCGGGATACCGATGCCGGTGTCCGTCACGGCAATCTCGATCGCCCTCTCGGCGCTGCGAAGCACCGGGTGGTTCGGGCTCCAACCCTTGCTGGCGCAGCGCACCGCAAGCGTCACGCTGCCCTGCGAAGTGAACTTGAAGGCATTCGACAGGAGGTTGAGCACGACCTGCTGGAGGCGCTTCTCGTCGGTCCGGATGGCGGCGGGAAGGCCAGGATCAAACTGGACGTTGAATTCGAGGTTCTTGTCGGCCGCGAGCTGGCGGAAGGTCCGCTCCATGTGCTGCTTGAGGCTGCTCATCGGCATTTCGCCGACCTCGATCGACACGGTGCCCGACTCGATCTTCGACAAGTCGAGGATGTCGTTGATCAGCGACAGCAAATCGGAGCCGGCGGAGTGGATCGTGCGGGCGAACTCGGTCTGCTTCTCATTCAGGTTGCCCTGCGGATTGTCCGCCAGCAGCTTGGAGAGGATCAGCAGCGAGTTCAGCGGAGTCCTCAGCTCGTGGCTCATGTTGGCCAGGAACTCGGACTTGTACTTGGAGGTCAGCGCCAGCTGCTCTGCCTTCTCCTCGACCGCGCGCCGCGCCATCTCGATCTCGATGTTCTTGGCTTCGACCTGCTTCTTCTCGTTTTCGAGCAGCTGCGCCTTTTCCTGCAGCTCCTCGTTGGTGTTGTGAAGCTCTTCCTGCTTGGTCGTCAGCTCGGTCTGGCGAGCCTGAAGCTCCTGCGTGAGCAGCTGTGATTGCTTGAGCAGGCCCTCGGTCCGCATGGTCGCGGCGATGGTGTTCAAGACGATGCCGATCGATTCCATCAGCTGGTCGAGGAAGCTCTGGTGGGTCTCGTTGAACTCGCTGAAGGACGCGAGCTCGATGACCGCCTTGACCTCGTCTTCAAACAGCGCCGGCAGGATGTTGATGTTCGCCGGACTTGCCTGGCCCAGGCCCGAGCCTATCCGGATGAAGTCGCTCGGGACGTCCTTGAGCAGCATTGCCCTCTTGTCGGCCGCTGCCTGCCCGACGAGCCCTTCGCGCAGGCTGAACTCCCGCTTGAGTTCACCGGGGCTTTCGGCGCCATAGCTGGCGACCAGCTCCAGCTTGGTGTCCTCCTCCTCGCGCTTGGTGACGTAGAACACGCCATATTGCGCGTTCACCAGCGGCGCGAGCTCCGACATGATGAGGTTCGACACGGTTGCAAGGTCGCGCTCGCCCTGAAGCATGCGCGAGAAGCGTGCGAGGTTCGTCTTGAGCCAATCCTGCTCCGCATTCTTCAAGGTCTGTTCCTTGAGGTTGCGGATCATCTCGTTGATCGTGTCCTTGAGCGCGGCCATCTCGCCCGACGCCTCGACCGCGATCGAGCGGGTAAGGTCGCCCTTGGTCACGGCGGTGGCGACGTCGGCAATCGAGCGCACCTGGTTGGTCAGGTTGGCGGCGAGCTGGTTCACGTTGTCGGTAAGGTCGCGCCACAGGCCGGCGGCGCCGGGCACGCGCGCCTGGCCGCCGAGCCGCCCCTCGATACCGACCTCGCGCGCCATGTTGGTCACCTGGTCGCCGAACGTCGACAAAGTCTCGATCATGAAGTTGATGGTCTCGGCGAGCGCCGCGATCTCGCCCTTGGCGTCCACCGTCAGCTTGCGCTTGAGGTTGCCCTGGGCAACCGCGGTGACCACGTCGGCGATGCCGCGCACCTGGTTGGTGAGGTTGGTCGCCATCAGATTGACGTTGTCGGTAAGGTCCTTCCACGTGCCGCCGACGCCTGGCACCTGCGCCTGGCCACCGAGCTTGCCCTCGGTGCCGACCTCGCGCGCCACGCGCGTCACCTCCGATGCGAAGCCGTTGAGCTGATCGACCATGACGTTGATCGTGTCCTTGAGCGCGAGAATCTCGCCCTTCACGTCGACAGTGATCTTCTTGGACAAGTCGCCGCGCGCCACGGCGGTGGTCACGTCGGCGATGTTGCGCACCTGACCCGTCAGATTGGCAGCCATCAGGTTGACGTTGTCGGTGAGGTCCTTCCAGGTGCCGGCGACGCCGCGCACCTGCGCCTGGCCGCCCAGCTTGCCTTCGGTGCCGACCTCGCGCGCCACGCGCGTCACTTCCGAAGCGAAGCCGTTGAGCTGGTCGACCATGGTGTTGATGGTGTTCTTGAGCTCGAGGATCTCGCCCTTCACGTCGACGGTGATCTTCTTCGACAGGTCGCCCAGCGCCACGGCGGTCGTCACTTCGGCGATGTTGCGCACCTGGCCGGTGAGGTTCGCGGCCATGGCGTTCACATTGTCGGTAAGGTCCTTCCAGGTGCCGCCGACGCCCTCGACCTGCGCCTGACCGCCGAGCTTGCCTTCCGAGCCCACTTCGCGGGCCACACGCGTCACCTCGGAGGCGAAGGAATTGAGCTGGTCGACCATCGTGTTGATGGTGTCCTTGAGCTCGAGGATCTCGCCCTTCACGTCGACGGTGATCTTCTTCGACAGGTCGCCGCGGGCCACGGCCGTGGTCACCTCGGCGATGTTGCGGACCTGGCCGGTCAGGTTGCCCGCCATGAGGTTCACGTTGTCGGTAAGGTCGGCCCAGGTGCCGGCGACGCCTTCCACCTGCGCCTGGCCGCCGAGCTTGCCTTCCGAGCCCACTTCGCGCGCCACGCGCGTGACCTCGGAAGCGAAGCCGTTGAGCTGGTCCACCATGACGTTGATGGTGTTCTTGAGCTCGAGGATCTCGCCCTTCACCTCGACCGTGATCTTCTTCGAGAGGTCGCCGCGGGCCACTGCGGTCGTCACCTCGGCGATGTTGCGGACCTGACCCGTGAGGTTCGCCGCCATCAGGTTCACATTGTCAGTGAGGTCGGCCCAGGTGCCGGCGACGCCGGGCACCTGCGCCTGGCCGCCCAGCTTGCCCTCGGTACCCACTTCGCGCGCGACGCGCGTCACCTCGCTGGCGAAGCCGTTGAGCTGGTCGACCATGGTGTTGATGGTGTTCTTGAGCTCGAGGATCTCGCCCTTCACGTCGACGGTGATCTTCTTCGACAGGTCGCCCAGCGCCACGGCGGTCGTCACCTCGGCGATGTTGCGCACCTGGCCGGTGAGGTTGTCGGCCATCAGGTTGACGTTGTCGGTAAGGTCCTTCCACGTGCCGCCGACGCCCGGCACCTGCGCCTGTCCGCCGAGCTTGCCCTCGGTGCCGACCTCGCGGGCGACGCGGGTCACCTCGCTGGCGAAGGCGTTGAGCTGGTCGACCATGACGTTGATCGTGTTCTTGAGCTCGAGGATCTCGCCCTTCACGTCGACGGTGATCTTCTTGGACAAGTCGCCCGACGCCACGGCGGTCGTCACCTCGGCGATGTTGCGGACCTGACCGGTCAGGTTTTCGGCCATCAGATTGACGTTGTCGGTGAGGTCCTTCCACGTGCCGCCCACGCCCGGCACCTGCGCCTGTCCGCCCAGCTTGCCCTCGGTGCCGACCTCGCGGGCGACGCGCGTCACCTCGCTGGCGAAGGCGTTGAGCTGGTCGACCATGGTGTTGATGGTGTTCTTGAGCTCGAGGATTTCGCCCTTCACCTCGACCGTGATCTTCTTGGAAAGGTCGCCCGAGGCCACCGCGGTCGTCACCTCGGCGATGTTGCGCACCTGACCCGTCAGGTTGGTGGCCATGGCGTTGACGTTGTCGGTGAGGTCCTTCCAGGTGCCGGCCACGCCCTTGACGTTGGCCTGCCCGCCGAGCTTGCCCTCCGTTCCGACCTCGCGCGCCACGCGCGTCACCTCGGAGGCGAAGGATGCGAGCTGCTCGACCATGGTGTTGACGATCTTGCCGATGCGCAGGAACTCGCCGCGCAGCGGGCGGCCGTCGATCTCGACCGTCATCGACTGGGAGAGGTCGCCCTTTGCGACGGCGCCGATGACCCGCGCCACCTCGGCAGTCGGCTGGACCATGTCCTCGATCAGCTCGTTGACCGACCGCACCGCCGTGTCCCACCCGCCGCGCGCATTCTTGACGCGCCCGCGCTGGGTGATCTTGCCTTCCTTGCCGACGACCTTGGAAAGGCGCTCGAACTCCTGCGCCATGTCGTCGTTCAGCGACACGACCTCGTTGAACAAGGACGCGATTTCGCCGTCGATGCCCTCGGCATCTTCGGACAAGCGGACGCTGAAGTCGCCCCTGCGCAATGCACGGAGCGCGGTGACGAGCTGGCGGCGGTCGATGAATTCGCGCGGGTTCTGAACGTTCACCTAGGTCTCCGTCGTCGCTTCTCCCCCACCCGGTAGACGCAGCCCCCCGGCTGCAGGGACCGTCCGTATAGCAAAGGAAGCTGCTGGATCCTTAATGAAAAATCGCGACGCACGCGAGGGGCCACACTATCCCGGAACGCGCTGGGCATTACCGGCAGGAACGAGGCGGAGGAGGGGCTTGCCCTCGTCGCAAACGTCAAGGCCTCAGAAAAGCTGTAGCCCCAGATGGTCCGAGCTGTGGACGAAATAGCGCGGTGCATCGGCAAGCAGGTGCGAATCCTGCCCAGCTCCGTCGATGAGGTTCAGGGTTGAGCTTGCTCCTCCGAAGCGATGCAATGCACTACCCGCCATCACGAAGCTGCCATCCAGCGGCTCTCTCGAGAACAATTGGGCGCTCGCGAAGGAGTCATCGGCAGGCACGGGAATGGCCTGCAGGCTTTCACCGTCCATGAGGAAGCCATCCGATAACACTTGCTCAAACTGCGGGTGCAGCCAATCGACCCGCGCATGTTCCTGGGTCCGCGCCCCGGCAAGGGCGCCTTCGAGCAACAATGCCACGGCGTCCTGGCTGGAGCCAGCGGCCACGGTTGGCGCATAGCCGCTGAGATTGGAGGCGGTGAAGCTGCTGGCAAGACTGTTCTGGAATGTGATGACGGTGACGAATGCGAAATTTGCTTCGGCCCCGTCGCGGTCGACTTGAAGCAGCGTGCTGCTTCCGCTCTGCACCAGGCGCAAGTGGCCGCTGACGAAGGGATTCGTGCTCTGATCCCAGTTGGTGAGAACGCCGCGAATATAATTGAGGAAGCTGAGGTTGTCCCTGGCACTGCCCGTCTCGAAGTCCGTGACGGTGACAGTCACCAATGAGTTGATGGATGTGGCGCTGCTCAGCTCCAGGATGTCCGCCCCGGCACCCAGCGTTACCGTGTACACTCCCTGCGTCATTCCCAAGATGACGTGGTCGTTTCCGGATCCGCCATCGATCGACGCTCTGTTGGACGACCTTACATCGATACGGTCATTGTCATCACCGCCATTGATCAGGGCAACGTTGGCACCGGAAACGAGGATATCGTCCCTGCCTGTGCCGCCGAGAACCTCAGCGTCGGACGCGCGGAAGCCGTAGAAACGAATGAAATCATCACCCGAACCGCCATCCAGGACAACATTGCTCTTGGTGCTCGAGTAGCGTTCGACGTACAGATAATCGTTGCCAGCTTCGCCGCGGAGGATGTCATTTCCTCCTGCCGTGTCGCGAAGACTGTCATTCCCATCGCCGCCAAGCAGAAGATCGCTGCCGAGCTCGCCGTCGAGCTGGTCGTTGCCGGCGCCGCCCTCCAGAACGTCGTCGCCGGCCCCGCCCTTCAGGATGTCGTCGCCGCCCAGGCCCCGGATATGGTCCGGGCCCGATGTGCCCGTCAAACTGTCGGCCGAAGCGGTGCCGATGATTTCGTTGTAAGCCTTGCGCGCTTCGACCGTGTACGATCCCGTGCCACCGTCCGCTGACGCAACCACGATATAATAAGTGCCGGCGGAGGCGGCCTGAAGGCGCACCGAAGCGTCCTTGCCCGAACCGCTATTGTCGTTGCTGCCGACCAGCCGGCCCAAGCTGTCGTAGACGTAGATGATGGGATCACTCAGGCTACCATTCTGGGAAGTGGCCGCCCTGGCGCTGAAATCGATGATCTGCCCGGCCTCGAGCGATATGCGGAACCAGTCGTTGTCACCGACGGTGCCGATGTCGCTGCTGACCGCCTGGCCAAGGGCGAGGTCGTGCGACACCTGCTCCCGGCCGAACAGGGAGTCCCCGCCCCTGCCCTCGGCCAGGCCACGATCCAGCCAGTGCTTCAAAGCACCTGCAACTCCTGCACCCGACTGGCCTAGGTCCGGATTGCTGAGCAGGTAGGCGACGGCATCGAAGCCGCTCGTCTTCCTGCCCTCACCAAGGCCGGAGTTCAGATAATGCTTGAGGATCTCCTGGATATTTGATCCGAGAGCCTTCGCAATGTCGACATTGGTGGCGGCATAGAGGAGCGGGTCGAAGCTTGTGGTTGCCCGACCTTCGGACAGGCCCGACACCAGATAGTGCATGAGAAGGGCGTCGGCGTCCGTCTTGAACGCGGCAGCCAGGTCGGGGTTGGAAGCGCCGTACCGCAGTGCATCGAAACTCGTGGTTGCGCGCCCTTCGGCCAAACCCGAGACCAGATAGTGCATAAGCAGCGCGCTGGCGTCGGTCTTGAACGCCGCGGCCAGGTCCGGGTTGGAAGCGCCGTAGAGCAGCGCGTTGAACCCCGTCGTTGCCCGCCCTTCGCTCAGCCCCGAGGTGAGATAGTGCGTCAGCAGTGCGTTGGCGTCCGCCTTGAACAGCGCTGCCAGGTCCGAATTGGAAGCGCCGTAGAGCAGCGCGTCGAAGCCCTTGACGGGCCGGTTTTCGAACTGGCCGGAGCCGAGGTAGTGCCTGAGCAGTGCGTTGACATCAGCCTTGAAGAGCGCGGCCAGATCGGGATTCGAAGCCCCGTAGAGCAGCGCGTCGAATCCCGTGGTCGGCCGGCCTTCAGCATGGCCCTTGTTGAGGTACTGGTTGAGCAGTGCGTTGACGTCGGCCTTGAACGCCGCGGCCAAGTCGGCATTGGACGCGCCATACAGCAGCGCGTTGAATCCTGTGGTCGGCCGTCCTTCGGCTTGGCCGGAGGTGAGATAATGCATCAGCAATGCGTTGGCGTCGGCCTTGAACGCCGCGGCTAGGTCAGGGTTGGAGGCGCCGTAAACCAGAGGATCGAAAATCGCGGTCTGGCGACCCTCGGCGCGGCCGCTCTGAACGAAATGGAGAGTGAGGCCGAGCGGATCGATTCCCAGAACGTTCACCACATCGCGGTTCGAGATTGCGTACAGGAGGGGATCGAACGCTCCCGTCGAGCGGCCTTCAGCTGCGCCGAACATGATGAAGTGGCGGGTAAGTGCCTGAGCGTCGCTGCCGTACAGGGCAGCGATATCCGGGTTGGACGCGGCGTAACGAAGAGGGTCGAAGCCGGTGAGGCTGCGGCCCTCAGCCTTTCCGAAGGCATCGTAGTGACGCTTCGCCGCGGCGACGTCGGTGCCGAACAGGGAGATAAGGTCGGGAGAGGAGGCGATGTAGCGCAACCCGTCGAAGGCACGCGATGCGAATTCGTCCCAGCTCAGCGTCTCGCCGCCGATTGAGACTTTTTCGACGTTGACGACGAAATCATCGTCCGTGGCGCTGATCACGCGCCAAAGATTGCCCTCACGGATGACGAAGTAGCTACCGAGGATACCGTCGAGCACGAGCGTATCCTCGCCGGCGCCGCCGTCAATATGGTCGCGCCCGAGGCCGCCGATCAGGACGTCGTTGCCATCGCCGCCGAGCAGGCGATCCGCCCCGGCGCCGCCCTCCAGGCGATCGTCGCCAGTGCCGCCCTCGAGCAGGTCGTCCCCGACCCCGCCGATCAGGACGTCGTTCCCGGCCTGGCCGCGCAGGATGTCGTTTCCGTCGAGCCCGGACAGGATGTTGTCGGCCGAGTCACCTGAAAGCACGTCGTTGAACTTCGAACCGCGTAAGTTCTCAATGGAGATGTAGCTGTCGCCCGCGGCATCGCCGCCCGTTCCACCACTCTGGAGGGAGGCGACGACGGCCGCCTTCGCAAGTTCGTAGGACACGGTGTCGTTGCCGCCGCGCCCGTCGAGCCGGTTCGCTGCCTCATTGGCGTGGATGAGATCGTTACCGCCGCCGCCGACCGCATTTTCGATCACCGTTCCAAAGGCAATGGCGATGTTGTTGGTCTGGCCGCCGCCGCTGCTGAAGCCGCCCTGCTGGAGATTGATGATCGAATTGCTGTTCCACCCCGAGAAATCAAGCGTGTCGTTGCCGCCCGCATCCCAGATCGCGACGACCGGGCGCAGGTTCTTGGTGAAGTCGAAAGAGTCGCGCCCGGCGTTGCTGTTGAACCCGTAGACCGTATCGCCCGTGCGCGTTGTCATGTTGGCGCCGTAAATGCGCTGGATTGCCGCAATGTCGTGGAGCAGCGGAGTTGCGCCGAAGCCGGTGTGGCTGGATCCGCTATTGGTCGCGGAGAAATAGGACATGACGGTGTACTGCCGCGTGTCCTGGGCATATTCGGCATGCGTGCCGTAGGTGATCGTGCTGCCCGGAGAAAAATTGTAGGCGCCCGGATGCAGAATCCCGAGCGAATGGCCGATCTCATGGAGGATGGTGTGAAAACCATATTCCCATGGCTCGAGCTGCAGGTTTGAGGTGGAGCTGGGATTGATCCAGACGTCTCCGCCCCTGATGCTCTTGGACGGCAAATAGGCCCACGCCTGGGCGGGACCGGTCGTGGTATTGCCGAAGTTGATGTCTGCCTCCCCAGGCGACCTTTCGACCAACTTGACGTTGATGAGGTCGGCCCACAGCAGCATGGCCTGGCGGACCGCGTTTTGCTGCGCATCGCTCAGAGCTGAAAAGCCGTTCGCCTCGCCGCCGGAGTAGCCGGCGAGGTCGCCAGTGGAATTGAAGAAACCGAACGTGATCGTGCCCACGCCCGCCTTGGGCACTGGGTTATAGTCTGCTCCAGTCCAGTTCGCTCCGGCCCGGTTGAGGTTGGCGATGATCTGCTCAAGGGTGAAGACCGGCTTCGTGTTGCCAGTATTGCTGCCCGTCCCGCCGTCCGCGCCCTCGTGAGCACCGCAAGCGCAGCCTTGCGGATGGAACGAGGCCTCAACGTTGCCGAGTGCGTACCGGTACATGAAAAATCCCCCCCGAAATCAAATCTCAGTCGACCCGGCCTTCCACTGCGGGACTGCGCGCGAACAGTTCGGCCAGCGATGCCTCGATTACGTCACGCGTGCGGGTGATCGGGGCAATGCGCGGCCGAGTCCCGAACAGCCGCGTTGCTTGCCCGCCACGTCTGATCCCGATGGTGACCGCCAGAAGACCCTCACCCGCAGGCGGCTCGCCTGCCGCCCCGTGCACCAGCAGCGCCACGGTCTGAGGCGCGATCAACGCCGGGTCGCCCCAGCCAAGCACCTCGACCGGCAAGTCCGTCCAGCCGACAATCGTCCCTCGCGCCTCGGCGCAGATCTGTCTGGAAAGCTCCGCCATCTGGGTGCCCGCAGGTCCCTGGACATGGCACAGCAGCGCGATCCGCTCCGCCCCCATCCAGGTCTCATCAGCTGCGTCGGCCGCGGCTTGCGACATCCCACTCCCCGAAAAATATAATAAAAACGCAACCGCGGTTACTAACATGGCGAATCCTGCTCCAGGCCGAGGTTAGAGAGATTAATCGACTGCGCAACCGAAATAACTGTCGGGAAGTCGCGGAATTACAACGGAGATGAGTGTAAAATTAACTGAATCTTCTTCTCTTGATCTCGCGGCTGTCGCTCACGCTCCGAGCAGACCTGCCCGACGTCCTGTTTTAGCAATGACCAGGTTTTGCGATGGCGATTGTTGGCGGGAGAAGCGCGCCAAAAGGTGGCACAGGTTCGCGCCTTGCAGGGAATTGTCGGCTGCGCTGCTGGGCGTCGCCAGCATCGAGAAAGGAGGATGGTAGCGGAGGAGGGACTTGAACCCCCGACACGCGGATTATGATTCCGCTGCTCTAACCAGCTGAGCTACTCCGCCCCAGGCCGCTCGGGCGCTTGCGACAAGCAAGCTCGGGCGGCGGCGATATAGGTCCCGCCCGTGCGGCGGTCAACGCGAGGAACCGCTTACCCTTGCTCTCGTTAGAGGTCGAAACCCGGAGACGCCCTCGCAATGGACCCGCTGACCCCTCTCGACACCTTGTGCCGCATCATCCTGCGCGCCCGCGAATATGAAGCGCAGACCCCGACCGACTATGACGGCAACGAGGCCGCCGACAATGTCGACGACGATGAGGAGGGCGCGCTGTCGGTGCTCGACGACACCATCAACGACAGCGTCGAGGAGGAGCTTCGCGCGGCGTTCGAGGACCTTGGCGAGGACCAGCTCGCGGAGGTTGTAGCCTTTTGCTGGGTCGGCCAGGGCACCTACGACGTCAGCGACTGGGATGAGGCGATGGAAGAAGCGCAGGCGCTGGCGACGGGCGGCAGCGACGCTGCCATCGACGAATTGCTCGACATGCCGATGTTGGCGTCCGTGCTGGAGGCTGGCCTGGCCGCCTTCGAGCTCAGCTGCGACGGCGTCGGCGACGTCACCTAGCGCCCGCGGAACCGGTAGACGGCGAGCCGCTCCCAGGGGCCGCCGAGGTAGCGGTTCAGGCCGAGCCCGGCGATTCCCAGAGGACGTGGGGTGAAGCCCCGCTCCAGCTCTGCGAGCAATGCTCGCGCCACCTTGGGGGCTACCTTGTTCTGGACGGTGACGTGCGGGCGCCAGCCTTGGCTGTCCTGCGCTCCCAGCGTCCCCAGCATCGCCTCGCCAAGCTCGGCGCGGATCGCGTCCAGCTCGTCGGAGACAATTCGGTAGGCAACGCCGCCGCCCAGATCCATGAGCCCCGCGATCATGGCCCTTGGCGCGGGCCTGCTCGCCAGCTGCGACAGACGGTGACGCACTTCCGCCTCGGCAGATGGCGGGAGCGCGTGGAACATGGTGAGGTGGGCCCCCAGCTGGTTGCGCTCGGCAGGGAAATGGCGGCGGCGCAGGCCGTCGAGCCAGGCGAAGTCCTCGGGAGCCAGCTCGGCGGTGACGATCAGCGCGCTCAACGGCCGGGCCAGTCGTCGCGGGCCAGTTCCGGCAGAGCGCCAAAGCCGACGCGGTCGAACCCGACGTTCAGCCGGTCGCCGTCGACCGCCGCGTCCTTCCAGTCGACCCGCCGCAAGGTCTCACCGACGCCCGCCACGCCGCCCTCGGCCACGACCAGATAGGCGATCCGACCGCTGCGGCAGCCGAGCATCGCGTCGACCAGCGTCCCGAGCTCCGCCCCGTCACGCGAAACCAGCTTGGCGCTCCCCAGCGAGGAGGCCGGGAACAGGCTCTCCCCCGGCAATCCGTCGCTCCTGGAGGCGGCGCGATGCGCCCCCTCCTCGACCTTGGCCTGGCGGCCAAGCCAGCGCCAGACGCCGAACAGGTTGAGCAAGGTCATGACGATGTTGGTCCAGATCAGGGCCGGCTGGTCGGTAATCTGCCCGAGCGTGAACCAGGCGATCGACCCGACCGTGAAGACGATGAAGCCGTAGCCGGTAATTCGCGCGCCCAGGTTGGAGGCGGTGAGGCAGGCGCCGCCGATCGTGGCGAGCGTCGCCACCCATGAGACGAAGGTTTCCATGGCTGCGTGAACCTGTGGCGAGGCGCGCGGTTCAACGACGGCGAGGCTAGATTTCGACCTGGCTGCCCAGCTCCACGACCCTGTTGGTCGGCAGCTTGAAGAATTCCATCGCGCTTTCCGCGTTGCGCAGCATCCAGGCGAAGAGTTTCTCGCGCCAGATCGGCATTCCGGGCCGCGCCGAAGGCAGCAAGGTCTGACGCGCCAGGAAGAAGCTGGTGTCCATCATCTTGCATGCCGGCCCGCAATTCTCGAGGTTCGAGAGCGCGGCGGGAACGTCGACCTCCTCCATGAAGCCGTAGCGCAGCAACAGGCGGTAAAAGCCCGAGCCATAGTCCAGCGTCTCCAGCCGTTTCTCCGCCGGCACGTAGGGGACGTCCTCGATCCGCACGGTCAGCAGGAAGACGCGTTCGTGAAGCACCTTGTTGTGCTTTAGGTTGTGCAGCAGAGCATGTGGCACGCCCTTGGCCGAGCTGGTCATGAACACCGCGGTGCCGGGCACCCGCGCCGCGCTGGTGGCAGCCGACTTGATGAAGATCTCCATCGGCAGGCTGGCCTCGGCCATGCGGTCGAGCATCAGCTTGCGGCCCTTCGCCCAAGTCGTCAGCAGGGTGAAGGCGATGGCGCCGATCAGCAGCGGGAACCAGCCGCCGTCGGGCACCTTGAGCAGATTGGCCGCGAAGTAGAGGCCGTCGATGGTGAAGAAGACCGCGAGCAGGGCAAACGACAGCCAGCGGTTCCACTTCCACATCGTCAACAGCACCACCGCGATCAGCACGCCGTCGATCAGCATCGCGCCGGTGACCGCGATGCCATAAGCGGCGGCCAGGTTCGACGAGCTGCCGAAGGTGACGACCAGCAGGATCACCATGACCATCAGTGCCCAGTTGATCACCGGTATGTAAATCTGGCCGGCCGCGCGCTCGCTGGTATGGGTAATCCGCAGCCTGGGGATGAAACCGAGCTGGATCGCCTGCTGAGTGACGGAAAATGCACCGCTGATCACCGCCTGGCTGGCAATGATCGTCGCGCAGGTCGCAAGCAGGACCAGCGGCAGGCGAAGCGTTTCCGGAGCGAGGTAGAAGAACGGGTTCTTGACCGTCTCGAGGGCCTCGGCCGGAGTCTGGGAGAGCAGCATGGCGCCCTGCCCAAGATAGTTGAGCAACAGCGCCGGCATCACGAAATAGATCCACGATAGACGGATCGGCCGGCGGCCGAAGTGGCCCATGTCCGCGTAGAGAGCCTCGGCGCCCGTCACTGCGAGCACCACCGAGCCCATCGCAATGAATGCCGGCAGCGGCTCGGAGAAGAAGAAGGCGAAGCTGTTCAGCGGGTTGAGCATCTCCAGCAGCACGGCCGGATATTTCACGATTTGGATGAGCCCGAGTATGGCGAGGGTCGTGAAGTAGACCAGCATGACCGGGCTGAACAGGTTGCCGACCCTGGCGGTGCCGCGCCGCTGGATGGCGAACAGGCCGACCAGTATCGCGATGGCGGTGGGGATCACGTAAGGCTCTAGGCTGGCTTCGACGGTGGTGAGGCCCTCGACGGCGGACAGGACGGAGATCGCCGGCGTGATCATGCTGTCGCCGTAGAACAAGGCGGTGGCGAACACGCCGAGCAGGACGATGCCCCCGGTCCAGCGCCTTTTGGTACCCGTCGACCGGTTGATCAGCGCCAGCAATGCAAGGCTGCCGCCCTCCCCCTTGTTGTCCGCGCGCATGATGACGCTGAGATACTTCAGGGTGACGATGATCATCATCGACCAGAAGATCAGGCTCAGCACACCGAAGATGTGCAGTCGGTCGGGACTGAGCGTGTGGTGCCCGGCGAACGTCTCGCGGAACGCATAGATCGGGGAGGTGCCGATATCGCCGTAAACGATCCCGATCGCGCCGACCATCAGCTTGCCCAATGGTCCATGCGCATGGCCATGGGACGTGTCGGCAGGCGCCTCGGCCTCGGCGCCGCCGGTGGCGGTGATGCTCATTCGGGGCGCGCGCCTAGCACCGAGACCCGATCCCCGCAATCAGGTGGCACTGGGCGCGTGAAGCAGTCTATAGGCGCCGTCGACCAACCCGAGTTCAGGAAAGAGCGACAGCGATGCGGATCGGCGTGCCCAAGGAGATCAAGAACCACGAATATCGGGTCGGCCTGACCCCCGCGTCCGTTCGGGAACTGGTCGCCGCCGGCCACGAACTGTTCGTCGAGAGCAACGCCGGCAGCGGCATCGACTGTCCGGACAGTGCCTTCGCCAAGGCCGGCGCCACCATCCTGCCGAGCGCCGCCGAAGTGTTTTCCGCCGCGACCATGATCGTCAAGGTCAAGGAGCCGCAGCCGCAGGAGATCGCGCTGCTCGAACCGCGGCACATCCTCTTCACCTATTTGCACCTCGCCGCAGACAAGCCGCAGGCCGAGGGATTGATGAAGTCCGGCGCGACCTGCATCGCTTACGAGACGGTGACCAGCCGCAGCGGCGCCTTGCCCCTGCTCAAGCCGATGAGCGAGGTCGCGGGCCGGATGTCGGTGCAGGTCGGCGCCCATTATTTGGAAAAGGAACAGGGCGGTCGCGGCGTGTTGCTCGGCGGCGTGCCCGGCGTTGCGCCGGCCAAGGTCGCGATCCTCGGTGGCGGCGTCGCCGGAGTGAACGCAGCCCAGATGGCAGTCGGAATGCGCGCCGACGTCACCATCTACGACATTAGCATGGAGCGGCTGGCCGAGCTCGACATGTTCTTCTCAAGCCAGATCAAGACCGCTTATGCCTCGCGCGCGGCGATCGCCGATGCGGTGGAGAAGGCCGAGCTGGTGATCGGCGCGGTGCTGGTGCCGGGCGCCGCCGCGCCCAAGCTCGTCAATCGCGACATGCTCAAGACGATGAAGCGCGGCAGCGTGCTGGTCGACATCGCCATCGACCAGGGCGGCTGCTTCGAGACCAGCCACGCCACCACCCACGACGACCCCGTCTATGAGGTCGACGGCATCATCCATTATTGCGTCGCCAACATGCCGGGCGCGGTGTCGCGGACCAGCGCCTTCGCTCTCAACAACGCCACTTTGCCGTTCGCGCTGAAGATCGCCAACCTGGGCGCAGAGGCGGCGATGGCCGCGGATCCGCACCTTGCCGCGGGTCTCAACGTTTCCGACGGCAAGATCCGCCACCAGGCTGTCGCCGAGGCGCTCGACCTGCCCTTCGAGGCCGCAGCCTAGCGGAACACAACGAGAACAGTCGCGTTGAAGCACCAATTCATATTGTTGAAAAGGTGCGGCGATGTCTCAAACGGTTTCCGACAATCCCAAGGCCAATCCTACCGGCAATGCGGTCAAGGATCCCGACCAATGGGTGACGGGTGACGAGCCGATGACCGGCGCCCAGGCGTCTTATCTGCAAACCCTGAGCGAAGAGGCAGGCGCTCAGTTCGACCCCGAGCTCAGCAAGGCCGAGGCCTCTAAGACAATCGACGCCCTGCAGGACAAGACCGGCCGCGGCGACTAGCGCGGTCCGGGCGCTCGGCTGAACGCGGCGAGCGCATCCTCGACGAGAGGACGCCAGCTCGCGTCGGGTGGTCCCTCCGCCAGCAGCCTGCGCCACATCCGCAGCGCCGTCGCGCGATCGCCTGAGCGCACCAGGGCGAGTCCGAGGAAGAAGCTCGGCGCCGGGTGGCCGGGCGCCAGTTCCGCCGCGCGATCGAAGGCGAGCTGGGCAGGAGGGGTGATGACGCGCGCGTGGTCGACGAGCGCATTGCCAAGGCCGATCCACAACTGGCTGTCGTGCGGATGCGCGCGGATCGCAGCACGCAATATCCCGGCGGCATCGGCGCTGCGGCCGCGGCGCGCAAGCGATTCCGACAGCAGCAGCCAATGCTCGTTGGCGCCGAAATTGCCGAAGAAGGCATGGCGCGCCCTCGTCAACGGAATGGCGTTGCCGACGCTATCCGCCGCTTTGGGGGCGCCGCGCAGCGACGGTCGTCCGCCGAGCGCATATCCGGCGCCTCCAAGCAGCAAGGCGGCCGCCGTCAGCTGAAGCAGAGCACCGCGCGTGCCGAGCGCCCACAGGACCGCAAGGCTGGCCCCAGCCAGCAGCAGAAGCAGCAGCCAGCCGCTCATCCCCGCCTCCGCAGCCCTAGACGCCGCACGACGAGCAGCGCCCCGGCGCCGAGCAGCAGGATCGGGGCCAGCCACAGGGGCCAGGCAACCGGCTCGGCGGGCGGTCGATAGCTGACCCAGTGGCCGTAGCGCTCGACGAGCCAGGCGCGGATCGCCGACGGCCGCTCGCCCGCGGCGATGCGCCGGCGGACGAGATCGCGCATGTCGCCGGCAATCTCGGCATCGCTGTCGGCGATCGACTGTCCCTGGCAGACCAGGCAGCGCAGTTCCTCCATCAGCGCCCTAGCGCGCGCTTCCTGGCGCGCGTCGGGTAGCTGGCGGTCGGCCCAGTAGGCCGGCGGCAGGCTGGAGTCCGCGCGCAGCGGAGTCGCCGCGGCCAGAGCCAGCAGCACGAGCAGCGCCCTCACCGCGCCTTCTCCAGCTCGGCAAGGATCGCCGGCACATCGCGGGGAATGATGGGGCCGATATGCTGGTAGCGGACGATGCCCCGGCCATCGACGACGAAGCTCTCGGGCACGCCGGAGGAGCCAAGCGCGAGCTGTGCCTGGCTGGTCGGGTCCGCGCCGATCCGCACATAGGGATCGCCATGCTGCGCGAGGAAGGCGGCAATGTCTTCCGGGCGGTCGCGGATGGCGATCGCGTCGATCGCCACCCCTCGGCGCTTCAGTTCCTCGAGCATGGGCGCTTCGGCCCGGCACGGGACGCACCAGCTGGCGAATATGTTGAGCAGCCGGGGCTCACCGCCGGCGAGATCCTGCCGGGCCAGCCCCGGCTTGCCGGGGACTGCCGCCGGCAATGCAAACTGCGGGATCGGCTTGCCGGTCAGGCGTGATCGCACCTTGGTGTCGGGAGGCTCGGCGAGTCGCCAGACCAGCGCTCCCAGCACGAGGACAAGCAGCACGACCGGGGCGAAGCGGAGGGTGCGGCTCATCCGAAATGCCTCTGGTGCCAGGCACGCCACCCGCGCCCGACCAGTGACAGGATGCCGCCCAGCGCAATCAAGGCGCCGCCCAGCCAGATCAATGTGACATAGGGCTTCCACCACAGCCGCAGCTGCCAGCGGCCGTCGGCGTCCGGCTTGCCGAGCACGGTGTAGAGCTGGCCGTCGCGAAACGTATCGATCGCCGCCTCGTTCGTCTCGGTGGGAGGGTCGCTGAAGAAGCGCGTCTGCGGCTTCATCACCCGCACCCCCTTTCCCCGCGATGCCCGGAGTTCGGCTTCGAAGGCGGTCCAGTTCGGCCCCGCGGTCGGCGTCACCGAGCGCAGCTGCACCAGCCACGGCCCGACGCCGAGCATGTCGCCGGGACGGGCAGCGGCCAGCTTTTCGCGCGTGAAGGCGCTGTCGGCCGCCATCCCCGCCATCGCGACCGCGATCCCGAAGTGCGCCACTACCATGCCCCAGGTGGTCAGCGGCGCACGCAGCGGGTTGCGGCCGACCAGCGGCAGCAGGCTGGCGGCGGCAAGTCCGGCAGCGAACACCAGCCCCAGCCGCGGCAGCAGCGCCATGTTCGAACCAAGCAGCAGGGTCGCTGCGAGGACGGTGAGTGCGATGCCAGCGGGTATCATCAATTTGCGCAGGACCGGACGCCGCTGACGCCGCCATGCCAGCAACGGACCGACGGCGACGGCGAGGACCAGGAGCAATGTCAACGGCCCGGCGACAGCGTTGAAGTAAGGCGGTCCAACCGACAATTGCTCGCCGGTCGCCGCCTCCACGAACAAAGGGTAGAGCGTGCCCACGAACACAGTGCCGAGAATGACGCTGAGCAGCAGATTGTTGACCACGAGCCCGGTCTCGCGGCTGACCAGCTCGAACGGCTCGCCTTCCTTGAGCACGGCACTGCGCAAGCCGAACAGCAGGAAGGCGGCGCCCACATAGATCGCCAGCAACGCCAACAGGTACATGCCGCGCTGCGGATCGACGGCGAAGGAATGGACCGAGGTCAGCACACCCGAACGGACCAGGAAGGTGCCGACCATCGACATTGAAAAAGCGATCACCGCGAGCATCATCGTCCAGGCCCGCAGCGCCCCGCGCGCGGCGAGGACGCCGACGGAGTGGAGAAGCGCGGTCGCCGCCAGCCATGGCATCAGCGAGGCGTTCTCGACCGGATCCCAGAACCACCAGCCGCCCCAGCCGAGCTCGTAATATGCCCAGTAGCTGCCTGCGGTGATGCCGAGCGTCAGCAGCACCCAGGAGGCAAGCACCCACGGCCGCATCGCCCGCGCCAACGCGCGGTCGACTTCGCCGCTGATCAACGCCCCGACGGCGAGGCTGAATGCCACCGATAGGCCGACATAGCCAAGGTAGAGCGTCGGCGGATGGAAGGCGAGGCCCGGATCCTGTAACAAGGGGTTCAATCCCCTGCCCTCCGGCGGCGCCGGATCGAGCCGCGCGAAGGGATTGGATGCGAACAGCAGGAACCCATAGAAGCCCAGAGCCAGTGCGCCCTGGGCCCCGAGGGCGGCGATCTTGCTGCGGGCGCTCAGCTGGCGCAGGAACAAGGCCAGCGCCGCGCCGGACCCCGACAGCACCGTCACCCACAGCAGCATCGAGCCTTCGTGATTTCCCCAGGTTCCGGCGAGCTTGTAGATGAAGGGCTTGGCCGAGTGGCTGTTCTGCGCGACCAGCGCCACCGACAAATCCGTACGCACGAACAGCAGCAGCAGCGCCGCCATCGCCAGCGCCGTCAGCACTCCCTGGACGACCGCCACGCCGCGGATCGTTCGCTCCGCGCCAATACCGGCACGAAGCTCGATCACGGCCAGCGCCAGCTGCAATAGCGACAGGGCCGCCGCCAGCCACAAGGCCGCCAGGCCGAACTCGGCGATCATCGCTCGAGCGTCTGGCCGACGCCGTGCTCGGAAGCCTGGTTGCCGAGCTGAGGCGGCATGTAGCGCTCGTCATGCTTGGCGAGGATGTTCTCGGCGACGAAGGTGGCGCCCTGCATCCGTCCCTCCGCCACCACCCCGCTGCCTTCGCGGAACAAATCGGGGAGGATGCCGCGATAGCGAACCGGAGTGCGCGCCCCGCCATCCTCAACGAGGAAGCCGACCGTCACTCCGTCCGCTTCGCGCCGCAGCGAGCCCTGCGTCACCATTCCGCCGAGGCGCATGGCCTGGTCCTCGCGCGCCTTGCCCGCCGCGACGTCGGCGGGTGTGTAGAAATAGGCAGCGCGGTCCTTCAGCCCCCACATCGCCAGAAGTACGGCGGCCAGGCCGGCGATGAGCGCCAGCACGACCAGCACCAGCCGTTGCTGCTTTGGCTTTGCGGTCACCGGCGCTGGAGCTCCTCGAGCCGCGCCTCGGACCTGGACATCGTCCGCCACGCCCAGAGGATCAGCCAGGCGCTGGCAAGCAGCGTGATGCCGTAAGCGGCGGTGACGAACGGCCAAGGGTTCATGCCGCCGCCGCCCGCCGCAGACGCGCCTCGAGCTTGGCTTCGGCCAGTTCGCCGCGCATCCGCATCAGCACCGCGCTCACGAACAGGAAGGTGAAACCAAGCAGGGTCAGCGGCAACGGCCACAGCAGAGCGCCGTCGATGCTCGAGCCGCCCGTGATGCTGATGCTCTGGCCCTGATGAAGCGTGCGCCACCACAGCACCGAATAGTGAATGATCGGCAGGTTGATCGCGCCCACCAGCCCGTAGATGGCGGCCAGGCGCCCCTCGCCGCCACGGTCGCGTTCCGACGCGGCCAGAGCGATGTAGCCGAGGTAGAGGAAGAACAGCACCAGCATCGAGGTCAGGCGCCCGTCCCACTCCCACCAGGTGCCCCAGGTTGGACGTCCCCAGATCGACCCGGTGGCAAGGCAGATGAAGGAGAAGGTAGCGCCGGCGGGGGCGATTGCGCGTCCCGCCACGGCGGCAAGCGGATGGCGCCAGACCAGCTGGCTGAGCGAGGCGGCCGCGATCCCCGCCCAGCCGCCCATCCCAAGCCACGCCGCCGGCACGTGGACGTAGAGGATGCGCACCGTCTCGCCCTGGAGATAGTCCGGCGGGGTAAGGAAGAGGCCGGAGGCGATGCCGGCGAGCGCCAGCAGCAGGCCGAGCCCGAGCAGCCACCCCGTGGCCGGGCGGGCAATGCGCAGGAACCGCGCGGGATTGGCGAGGAAGTGCATCGCTGGCGGCGATCAGCCCCTGCCGATCAGCCGCTGCGCCATCGCATCGGCAACCGCCGCTGGGTCGCGGCCGCTGGCGGCGCTTTCCGACCAGACCTGCTCGAGCCGGTCGGGGATGCCCTCGACCCGGCGCCGCACCAGGCTCGCGTCGCCGTCCCCGAGATATTCGGTGCAGACGTTGATGATGCCCCCGGCGTTGATCACATAATCGGGTGCGTAGAGGATGCCGCGGGCGTGGAGCCGGGCCCCATCCTCCGGGGTCGCGAGCTGGTTGTTGGCGCCGCCTGCAACCACTGGCACGCGAAGCGCGGCGATGCTCTGCTCGTCCAGGATCGCGCCGAGCGCATTGGGGCTGAGCACGTCGGCCTCCAGGCCGAGCACATCCTTCGGTGCGACCACCTCACCGCCCGCAGCCTCGGCGAGCTTCTGGGCCTTGGCGGCGTCGACGTCGGCAATCGACAGGCGCGCACCTTCGGCGGCGGCGTGAAGCGCAAGCCCGGTAGCGACGCTGCCCGCACCCTGGATCGCGATGTGGAGCCCGGCGAGGCTGTCCTTGCCCAACGCGCGGCGGACCGCCGCCTTGATCCCCAGGAAAACGCCAAGCGACGTATGGGGGCCCGGGTCGCCGCCGACATCCCCGCCAGCCGCGGGTAGTCCCGCGACGAAGCGAGTCTGGCGCGCGACCTCGATCATGTCCGCGACGCTCATGCCGACGTCCTCGGCCGTGACGTAGCGCCCGCCGAGGCTGTCGACCGCCTTACCGAACGCCGCGAGCAGCTCGGGCGACTTGGCGCGGCCCTCGCCCGCCAATATCACCGCTTTGCCTCCGCCGAGCGGAAGGCCGGCCATGGCGTTCTTGTAACTCATCCCGCGGGACAGGCGCAGCGCGTCGGTAACGGCTTCGGCATCGTCGGCATAATGCCAGAAGCGAGCGCCGCCGCCGGCCGGGCCGAGGTAGGTCGAGTGGACGGCGATGATCGCCTTGAGCCCGCTACCGCGGTCCTCGAAGAAGTGCAGCGCCTCGTGGGCGTCGGCGTCGGGCAGGCTCCAGGGAGCGGTCATAAAGGGCTGCTGTCCATGCTGTTGATCGATAGGCAATGGGGCGACCGACGGGACTTGAACCCGCGACCCCTGGTACCACAAACCAGTGCTCTAACCAGCTGAGCTACGATCGCCACGGCGCGCCTTGAGAAGGCGCGCGCGCTCCTTAAGTGGGCGGCCTGAGGATAGCAAGCGAGCGGGGCCCCAAGCGATGAATGCGACCATCGAAAAGTTCGGTCACCCGGCCAGCCTGGTGCATGAGTTCGAACATTGGCTGGTGCTGGTTCGGCCGGTGCAGCTGACACTCGGGTCGCTTGTGCTTGCTGCCAAGTCCGGCGCGACCGCCTATGGAGCGTTGTCCCCGGCCGCTTTCAGCGAGCAGGCCGCAGTGATCCCTGCCATCGAGGCGGCGTTGCAGCCATTTTGCCAATACGAACGGATCAATTATCTGATGCTGATGATGGTCGATCCGCACGTCCACTTCCATGTCGTGCCGCGCTATTCTAGAACGCGCGAGTGGCAGGGCATCGGCTTTCCCGATATTGGTTGGCCCGGGCCGCCGGAACTGAAGACGGGAGCGGGATTGACGGCGCAGCAGCTCAGCGCGATGGCGGCGCAACTCGCAATCCAGTTCCGACAAATCTAAGTTTCAAACACAGATGATATTTACTTGCACAGCCCTCACCGGCAGCGCATCAACGTCCCGATGCAACTGCACCCATGCCGGCGAACTCCGGGGAGACACGTGAAATGCCGGCCACTCGCCGTTCAATCGTCGGATCTGCGCGAGTGTCGCTGGGCGATACTCTGATCGCTGCTGGCCTTGAGCCGCGCCTGGCGGAGCGGCTTGAGAACATGCCCCACCGTACCGTGCAGGCTGACCCCCGCCGGGCCTTCCGCGAGCCCGGGGCGCCGCGCGACGAGGTGATGTTTGTCCGTTCCGGGCTGGTCTGCAAATACAAGACCGACGGCGCTGGCCGCCGTCAGATCGTTGCGCTGCGCTTTCCAGGCGAAGGCATCCTGCCGCGCGAGGGGCCCGCGGGTTATGGCATGCAGGCCGTGGTCAAGAGCGAGATCATGGTCGCCAGCGCCAAGGATTTCAACGCGATCGTCGAGGCAGAGCCGGAGCTGCAGCGCTTCTTCTGGCGACTCATCCAGCGCAACGAGTCGATCGGCTATGAATGGCTGGTCAATTGTGGCCGCCGGGACTCCACGGCCAGGGTCGCCCATCTACTGCTCGAGACCGCGTTGCGCAGCGGAATCGAAGGCGAGAATTCCAAACTCCACAATCCGTTCACCCAACAGCAGATCGCCGAAATCACGGGCCAGACCTCGGTCAATGTCAACCGCGTGTTCGCCGACCTTGAACGTCAAGGACTGATCGGGCGGAACGGTCGTGAGATCGAGTTCCGCGATTGGGCCGAGCTGCGCCGCATCGCGAGCTTCCAGCCGTCCTACCTGCAGTAGACGCGCGCTCCTGCAGGCGCGTCGATCGTCGATGAGTCTCGCGGCGGGGGTGGTGGGCGCGGCAAGGATTGAACTTGCGACCCCTGCGGTGTGAACACAGTGCTCTACCACTGAGCTACGCGCCCACGCTCCCGCCGGAGCGCGCCAGATAGGGTGACGAAAGCTGCCTGTCCAGCCGCCGATTGGCCGCAGTCGCGCAGCCCTATTGGACGGCGTCCTTGAGCGACTTGCCTGGGCGGAACTTCGGTTGAGCGCTGGCCTTGATCTGCATCGGCTCGCCAGTCCGCGGGTTGCGCCCGGTTGAGGCCTTGCGGCGCGTAACCGAGAAATTGCCGAAGCCGACCAGCCGGACTTCGTCACCGCGCTTGAGCGCCGAGGTGATCACCTCGAGCATGGTTTCAACCGCGCGCACTGCGTCGTTGCGGCTGAGACCGGCGCGATCGGCGACGTGGCCGATCAGTTCCTGCTTGTTCATCTACGAGCGTCTCCCGGCGCGGCACCAGCCAGACTCGCGCGCCGCTTCAGCATTCGCTTAAGGCAAGAACCGGCGCGCGAGTCAAAGCCTAGTGGCGAACGGCTGTCCCGGTTTCGGACCCGTGCGGCTGAGCTGGCGGCTCGGCGGCATGTTCGTCCGCGTCGGTCCATTCGATCGGCCGCATCGGCTCGGTGAGGGCCTGCGCGAGAACCTCGTCGACATGGCTGACGGGAATGATCTCCAGGCTCTCCTTCACCCCGAGGGGGATCTCGGCCAGGTCCTTCTCGTTCTCGGCCGGAATCAGCACGGTGCGGATGCCGCCGCGAAGCGCCGCAAGCAGCTTCTCCTTCAGACCGCCAATCGGCAGCACCCGGCCGCGCAGCGTCACTTCGCCGGTCATGGCGACGTCGCGGCGCACCGGAATGCCAGTCAGCGTCGAGATCATCGCCAGGACCATTCCGACGCCGGCCGACGGGCCGTCCTTGGGCACCGCGCCTTCGGGCAAGTGGACGTGAATGTCCTTGCGCGCGAAGATCGATGGCTTGACGCCGAATGCCGGTGCACGCGCCTTGACGAAGCTCATTGCCGCCTGGATCGACTCCTGCATCACCTCGCCT
>DATLFV010000131.1:0-2927 GCA_035540875.1 Sphingomicrobium sp. | reverse complement strand
CCGGGATTCCGCTTGGGATCAAGGATCTGTTCGCCACCCAGGGAGTCGACACCACCTCCGGCAGCCGGATCCTTTCCGGCTTCCGGCCGCCTTACGAGAGCACGGTCAGCGCCAACCTCAAGCGCGCCGGCGCCGGCATGCTCGGCAAATTGAACATGGACGAGTTCGCAATGGGCTCGTCGAACGAGACCAGCGCCTACGGGCCGGTGATCAGCCCCTGGAAGCGCAGCGACGGCGGCAATGCCGCGCTGACGCCGGGCGGCAGCTCGGGCGGCTCGGCGGCGGCGGTCGCGGCCGGGATCGCGCCGGGCGTCACCGGCACCGACACCGGCGGCTCGATCCGCCAGCCGGCGGCCTTCACCGGCATCTGCGGCATCAAGCCGACCTACGGCCGATGCTCGCGCTGGGGGATCGTCGCCTTCGCAAGCTCGCTCGACCAGGCCGGGCCGATGGCGCGCGACGTGCGCGACTGCGCCATCCTGCTCGAGGCGATGGCGGGTTTCGATCCGAAGGATTCGACGTCGCTCGACCTTCCGGTGCCCAAGTGGGAAGCGAACCTGTCGAGCGACCTCAAGGGCAAGCGCGTCGGCATCCCTCGGGAATATCGAATCGACGGCGTGCCCGCCGAGATCGACGCCTTGTGGGACAAGGGCGTGGAATGGCTTCGCGACGCCGGCGCGGAGATTGTCGAGATCAGCCTGCCGCACACCAGATATGCGCTTCCGACCTATTACATCATCGCGCCGGCCGAGGCCTCGTCCAACCTCGCCCGCTACGACGGCGTCCGCTACGGCCTGCGCGAAGCCGGGCAGGGCGGCCTCGACGGCATGTATGCGGCGACCCGCGCGGCGGGCTTCGGCGCCGAGGTCAAGCGCCGGATCATGATCGGCACCTATGTGCTGTCCGCCGGCTTCTACGACGCATATTTCACCAAGGCGCAGCGGGTGCGCAGCCTGATCAAGCAGGATTTCCGCAACGCCTTCGAGCAGTGCGACATCATCCTCACCCCGACTGCCCCGTCGGCCGCGTTCGCGCTCGGCGAGAAGAGCGCCGACCCGATCGCCATGTATCTCAACGACGTGTTCGCCGTGCCCGCCAGCCTTGCCGGTCTACCGGCAATGTCGGTGCCGGGCGGGCTCGACGGCCAGGGTCTGCCGCTCGGCCTGCACCTGATCGGCCGCGAGCTGGACGAGCAAGGCGTGCTCAACGCCGGCCTGGCGATCGAGGAGCGCGCCGGGTTCACGGCAAAGCCTGAGAGGTGGTGGTAATGGCTGACGCAACCGCGCCTTTCCGCATCAAGGGCGATAGCGGCGAATGGGAGGTCGTCATCGGCCTCGAGGTCCACGCCCAGGTCACCTCCAGCGCCAAATTGTTCTCCGGCGCCGCGACCGCGTTCGGGGCCGAGCCGAACACTCAGGTGTCGCTGGTCGACGCGGCCATGCCCGGGATGCTGCCGGTTCCCAACCGCGAGTGCATCCGCCAGGCGGTGCGCACCGGCATGGCGCTCGACGCGGTGATCAACCGCTGGAGCCGCTTCGACCGCAAGAATTATTTCTACGCGGACCTGCCGCAGGGTTACCAGATCAGCCAGCTGTACCATCCTCTGGTCGGCGAGGGCGCGGTCGAGGTGCTGCTCGACGAAAAGGACGAGAGCAGCGCCAAGCGCATCGGCATCGAACGCATCCACGTCGAGCAGGACGCGGGCAAGCTGATGCACGACCAGCACCCGACGATGAGCTACGTCGACCTCAATCGCTGCGGCGTCGCCCTGATGGAGATCGTGTCGCGGCCCGACATGCGATCGCCCGCGGAAGCCGGCGCTTACCTGCGCAAGCTGCGCGCGATCCTGCGCTACGTCGGATCGTGCGACGGCAATATGGAAGAAGGCTCGATGCGCGCCGACGTCAACGTCAGCGTCAGGAAGCCTGGCCAGGAGTTCGGCACCCGCACCGAGACCAAGAACGTCAACAGCGTGCGTTTCGTCATGCAGACGATCGAGCATGAGGCGCGCCGGCAGGTCGAGCTGATCGAGGGCGGCGGGACCGTCGTTCAGGAGACTCGCCTGTTCGATCCCGACAAAGGCGTCACCCGGCCGCTGCGCTCCAAGGAAGACGCGCACGATTACCGCTACTTCCCCGATCCGGACCTGCTGCCGCTCGAGCTCGACGAGGCGTTTCTCGACGAATGCCGCGCCAGTCTTCCCGAGCTGCCGGACGCCAAGCGCAAGCGCTACGAAGGGCTTGGCATCACGCCCTACAACGCGAGCGTGCTCACCGCCGAGGTCGAGACGGCGCGCTGGTTCGACCAGTTGCTCGACGCCGGGGCCGAGCCCAAACAGGCCGCCAACTGGGTCGTCGCCGAGCTGTTCGGCGCCCTGAACCGCCTCGGCCGCGCGATCGAGGACAGCCCGGTGACGCCACCCCAGGCCGCCGAGCTGCTGAAGCTTGTCGCCGACGGCACCATCTCCGGCAGCCTCGCCAAGCAGGTGTTCGAGATCATGCTCGAAACCGGCCAGGCGGCGGGGACGATCGTCGAGGAGCGCGGGCTGAAGCAGACCAGCGACACCGGCGAGATCGACGCGCGCATCGACGAGATCCTCGCCGCCAACGCCGACAAGGTCGACCAGTACAAGGCGGGGAAGCAGGCCCTGTTCGGCTTCTTCGTCGGGCAGACGATGAAGGCCATGGCCGGCAAGGCCAATCCGCAGATCGTCAACCAGCGGCTGCGCGCGAAGCTGGACGGCTAGGCGTCATCCCGGCCTTGAGCCGGGATCCGCCTTTTCTTTGGTGCAGAAGGCGGGCAGACCCGGGCTCAGGGCCGGAGTGACGGTCTGTGGGAGTTGCCATGCGCACATTGCTTGTTCTCGGTCTCGCTGCCCTTGCCAGCACTGCAGCCGCCGCCCAGCCTGCGGCACCCTCGGCACCGCC
>DATLFV010000130.1:0-12720 GCA_035540875.1 Sphingomicrobium sp. | reverse complement strand
AGCTGATCCACCGGATGGACCAATATTATCCGCCGTTCGGAGCCGCCCCGCCACCACCGCCCCTACCTGCAATCGAAATCAGAGAGCGTGGCGGTTGGTGGCGATTGGGACTGGTGGCCATGCTGTCAGCCGCTGCGGGCGCCGCCGCGGTCTTTGTGCTAGGCTGAACGCATGGCGCGGGTGCTGCTCATCGTCGGCGGGGGGATTGCCGCCTACAAGTCGCTCGAGCTGGTGCGGCTTCTGAAAAAGGCCGGCCACCAGGTGACGCCGGTGCTGACCAAAAGCGGCGAGCATTTCGTCACCCCGATGAGCCTTGGAACGCTGGCCGAAAGCCCGGTCTATTCGTCCTTGTGGGAGCTCAAGGACGAGATCGAGATCGGCCATATCCAGCTCAGCCGGGCCGCGGACGTGCTTCTGGTTTGCCCGGCGACGGCCGACCTCCTCGCCAAGATGGCGGCGGGAATCGCCGACGACCTTGCGACCACCTTGCTTCTCGCCACCGACAAGCCGGTGGTCGTCGCCCCGGCGATGAACGTGCGCATGTGGCAGCACCCGGCGACGGCGCGCAACGTCGCGCAGCTGAGGTCCGATGGCGTGCAAGTGATCGAGCCCGACGAAGGCGAGATGGCGTGCGGCGAATATGGCCCCGGCCGCCTTCCCGAGCCGTCGGCGATCGTCGAGTGGCTCGCGGCCAATAATCTCCCCCCCCGGATTTCCGGGGGAGGGGGACCAGCGCGGCTGGTGGAGGGGCCTTCTTAAGTGGCACGGACCCCTCCACCGCACTTCGTGCGGTCCCCCTCCCCTGCAAATGCAGGGGAGGATATTCTTCACGGCAAGCACATCCTCGTCACCGCCGGGCCGACCCACGAGCCAATCGACCCGGTGCGGGTGATCGCCAACCGCTCGTCGGGGCGACAAGGCTTCGCCATCGCCGCCGCCGCCGCCGAAGCGGGCGCGAAAGTGACCTTGGTCGCCGGCCCGGTCGCGCTCGACACGCCGTCCGGCGCAGACCGGATCGACGTCGAGACCGCCGAGCAGATGGCCGAGGCGGTGATGGACTCGCTTCCGTGCGACGCGGCAGTGCTTGTTGCGGCGGTCGCCGACTGGCGGGTCGACTCGGCCAGCTCGAAGCTCAAGAAAAGCGACGGCCCGCCGAAGCTCGAATTCCTCCCGACCCGCGACATCCTCGCCGAGCTTGCCCGGCATAAGCTAAGGCCGCGGCTGCTGGTCGGCTTTGCCGCCGAAACCGACAGGATCGTCGATTATGCGGTCGCCAAGCGGGCGGCCAAGGGCGCCGACTGGATGGTCGCCAACGACGTGACGACGGGCGTGATGGGCGGCGAGCGCAACCAGGTTCATCTCGTCACCGGGCAAGAGGTCGAGGACTGGCCCGAAGCCGACAAGGAAGAGGTGGCTCGTTTGCTGGTCGAACGGATCGCCGCGGCGCTGGCCTAGCCGCAGGCGCGGCAGTCGGGATCGGCGGGGACGCGAATCTCTCTCCAGCTCAGCTTGATGCCGTCGAACAGATGGACCGCGCCGGCCACCTCGCCGCCGACTCCGACAATCGCCCGGATCGCCATCAGCGCGGCGAAGCTGCCGACCGTAGCCGTCAGCGCCCCCAGCACCCCCTGCTCGGCGCAGGTGTCGCAATCGTCGGCGTCGAACGCGTCGCCGACCCAGCAGCGGTAGCAGGGGCCGCCCCGGAACAGGCCGACCTGCCCCTGGAACATCACCGCGGCCGCCGAAACCAACGGAATGGCGAGACTCACGCAGGCGTTGCTGACCGCAAGCCGGGTGGCGAAATTGTCGCTGCCGTCGAGGACGATGTCGTGACCGGCAAGCAGGCGGTCGGCATTGTCGGTTTCAATCCGCTCGCCGATGGCTTGCGTGGCGACATGCCGATTCAGCCGCCTGACGAATTCGGCCGCGCGATCGGCCTTCGGCGATCCGACGTCGCCTTCCGCGAACAGGGGCTGGCGATGAAGATTGGTCAGGTCGACCTCGCCGTCGTCGATGATGGCGAGCTTCCCCACCCCTGCCCCGGCCAGCGCCGGGATCGCCGCGCTGCCGATCCCGCCGGCGCCGACGATGGCGACCCGCGCCGACTTCAATCGCTTCTGGCCGACCCCGCCGACCTCGCGCAGGACGATATGCCGCGCGTAGCGTTCGAGCTCGGCGTCGCTAAGCTCGCTCACTGCCCCGTCGAGCCGAAGCCGCCGGCTCCGCGCTCGGTCTCCTCCAGCTCCGCGACCTCCGTGAAATCGGCCTGCAGCACCGGTGCCGGCACCAATTGAGCGATCCGCTCGCCGCGGCGAACCTCGAACGGCTCGCTGCCGAGATTGGCGAGGACCACCTTCACTTCGCCGCGATAGTCGCTGTCGATGGTTCCAGGCGTGTTGAGGCAGGTGATGCCGTGCTTGAGCGCAAGGCCGGAGCGCGGCCGCACCTGCACCTCGTAGCCGTGCGGAATGGCGATGGCGAAGCCGGTCGCCACCGCGCAGCGCTGGCCCGGATCGAGCATCAGATTCTCGGCGGCGACCACGTCGAGCCCGGCGGCATGGGCGGTCGCATAGACCGGAAGCGGAAGGCCATGCCCATGCGGCAGGCGCTTGAGCTGGATCGCAATCACTTCTTCTTGCTCCTCGCCGGCTTCTTTCGGCCGCCTTTCTTGGCCGGCCCCTTGGCAGCCTTGGCCTCGATCCACTCGGCCGCCTGCCCGAGCGTCACGCTCTTCGGCTCAATGTCCTTGGGAATGGTCGCATGGGTGGCGCCGTCGGTGACATAGGGGCCGTAGCGTCCCGCCATGACCTTGATTTCCTTCCCGCTGCCGGGGTGAGCGCCGAGCGTCGCGATCGGCTCGCGCGAGGCGCCCCCCCGCTGCCGCCCGCCGCCCGCCGCGGCGTCGGCAAGCTTGGCCACGGCCGCGTTCATCCCCGTCTCGAACACCTCGGCGGTCGATCCGAGGCGGGCATATTTGCCGTCATGGGCGAGGTACGGCCCGTAGCGGCCGATCGACGCGGTAATCGGCTTGCCGGTCTCCGGGTGCGGCCCGATCTCCCTGGGCAGCGACAGCAGCTTTTCGGCCATGGCCGCATCGACATCGACGACCGGCACGTCCTTGGGGACCGAGGCGCGCCGAGCGTCCTTGCCCTCGCCGCGCTCGACATAAGGGCCGAAGCGCCCGCTCTTGAGAAAAATCCCGTCGCCGAGCTCCATCGGGCCGTCGCTTTCCGCTTCCGCCTCGCCCTGGCCGAACTTCCGCGTGTAGCGGCATTCGGGATAGTTGGAGCAGGCGACGAAGGCGCCGAAGCGGCCTGCGCGCAAACCGAGCCGGCCGAGGCCGCAATTGGGGCAGATGCGCGGGTCGCTGCCGTCGTCCCGCGGGGGATAGAGCCAGGGCTCGAGAAATTCGTCGATCGCCGCGGTGACGTCGGAAGGCTTCTGCTCCATCACCTCGCCGGCCTTGGGCTTGAAGTCGCGCCAGAAAGCCTCGAGCAATTTCTGCCAGTCGAGCCGACCGCCGGAGACGTCGTCGAGCTCCTCCTCGAGCTCGGCGGTGTAATCGTAGCTGACATAGCGCTCGAAAAAGCGCTCGAGGAAGGCGGTGACCAGTCGCCCGCTCTCCTCGGGCACGAAGCGGCCCTTGTCGAGCCGCACATATTCGCGGTCCTTGAGCGTCTGCAGGGTCGCCGCATAGGTCGACGGGCGACCGATTCCGAGTTCTTCGAGCCGCTTGACCAGGCTCGCCTCCGAATAGCGCGGCGGCGGCTGGGTGAAATGCTGGCTCGCCTCCACGCCGGTCTTGGCGGGAGCGTCGCCTTCGCGCAGCAGCGGCATGCGCGCGCCATCCTCCTCGTCGGCCTTTTCGTCGCGGCCCTCCTCGTAGAGCGCGAGGAAGCCGGGGAAGAGCACCACCTGGCCGCTGGCGCGGAGCACCGCCCGTCCGGTTCCGTCGCTCAGCTCGACGGTCGTCCGCTCGAGCCGCGCCGAGGCCATCTGGCTGGCGAGGGCCCGGTTGTAGACCAGCTCGTACAGCCGCTCATGGTCGCCGCTTCCGGCGCGGGACTGAGCGAAGTCCGTCGGCCGGATCGCCTCGTGCGCTTCCTGCGCATTCTTGATCTTGCTGGTGTAACGGCGGGGCTTGTCGGGGACGAAACCGGAATCGTAGCGGTTGGCGATGGCCCGGCGGGCGTCGCTGATCGCTTCCTCGGCAATGTCGACGCCGTCGGTCCGCATGTAGGTGATCAGCCCCTGCTCATAGAGGCCTTGCGCCACCCGCATGGTGTGGCTTGCAGAAAAGCCGAGCTTGCGCGCCGCTTCCTGCTGCAGCGTCGACGTGGTGAACGGCGGCGGCGGGTTTTTGGAAAACGGCTTGGTCTCGACCGACGAGACGGTGAAGCGCCCGGCCTCGACCACGCCTTTGGCGGCATCGGCCTCGCTCTTGTTGCCGATCGACAGCCGGTCGAGCTTCTTGCCGTCGAGATTGACCAGCCGCGCCTTGAAGGACTGGCCGCCGGCCTCGAATGTCGCGGCGATCTGCCAATATTCCTTGGCCCGGAACAGCTCGATCTCGCGCTCGCGGTCGACGATCAGGCGCAGCGCTACCGATTGCACCCGGCCCGCCGATTTGGCTCCCGGGAGCTTGCGCCACAGGATCGGCGACAAGGTGAAGCCGACCAGATAGTCGAGCGCCCGACGCGCCCGGTAGGCGTCGATCAGGTCGTCGTCGAGCTCGCGCGGCCGCTTCATCGCTTCGCCGACGGCGCTGGGCGTGATGGCGTTGAACGTCACCCGCTCGACCTTGGAGGGAAGCACCTTGCGCTTGCGAAGAACCTCCTGGACGTGCCAGCTGATCGCCTCGCCCTCGCGGTCCGGGTCGGTGGCCAGGATCAAGGTGTCGGCGTTCCTCGCCTCGTCGGCGATGGCTTTGAGCTGGCGCGCCTTGTCGGGATAGGTCTCCCACTGCATGGCGAACCCGTCCTCGGGATCGACCGAGCCGTCCTTGGGCGGCAGGTCGCGCACATGGCCGAAGCTCGCCAGCACGCGGTGGCCGCTGCCCAGATATTTCTCGATGGTTTTCGCCTTGGCCGGCGATTCGACAACGACGAGTTTCAAGATTTTACATTCCTGTACGTGTGTACGCGCGATGGTGGCGGGGCCGGATTCCACTCGTCAAGCGGCAACTCCACTTCGGACCGCCCAAGCGCTTTGGGCGTTACTGCCGGCGGATGTCCGAGCCAAGCTACAACGCCTGCCTCGTCGAAGCGGAGCTTCGTGCCCGCGCGGCCTATGCCGAGCCGGGCCGTCATTATCACGACCAGCACCACCTCGACGCTTGCCTCGCCGAGCTGGACGGGGTCCGGGACCTTGGCGAGCGGGAGCGGCGGCTGCTCCGCTGGGCAATCCTGTGGCACGACGCCGTCTATGAGCCGGGCCGACGCGACAATGAGCAGCGCAGCGCCGATCTCGCCCTTCGCGAGCTGCTTTCCTGCCGGGTTCCGCAATCGGACGCGGCCGAGGTTGCGCGCCTGATCAGCCTCACCAAAAGCCACCGCGCCGACCAAGGCGACCGCATCGGCGGGCTGATCGTCTCGATCGACCTCGCCATCCTCGGCGCCGACCCCGAAAGCTACCGGGCCTATACACAGGGCGTGCGCCGCGAATATGCTCATGTCCCCGATGCGATGTGGCAATCGGGGCGCTCCGAGGTTCTCAAGCGTATTCTCGCCGCCGACCCGATCTATCCTGACGCCGAATTTCACGCCCGGCTTGAAAGCAAGGCGCGCCGCAACGTGGAAAAGGAGCTCACTCTGCTGGGCGAAGGCTGACCTTGCCGCCAGCGTGACGGTCGAGCCGGCCGGCGAGGTCGAGCTCGAGCAGCGCCATTTGCACCGCTCCGCTCGCCGCTCCCGACAGCCGGATGATGTCATCGACCGGGACGGGCGACGGGCCAAGCAGTTCCTCGATTTGGCCGATGGCGCTGTCGCCATTGTCCGCCACTGGCTCGGCCGGCCGGTATTCCGACGGCGCCGAGGCGACTCGCGGCTCGAGCGGGCGAAGCGCCTCCATGACTTCCGCCGCGTTCTGGACGAGCGTCGCGCCGTCGCGGATCAGCTGGTTGCAGCCTTGCGCGCGCGGGTCGAGCGGCGAGCCCGGCACCGCCATCACCTCGCGGCCGGCTTCGGCCGCAAGCCGGGCGGTGATCAGCGAGCCCGAGCGCGGCGCCGCTTCGACGACCACGGTGCCGAGGCTCATTCCGGCGATGATGCGGTTGCGATAGGGAAAATGACGCGACCGGGGCTCCGTGCCCGGCGGCATCTCGGCAAGGACCAGCCCGCGTTCGCCCAGCGCCCTCTGCCGCTCCTCATTTTCGGGCGGATAGAAGACGTCCACTCCGCCGGCGACGACGGCGATGGTTCCGGTCTCGAGCGCTCCGTCATGGGCGGCGCTGTCGATCCCGCGGGCAAGGCCGGAGACCACTGCCGCTCCCTGCTGACCCAGGTCATGCGCCAAGTGCCGGGCGAAGCGGCAGGCCGCGGCCGACGCGTTGCGGGCGCCGACGATCGCCACCGCTTGCCGATCGAGCAATTTGAGATCGCCCTTGGCGATGAGCAAGGGCGGCGCGTCGTCGAGCTCGGCGAGAAGCCGCGGGTACAGTCCCTGCCCCAGCGCGAGGTAGCGGGCGCCGAGCTTCGCGACCCTCGCCATCTCCCGCTCGGCGTCGTCGCGGGTGCGCAGCGCCGGCGAGCGGCCGCCGCCCCGCCTCGCCAGGTCCGGCACCGCGGCAAGCGCAGCCGCCGCGCTTCCGAAGCGGGCGATCAGTTGGCGATAGGTGATCGGCCCAATGCCCGGGGAACGGACCAGCCTAAGGCGATCGATCAGGTCATCGTGCATTGTTTCTCCCGACTCGCGGCTCGGTGCCCGCCTTGAGGCGAGCGAGGTTGGCACGATGCTTCCAGATGACCAGAAGCGCGAAACCGAGCAGCATCGGGAAGAGCGCGTCGGCGCCCAGCAGTGCAGCGCTGACCGGAGCGCTGACGGCCGCCGCGATGCCGGCGACCGAGGAAATCCGAACGATGAACAATAGCCCGAGCCAGACAATGGCGTAGAGGATCGCCGCCATCGGCAGCAGCGGGATCAGCACTCCGAGCAGAGTCGCGACGCCCTTCCCGCCGCGGAAGCTGAGCCAGACGGGGTAGAGATGGCCGATCATCGCCCCGGCGGCGGCGAAGCGCTCCCCATCCATGAACAGCGCGCGAGCCAGCAGGATGGCCGCGGTTGCCTTCAGGCAGTCGAGGGCCAGAGTCGCCGCCGCGAGCCCCTTGCTCCCGGTCCTTAGGACGTTGGTCGCGCCGATATTGCCCGAACCGATTGCCCGAACGTCGCCCCTGCCAGTCATTCGCGTCAGCAAAAGACCGAAGGGGATCGAGCCGAGCAGATAGCCGAGCAGCAGCGCGAGGAGCATGTCGGCGGTCAGCATTGGCGAGTGGTAGCAAATCGATTCGCCCATGCAACCTTGCCGCCGCTTTGCCGGCGCGCCAGAGGGGCACGATGAACCCCTCGGCCCCCCTGCTCTTCCTCGATTCCGGAGTCGGCGGGCTGTCGGTGCTCGGTCCGACGCGCGCCTTGCTGCCCAACGCGCCGATCCTCTATGTCGCCGACAATGCCGCCTTTCCGTACGGCACGCGCAGTGAAGCCGAAATCGCCAGCCGCGTGCCCGCGCTTCTCGGGCGGCTGGTCGAGCGCTTCCGCCCGCGCCTCGCGGTGATCGCCTGCAACACCGCCTCGACCATCGCCCTCGACCATGTCCGATCCGCGCTCGACCTGCCGGTCGTCGGCACCGTGCCCGCGATCAAGCCGGCCGCGGAGATGTCGAAGAGCCGGGTGATCGGCGTGCTCGGCACCGAGGCGACGGTTCGCCAGCCCTATGTCGACAGTCTCGCCGCCCAGTTCGCCGCCGACTGCGCGATCGTCCGCCACGGATCGGCCGAGCTGGTCGACCTCGCCGAGGCGAGGCTCGCCGGTGAGCCGGTAAGCGTCGAGGCGGTCGCCGCTGCTGCAGCGCCGATGTTCGCGCACGCCCGAGGCGGCGAGATGGACGTGGTGGTGCTCGCCTGCACCCACTTCCCCTTGCTCGCCAACGAGCTCGACCAGGCCTTTCCCGGCCTCGGCTGGGTCGACGGCGGCGCCGGCATTGCCCGTCGGATCGCTTTCCTCACTCGCGACCAGGCCTGGCCTGGGGAGCCGCCCCCTGGAATCATGGTCTTCACCCGGGAAGCGCGGGCGCCGCTGCTCGGTAGCCTCGCCCAATATGGCATCGGCGAGATTCGATCGCTCTAATTGCGAGTCGTTCGCAATGGCATTCCGCCGCCCTCGGGGTTAATTGGCAGCTCGAGGGCAATGGACTACGACAGCATCTTCAGAGCGGCGATCGATCGGCTGCACGAGGAAGGGCGCTACCGCGTCTTCATCGACATCCTGCGCTCGAAAGGCAGCTACCCGAACGCGCAATGTTTCGCCGGCCATAATGGCCCGAAGCCGATCACCGTCTGGTGCTCGAACGACTATCTCGCCATGGGCCAGCACCCGGCGGTGGTCGAAGCGATGGAAACAGCGCTGCACGAGGTCGGCGCCGGCTCGGGCGGCACCCGCAACATCGGCGGCAACACCCATTATCATGTCGAGCTCGAGGCCGAGCTGGCCTCGCTCCACGGCAAACAGGCCGCACTCCTCTTCACTTCGGGCTATGTCTCGAACGAGGCGGCGCTGTCGACCATCGGCAAGCTGCTTCCCGGCTGCATCATCTTCTCCGACTCGCTCAATCACGCCTCGATGATCGCCGGCATCAAGAGTTCGGGCTGCGAGAAGCGCGTCTTCCGCCACAACGACCTCGAGCATCTCGAGCAATTGCTTGCCGAGGCCGATCCCGAAACGCCCAAGCTGATCGCGTTCGAAAGCGTCTATTCGATGGACGGCGACGTCGCTCCGATCGCCGAAATCTGCGACCTTGCCGACCGATACGGCGCCCTCACCTATCTCGACGAGGTCCATGCCGTCGGCATGTACGGCGCCCACGGCGGCGGCATATCCGAGCGCGAGAACCTCGCCGACCGGTTGACGATCATCGAAGGCACGCTCGGCAAGGCATTCGGAGTGATGGGCGGATATATCGCCGCCGACCGGATGATCATCGACTGCATCCGAAGCTACGCGCCCGGCTTCATCTTCACGACTTCATTGTCGCCGGTGCTGGTCGCCGGCGCGCTCGCCAGTGTCCGCCACCTCAAGGCGTCGTCGGCCGAGCGGGAGGCGCAGCAGCAGGCCGCGGCGATGCTCAAGGTCAAGTTCGAACAGGCCAGGCTGCCGTTGATGCCGAGCGTCACCCACATCGTGCCCTTGCTGGTCGGCTGCCCGGTCAAGGCCAAGCGCATCAGCGACATATTGCTCGCCGAATACGGCCTCTACGTTCAGCCGATCAATTTTCCCACCGTCCCGCGCGGCACCGAGCGGTTGCGCTTCACCCCCGGCCCGCACCACAGCGCCGAGATGATGGACGAGCTCACCGGCGCCCTGGTCGAGATCTGGGACCGGCTGGAGATGAAGCTCGCCGCCTGAGCTTCGCCGCCTCCGATCTCACATGAAGTTCATTGTCTGACTGCCACCCTGGACATCGCCGCCAGCGGAAATCTGCTGCTGAACCGCCTGCGATAGGGCCGGGCTTATGGAGGTCGCGGTGCACGTCGCCTGCCCGTTGGCGATTGAAGCGGAAAGGGCACTGATCGACACGCCGCAGACGTTGGCGGCGACGTCGATCGGCACTTGCGCGTTCACTGGGATATTGGCCTGCTCGACGTTCAATGACACCGACAGATTGTTGAGCACGTTCCGAAGGTCGACGGTCACCAGCGACGGGATGCTGGTGCCCGTTCCGCCGGTCGTCCCCCCTGTGCCGGTTCCGGAGCTTCCGGTGCCGTCTGTTGCAGCCGCTCCTTCGGCTCCGACAGACGCATCGCCGCTGTCGCTGGTCTGGCACGCTCCAAGCGCGGCCGCTGCGGCCGCCGCGATCATCAGCCTTGAAAGACGCATGAACCTGATCTCCTCATCCCGAAGCCGCTATTGCGGCGGATCTTGCTGTTGCGGTTGCTCGCTCGTCGTGGGCGTGGTGGTCGATGTACCGGTCCCGGTTGTTGTCGAACCGGTGGTCTGGGCGCCGCCTCCGACCGAGCCTCCGGCGGCGAGTTGCTGTTGAACCGCCTGAGCCAGTTCCGGCGACGTCGAATTGGCGGTGCAATTGGCCTGGTTGCCTCCCGACACCGACAGGATGTTGATCGACACGCCGCAGACATTGGCGGCAATGTTGATCGGAATTTGGGCATTGATGGGGATGTTCGCCCGGTCGATGTTCAAATGGAGAGCAAGGTCGTTGAGAACATTGGACAGGTTGACGTTGACCAGCGACACTGCCCCTCCGGCGGCATTGGCGGCGCCTTCGGCCACTGTTTCGCCGGCGCTCCTCACCGCATTGGCCGCCTTGTTTGCCGTATTGCAGCCGGTCAGGGCCAGGGCCGCTGCGGAAAGGAAAATAAAGTTACGCCTCATGGGATTCCCCTGTTCTAGAGACGTGGAAACGTGCGCGGCGGGATGAGGTTGCGTATGCTAGATGTTCGCAATGGGTGAAGGCGGAAGTCGGTCGCGCGCCTCCAGACTGGCCCGCTCAAGGCGAACTGACCGAAACGCTGTCCTACAGCAGTGCGATTGCGTTATGCAGGGCAAATGCTGGTCGAATCCCGCTTCGAAACGCCATTTGGTCCGCCGATCTCCGGACAGGGGACTCGCGCGCGCGCGCGTAGGGTCGCTGCGTTTGCTGCGTTTCGGACATGGCGCGCCGCCCTCGGCGGGGCTAGGTAGGGCCATGCGCATCGCCCTTGCCGCTGACCATGCCGGATATGCCCTCAAGGACGAGCTCGCCCAATGGCTTGGCGAGCAGGGGCACGACGTCGTCGACCTTGGCACCAACAGCGGCGACAGCGTCGATTATCCCGAGTTCGGCTCTCGGCTCGCTCGCGCCGTCGGCTCCTGCGAGGCGGACCGGGGGATCGCCGTCTGCGGTTCGGGCATCGGCATTTCGATCGCCGTCAACCGCGACCCGCGCTGCCGATGCGCCCGGGTCGACGACCCGCTCTCGGCCGCCCTCGCCCGCGAACATAACGACGCCAATGTCCTTGCGCTCGGCGCGCGCCTCGTCGGCGCCGACATGGCCAAGGCCTGCGTCGCCGCCTTCCTCGGCACCGATTTCGCCGGCGGGCGCCACCAGCGCCGGGTCGACCAGCTTTCTTCCCTCCTTCAGGACAGCGACTGATGGCATCCGCGACCGACGAGCTCACCAGGACGGCGGCCTATGAGCTGCCCCGCGACTTCTTCACCCGCCGCCTTGCCGATGCCGATCCTGCGGTGGCCAGCGCCATCCGCGCCGAGCTCGAAAGGGAGCAAAGCCAGATCGAGCTGATCGCCTCGGAGAATATCGTCAGCCGGGCCGTGCTCGAGGCGCAGGGCTCGGTGCTCACCAACAAATATGCCGAAGGCTATCCCGGCCGCCGTTACTATCAGGGCTGCGAGCCCTCGGACCAAGTCGAGACCCTGGCGATCGAGCGCGCCAAGCAGCTGTTCGGCTGCGGCTTCGCAAACGTCCAGCCGCATTCCGGAGCCCAGGCCAATGGCGCGGTGATGATGGCGCTATTGAAGCCGGGCGACACGATCCTCGGAATGAGTCTTGCCGCGGGCGGCCATCTGACCCATGGCGCGCCGCCGGCCCAGTCGGGCAAGTGGTTCAACGCCATCCAATATGGCGTCCGGCAGGACGACCATCTGGTCGATTTCGACGAGGTCGCCCGGCTCGCCGACCAGCACATGCCGAAAATGATCATCTGCGGCGGCTCGGCCTATCCGCGGCACCTCGATTTCGCCCACTTCCGCCAGATCGCGGACAGCGTCGGCGCTTTGCTGTTCGTCGACATGGCCCATTTCGCCGGCCTCGTCGCCGCCGGCGAGCATCCCTCGCCCTTCGGCCATGCCCATGTCGTCACCACCACCACGCACAAGACGCTTCGCGGCCCGCGCGGCGGAATGGTCCTGACCGACGACGAGGGCATCGCCAAGAAGATCAATTCGGCCGTCTTCCCCGGCCTCCAGGGCGGCCCCCTGATGCACGTCATCGCCGCCAAGGCGGTCGCCTTCGGCGAGGCTCTGCAGCCTGAGTTCAAGAGCTATGCCAAAGCCGTCATCGCAAATGCCAAGATGCTCGCCGGCCGCTTGAAGGAGCGCGGGGCAGACCTCGTCGCCGGAGGCACCGACACCCATCTCGCGCTCGTCGATCTGCGCCCGCTCGGCCTCACCGGCAAGGACGCCGACGAGAGTCTCGAGCGCGCCGGAATCACCTGCAACAAGAATGGCGTCCCCTTCGACCCGCTGCCGCCGATGAAGACCAGCGGCATCCGCGTCGGCTCGCCGGCCGGCACCACCCGAGGCTTTGGCGAGCCCGACTTCCGCGACATCGCCGACATGGTCGCCGACGTGCTCGACGGCCTCGCAGCCAACGGGCTCGAAGCGAACGGCGAGGTCGAGCGCGAGGTCAATGGCCGAGTCCGAGCGCTCTGCGCCCGCTTCCCGATCTATGAATAACTACCCTCCCCTTCAGGGGAGGGGCAGGGGGTGGGGCACAGT
>DATLFV010000129.1:0-4122 GCA_035540875.1 Sphingomicrobium sp. | reverse complement strand
GGGCTGATCATGGGCCTCGCCAACGAGCGCTCGCTGGCCTGGGGAATCGCCCAGGCGCTTGGCGGCGCGGGTGCCGAGCTCGCCTTTTCCTACCAGGGCGAGGCGCTAGAGAAGCGCGTGCGCCCGCTTGCCGAGCAGCTCGGGTCCAGCCTGCTGATCGATTGCGACGTCAGCTCGATGAGCGCGCTCGACACCGCCTTCGGCGAGCTCGAGGAGCGCTGGGGCGGGCTCGACTTCCTGGTCCACGCCATCGGCTTTTCCGACAAGAACGAGCTCAGGGGAAAGTTCGTCGACACCAGCCTCGACAATTTCCTGATGACCATGAACATCTCGGTCTACAGCTTCATCGCCGCCGCGCAGCGTGCCCGCGCGCTGATGAAGCCGGGCGGATCGATGATCACGCTGACCTATTACGGCGCGGAAAAGGTGATCCCGCACTACAATGTCATGGGGGTCGCCAAGGCGGCGCTCGAGACATCGGTCAAATATCTGGCGATGGACCTCGGCCCCGAGGGCATTCGCGTCAACGCCGTGTCGGCCGGGCCGATCAAGACCCTGGCGGCGAGCGGCATCGGCGACTTCCGCTACATCATGAAGTGGAACGAATATAACAGCCCGCTCAGGCGCAACGTCACCATCGAGGACGTCGGCGGGGCGGGGCTCTACCTGCTGTCGGACCTCGCCAGCGGAGTGACGGGCGAGGTCCACCACGTCGACGCGGGCTACCACGTCGTGGGCATGAAAGCCGAGGACGCGCCCGACATCGCCACGGTCTGATGACCTGCGTCGGCCGCAGCGTTCGAGTGACCGGCCGGGTGCAGGGTGTGTTCTTTCGCGCCTGGACGCGCGAGCAGGCGCAAGCGCTCGGCGTTTCGGGCTGGATCCGCAACTGCCCCGACGGCAGCGTCGCCATTCACGTCAGCGGTGAGGAGGCCGCGGTCGAGCAGCTGGTCGAACGCGTGCGCCAGGGGCCGCCGTCCGCCCGCGTCGACGAGGTCCAGGTGTCGCCGGCTGCGCCCGACGAGTCGGACCGCTTCGAAGTGCGGCACTAGCCGGCGAAGGGATCCCGGACGAGGATGGTGTCCTCGCGCTCCGGGCTGGTGCTCACCAGCGCCACGGGGCAGCGGATCAATTCCTCGACGCGGCGCACATATTTGATCGCCTGCGCCGGCAGATCGGCCCAGCTGCGCGCGCCCCGGGTCGATTCCGACCAGCCGGCCATTTCCTCATAGACCGGCTCGACCCGCGCCTGGTCGAGCGCGTGCGGCGGCAGATAGTCGAGCGCCTGGCCGTCGATCCGGTAGCCGGTGCAGATCCGCACCGTGTCGAAGCCGTCGAGCACGTCGAGCTTGGTCAATGCCGCGCCGGTGACGCCGCTGACCGCCACCGACTGGCGCACCAGCACCGCGTCGAACCAGCCGCAGCGGCGGCGGCGGCCGGTGACGGTTCCGAACTCGTGCCCGCGCTCGCCGAGCCTTTGCCCGGTCGCGTCGTCGAGCTCGGTGGGAAAGGGGCCGGAGCCGACGCGCGTGGTGTAGGCCTTGACGATGCCGAGCACGAAGCCGGCGCCCGACGGGCCGATGCCGCTGCCCGACCCCGTGGTGCCGGCGACGGTGTTGGACGAGGTGACGAACGGATAGGTGCCATGGTCGACGTCGAGCAGCACGCCCTGCGCGCCTTCGAACAGGATCCTCTTGCCGCCGCGCAGCGCCGCGTCGAGGTCGCGCCACACCGGACGCGCGAACGGCAGCACGAAATCGGCGATCCCGGCAAGCTCGGCGCGCAGCCCCTCGCGGTCCACCGGCGGCTCGCCGAAGCCGGCGCGAAGCGCGTCGTGGTGCGCGCACAGGCGGTCGAGCAAGGGGTCGAGCTGGTCGAGATGGGCAAGGTCGCACACGCGGATCGCGCGGCGGCCGACCTTGTCCTCATAGGCCGGGCCGATGCCGCGCCGGGTGGTGCCGATCTTGCCCGCTCCCGACGCGTCCTCGCGAAGGCCGTCGAGATCGCGGTGGATGGGCAGGATCAAAGGGCAGGTCTCGGCGATGCGCAGCACCTCGGGCGTGACCGCCAGGCCCTGCCCGGCGATGCGCTCGATCTCGGCCTTGAGGGCCCAGGGGTCGAGCACCACCCCGTTGCCAATCACCGACGGCGTGCCGCGGACAATGCCGGACGGCAGCAGCGATAATTTGTAGGTCTGGTCGCCGACCACCAGGGTATGGCCGGCATTGTGGCCGCCCTGGAAGCGCACCACCATGTCGGCGCGGCTCGCCAGCCAGTCGACGATCTTGCCCTTGCCTTCGTCGCCCCATTGCGCGCCGATGACGGTGACGTTGCCCACGTTGATGATCCCCTGGCGGTTGCCGCTGGCGCTCTAGGGGAGGCGGGAACGAGGGTCAAAAACGGGTGAAGCTAGAGCCGCCTTTGGGTGGAAAATAGACGTTAGCTCCTTGCGCACAATTGGCTTCTCGCAATGGTGGCTGCTCTTGTCACATCCTGCCACAGTGGATGCTCCACAAACTCGTCATCACCCGCATCCCCAATGGCTTTCAGGACTGTATCAAGGGCGCGCTTCACTGCCTCAACCGCTGTAAGCTCATCCTGATTGAAGAACACGACGCCGATGTCCGCCTCGTCAAAAGGATGGTCGTCGAAGAAGAAATGGAACACCTGATCTATGCCGGAGACGAGCCCTTGTTGCCGCTCTTCTTGCCACTTCCGTCGAGGGTCATCGGCCTCCAGCTCTTGTAGATAAAGCAGCAACTCGCTTCGGACCCGAGGTAACGCGAGGCTCCGATGAGGCGGCGGATTGGTGGCTTTCACACTCGGAAGCTAGGCTACGGTCGTGCCGCCCGCAATGTCCGCTTTGGGTGGAAAGCGGACATTGCCAGAGTGGGATGGGATGGGCGAGCATAGACAATGGTGAGCCGCGACCATCAATCCGAAGTCATTTACCTCCTTGCTCATGAGCGAGGCCTTCCGATCGAAAGGGTCCATCTTTCAGACCGGCTGCTTCAAGACCTTGGTATGGATGGTGATGATGCCGTTGATTTCTTCAACAGCGTGCACGAGCGGTTCGGGACAGACCTAACTCACCTCCACGAACATTGGAGCGAGCACTTTGGCCCGGAGGGATTTTCGTGCTGGAACGGACTGGTCATCATCCCTGCTGCCCTCATCGGCGGCGGGGTGGCGAGTGCGGCGGGCCTATCCACGTTCTGGGGAGTGGCCATCACCGTGGCTTTGCTCGCGGCCTGGCTCTGGGCGATGCGGCGATGGGGACCGCATGACAGCATGGTTCCGGTTACGGTTGGGGAAGTGGTCGCTGCTGTCGAGGCTGGTTCGTGGCCCAGCCGCCCCCAAACCTAATGTCCGCAATGGGTCGAAAGCAGACATTAGCCCTCAAGTCTGCAACAGGTGGAAAGCGAAGCTAGGTCATAAGCGACTTGAGCACTATCGGCCCTTGCTCGCTTAAAGGGCCTTCGAGCTCAGGATTTGCCAATACGAAGACCGCTGTAGCCACCGCTTCGTCGTCTGGGTCGTGCTCTAAGTCTTCGCGAAGCTCCACCAAATCTGCCCAGTCTTCTACTTCACGGTCGCTAAGCTCTCCCAGCCGCCACCGTCTGAGCACACTTACGACGTGCGCGCGCCTGAGTATTCCAAGGGGCTTGTCGTCCCAGTCAAACGGAAAGTCGCGCAAGCTCGCCCGAAGCGTCTCAATCGGCTGGTCGAACCGCATCAGTGACTGGACGGCTTCCTCGCGTGTCATTCGAACGGTGCTAACAGCTACCCCGATGTCCGCAATGGGTCGAAAGCAGCCTCTAGCGCTCAACCTTTGCCGGGGCACTAGAACCGCAGCGGCACCACCTTGCGGACACCTTCCAGCGTCGACAGCGTCGCGACCACCGCCGGCGGCACCTCGCCGTCGACCGCCACCAGCGCCGCGGCGTCGCCGCGCGCCTTGCGGCGGCCGAGGTTGAAGGTGGCGATGTTGATCCCCGCCTCCCCCAGTGCCGTGCCGAGCTTGCCGATGAAGCCGGGCGCGTCGGTGTTGACGATGTAGAGCATCGCCCCGTCGAGCTCGGCCTCGACCTCCACCCCGAACAATTCGACCAGGCGCGGCGC
>DATLFV010000128.1:0-44206 GCA_035540875.1 Sphingomicrobium sp. | reverse complement strand
CGCCAGTGCAATGGCCGAGGTCGTTGCCGCAAAATGCCTGGTCATGATCCCCGCCTCCACAAGCCCCTGAAAACAGGGGATTTCCCATAAAGCCTTATGGTGAACGAATGCTTTCAATTTGCTGAAGATGAAAAGAGGGCTAGGCGGCGGCGTCAATGAACCCCCGCTTCGCCCATGTTCGCGACTGGATCTTTGACCTCGACAATTGCCTTTACCCGGCTTCGACGGGGCTGTTCTCGCTGATCGACGAGCGCATGGGCGCTTACATCCAGCGGCTGCTCGACTGCGGGCCGGAGGAGGCGCGGCGGGTGCAGAAGGCGCATTTCCACGCCCACGGCACCACCCTTGCCGGCCTGATGGCCGAGCACCAGATCGACCCGCACCACTTCCTGGACGACGTCCACGCCATCACGCTCGACCGGGTCCAGCGCGACGAACGGCTGGCCCGCGGGCTCCGCCGTCTGCCCGGGCGCAAGTTCATCTTCACCAACGGCGATGCGCCTTATGCCCGTCGCGTGCTCGAGGCGATCGGCGTGCACGAGCAGTTCCACGAGCTTCACGACATCCACGCGTCCGAGCTTCGGCCCAAGCCCGATCCCCACGGCTACCAATTGCTGTGCGAGCGCTTCGGCATCGATCCCAGACATGCCGTGCTGGTCGAGGACATGGCGCAGAACCTCAAGCCCGCCAAGGCGCTTGGCATGACCACCGTGTGGGTCGACAACGGCTCGGAACGCGGCAATCACGGCGCCGACGAGGCTTTCATCGACGAGCGCATCGGCGACGTCGGCGAATGGCTCGAAACCATCCTCGAGGAGCAAGAATGAACGACGCGCTGCAAGCCACCATCGACTCCGCCTGGGAAGAGCGGGACGCGCTCGGCCCTTCGACTCGCGGCGAGGTGCGCAGAGCGGTCGATGCGGCGCTTGCGGCGCTCGACAGCGGCGAGGCGCGCATCGCCGAGAAGTCCGGCGGCGAATGGCGCGTGCACCAGTGGCTCAAGAAGGCCGTGCTGCTGTCGTTTCGGCTGAACCCGATGGAGATGATCGGCGGTGCGCCGGGCGGGGCGCACTGGTGGGACAAGGTGCCGTCGAAATTCGCGGGCTGGAGCGAAAGGCAGTTCGAAGCGGCGGCGTTCCGCGCCGTTCCGGGCGCGATTGTCCGGCGCGGCGCCTTCATCGCCCCCGGCGCGGTGCTGATGCCGAGCTTCGTCAACATCGGCGCGCGAGTCGGCGAGGGAACGATGGTCGACACCTGGGCGACAATCGGCAGCTGCGCCCAGATCGGCCGCAACGTGCATATTTCGGGCGGCGCCGGGATCGGCGGCGTGCTCGAGCCGCTTCAGGCCGGGCCGGTGATCATCGAGGACGATTGCTTCGTCGGCGCCCGCTCCGAGGTCGCGGAGGGCGTGATCGTCGAGCAGGGCGCGGTGCTGTCGATGGGGGTGTTCCTCGGCGCCTCGACCAAGATCGTCGACCGCGCGAGCGGCGAGGTGATGTACGGCCGCGTGCCCGCTTATTCGGTGGTCGTCCCGGGCGTGCTGCCGGCCAAGGATAGCGGCCCGGGGCTCGCCTGCGCGGTGATCGTCAAGCGGGTCGACGAGCGTACGCGGTCGAAGACCAGCATCAACGAGCTGCTCCGCGACTAGCCCTGCGGCGCGCGCGCCTCGGCGAGGAGCCGGGCCGCTTCCGGGCCGTTCCAGTCGAGGTCGCCGACGTATCGCCACAGCTCGCGCCCCCCGGCGTCATAGAGGATGGTGACCGGCAGGACCTGCGCGTCGAGCGCGCCGGACAGTGCCATCTTGGGGTCGTGCCAGGTCTCCAGCTCGTCCAGCTTCAGCCGCTCGGTGAAGGCATCGACCGACGCGCGGGGCGCCATGTCCTGGGACACGGCAATCACCCGCGGCGCACCGGGCCTGCGGCTCAGCGCCTCGAGCGTCGGCAGTTCCTTGACGCAGGGCGCGCACCAGCTCGCCCACAGGTTGACCAGCAGCGGCTTGCCGCGCGCGTCCGCAAGGATCGCCGGCTGGTCGTCGGCGTCGCGCAGCTCGACGTCCGGCGCCATCTTGCCGGCGGAGCGGCGCTCCACGCCCTTGGTGACAGGCGCGTCCCCCGCGCTCCCGCCGCCGCTGTCGCAGCTGGCGAGCAGGGCGCCCAGCGCCAGCACCAGAAGGTTCCGCCTCATCGCCATGGCGGCCGGTGCTAGTTTGGCCTTCCGCCACCGACAAGCGGCTTTCACCGCTCGTGAAGAGCCGCTAGTCGAGGAGCGCACATGGGCCTTCGCACCATCATCCTCGTCCTGTTCGCGCTCGGCGCCACCGGCTGCGGCCGGGTCGCGCCGCTGCAGCCGGCGCGCGGCCAGCCGCTGCCCGTCAAGCCGCTGCTGGCCCGCACCACCCCGACCGCCGAACAGTTGCTGACGCCGCCGGTCTACGCCAGCCCGGAGCGCATCGACGAGCTGATGAAGCGGTCGGAGCCGCGCCGCTCCGACCGGTTCGATTTGCCCCCGCCGGACGGGGGATCGGCCCCCGTGCTTCCGCAAACCCAGGATCCGAGCTCGTCCGAAAAGGTCGGCCCGGCGACACCAGACGAGCCGCAATGACCCACCAGCTTCGCAAGGCCGTGTTCCCCGTCGCGGGGCTCGGCACCCGTCTGCTCCCCGCGACCAAGGCCAGCCCCAAGGAGCTGCTGACGATCGTCGACCGGCCGCTGATCCAATATGCGGTCGACGAGGCCCGCGAGGCGGGGATCGAGCAACTGATCTTCGTCACCGGGCGCGGCAAGTCGGCCCTGGTCGACTATTTCGACATGGCGTTCGAGCTCGAGGCGACGATGCGGCAGGCCGGCAAGAGCCTCGATCCGCTCGCCCCCTCGCGGGCCAAGTTCGGCGAAGTGACGGCGGTTCGCCAGCAGCAGCCGCTTGGCCTTGGCCACGCAGTGTGGTGCGCTCGCCACGTCGTCGGCGACGAGCCATTCGCGGTGCTGCTGCCCGATGACCTGATGGCCGGCACCCCCGGCGCGCTGAGGCAGATGGTCGACGCCTGGGAAAAGCTCGGCGGCAACATGCTCGCGACCGAGGAAGTGCCGGCCGACAAGACCAAGAGCTACGGGATCATCACGCCGGGCGCCAGCGACGGTGCGGTGACCGAGGTTCGCGGCCTCGTCGAGAAGCCGTCGCCCGAGGAGGCGCCGTCGCGGCTCGGCGTCATCGGCCGCTACATCCTGCAGCCCGACGTCATGCGCATCCTCGACGCCGGTGAGACCGGCGCCGGCGGCGAGATCCAGCTCACCGATGCCATGGCCAAGTTGATCGGCAAGCAGCCGTTCCACGCGCTCAAGGTGGACGCGGTGCGCCACGACTGCGGCGACAAGGCCGGGTTCGTCATCGCCAATGTCGCGCTGGCGCTCGAGCGCGAGGATATTGCGCCCAAGGTGCGGGAGTATTTGGCTTCGATCTGAGCGTCACCCAGCGAAGGCTGGGGCCCCATTCGCGAGTTCGCGCCGAGATGCCAGCCTCGCGCTGGCATGACGCTTGATCAGGATCATGGCTCCAGCTCGATGTCCCAGTAAAGATAGTCGCGCCAGCTGTCGTGGAGGTAGTTGGGCGGGAAGCTCTTGCCGTGGTCCTGCAGCTGCCAGCTGGTCGGTCGGATCGGCTCGCGCTGGATGTGCATGTGCGCCTGGGCCGGCGTGCGCCCGCCCTTTCGCAGATTGCACGGCGCGCAGGCGGTGGCGACATTCTCCCAGGTGGTTCGGCCGCCCTGGGCGCGCGGCACGACATGGTCGAAGGTCAGCTCCCGCGCCGAGCCGCAATAGACGCAGCGAAAACGGTCGCGCAGGAACAGGTTGAAGCGGGTGAACGCCGGATACTCGTTGGGCCGGACGAACTGCCTGAGCGCGATCACCGACGGCAGCTTCAGCGCCAGACTCGGGCTGTGCACCTCGCGCTCGTAATGGGCGACGACGTCGACCCGCTCGAGGAACATGGCCTTGACCGCGGTCTGCCATGGCCACAGCGACAGGGGATAATAGCTCAGCGGCGTGTAATCGGCATTGAGCACCAGTGCGGGGCAGCCGTCGGGATGGCGGATGAGCTCAGGATGGTACACGGGGCGCGCGCTGCCTTTCGTCGTCCGGTTGGTCCGAACTGCAGCTCCCCGGCCCCGTCGCACGCCCAATTAACTCAGGCAGGGAGGAGAGGGCGGTGCGGCCCGTCTTCCCTTGTAACGCGCCGGATGCCAACCCGGCGTGACATGCACATGACAGCATTTTCCGCGACTCGCGGTCAAGAGCATTCCTCCCCGGCATGGGGAGAGGGACCATGCGCAGCAGGGTGGAGGGGGCGGCTTGCAGGGCGCTGAGCCCCCTCCGCCAGCCGCTGGCGCGGCTGCCACCTCCCCGTCCCGCGGAGGAATGGTCACTCGCTTCGCGCCGTCGCCGACCGGCCGGCTGCACCTCGGCCATGCCTACAGCGCCGCGCTCGGCCATGCGCGGGCACGCGCCGGCGCCGGCAAGTTCCTGCTGCGCATCGAGGACCTCGACCAGACCCGCAGCCGCCCCGAGTTCGTGGCCGGCATCGAGGAGGATCTGCGGTGGCTGGGGCTTGGTTGGGACCCGCCGCTCCTCGTCCAGTCGGCCCGAGCCGGCCAGTACGGCGCCGCGCTGGACCGCCTCCGCGAGCGCGGGCTGGTCTATCCCTGCTTCTGCACGCGCGCGGACATCGCCTTGTCGCTGACCGCGCCGCACGGCGATGCCGCGGCGGGCTACCCCGGCACCTGCCGCGGCCTGCCCGACGATCCTGGGCGGCGGTCGACCAGCCCCCACAGCTGGCGGCTTCATTCGGCGGCCGCGCTGGAGCTGTGCGGGCTGCCCGGCTGGCGCGAAGCCGACGGCCGCAGCTTCACCGCCGCGGCGGGGGAGATTGGCGACGCCATCCTCGCGCGCAAGGACGCGCCGGCCGCTTATCACCTCGCCTGCGTCGTCGATGACGCTGCGAGCGGGGTGACGATGGTGGTGCGCGGCGCCGACCTCAGGCCCTCGACGCCCGTGCAGCGGCTGCTGCAAATGCTGCTCGGCCTGCCCGAGCCGATCTATCTCCACCATGCGCTGGTGGTGCATGAGGATGGCCGGCGTCTCGCCAAGCGCGACCTTGCGCCCACGCTTGCGGCGATGCGCGATTCAGGGGCCGACGGACCAGCGCTTGCCCGTGCGCTTGTTACCGGCGAAGTGCCGTCTGGTTTTCGCCTCGCCGCACCCTAAATAGGCGTCATGTCGACATTCATGATCATCCTTCTGCTCGCGGCCATGGGCGCGACGGGCTACGTCCTCGTTCGCGGGGTCCTCGCCATGGCATCCGGAAAGGACGTGACGGGGCAGCAGCAGCAGAACTGGATGCGCAAGCGCGTGCTCTACCAGGCGGTTGCAATCATCCTCGTCGCCCTGATCCTGGTGATGGCCGGCGGTTCCGGCCGCTGATGGTCAGGCTCAACCGGATCTACACGCGCACCGGCGACGAGGGCAGCGCGGGTCTGGTCGACGGTTCGCGGGTCAGCAAGGCGAGCGCGCGCATGGCCGCGATCGGCGAGATCGACGAGGCCAATGCAGCGATCGGTTTAGCCATTGCCGCAATCGACGACGAGCCGCTCGCCGAGCGGCTGCGGACCATTCAGAACGATTTGTTCGACCTTGGCGCCGATGCGGCAACGCCGGGCGAGGTCGAGGGCGCGCTGCGCATTGTCGAGTCGCAGGTCGAGCGCCTGGAGCGCGAGATCGACGCGATGAACGCGGCGCTCGATCCGCTGACCAGCTTCATTCTCCCGGGTGGCTCGGCCGCGGTCGCCTCGCTCCACCTCGCCCGCGCCGTGGTGCGCCGCGCCGAACGCGCCGCAGTGGCGCTGAACGCGGCCGAGCCGCTCAACCCGCAGCTGCTGGCCTACCTCAACCGCCTGTCGGACCATCTGTTCGTCGCCGCGCGCCATGTCGCCGCCGCGCACGGTGGCGACCTGTTGTGGACGCCGGGCGCCAGCCGCGCCTAGCCCAAAGCCCGTCGCGACCGGCGGCACAAAAGCATCAGTGGCGACGTTCTAGGGCTGTTTCCGCCCTTATCGGAGAATGCCGCATGCCGGTGACGGCCATCGCGATCAATTGCTCGCTCAAGCGCAGCAGCGGCGAAACCTCCTCGACCGACAAGATGATCGGGCTGCTGGTGTCCGAGCTCAAGAAGCACGGGGTGGAGTTTTCCGAGACGATCCGGATCGCCGATCACGACGTCAAGCCGGGGGTTGCCTTCGACGAGGGTGAGGGCGATGCCTGGCCGGACATCCGCCGGCGCATCCTCGACGCCGACATCTTGATCTTCGGCACGCCCATCTGGCTCGGGCAGATGTCGAGCATCGCGCAGCGCGTGCTCGAGCGCATGGACGCCTTCCTCTCGGAGACCGACGAGCGCGGGCGGATGCCGAGCTACGGCAAGGTGGCGGTGGCGGCGATCGTCGGCAACGAGGACGGGGCCCACAATGTCACCGCCAGCCTGTTCCAGGCGCTGAACGACGAGGGTTGGACGATCCCGGCGGGAGCGGCCAATTACTGGGTCGGGGAGGCCATGCACAAGACCGACTTCAAGGATCTGGACCGCGTGCCCGATGCCGTCCAGCAGGGGGCGGCGATGCTTGCATCCAATGCCGCCCATCTTGCGAACCTGCTCAAGAGCCAGGCTTATCCGGGAGTGCCGCAGCACAGGTGAACGCGCCGCTTGCCTTTGCCCGACCGCCGGCCGCTGCCCCGCCGCGGCTGGCCGAGCGGCTGCTTGCGACGCGGCGGCTGACGCTCGAGCTGGCGGCGCCGCTCAGCGACGCCGATGCCACCATCCAGCCGAACCCCGACGCCTCGCCCGCCAAATGGCACCTCGCGCATACCAACTGGTTCTTCGAGACCTTCATCCTGCGCGACCATGTCGCCGGCTATCGCCTGTTCGACGAGCGGTTTCCCTTCCTGTTCAACAGCTATTACGAAGGCGAGGGCGAGCGCCACCCGCGGCCGCGGCGGGGCATGATCAGCCGGCCGTCGCTCGACGAGGTGCGCGACTGGCGCCGCCATGTCGATGCGGCGCTGGAGCGGGCGCTGCCGAGCCTGGGGCCGGACGTGCTCGAACTGGTCGAGCTCGGCATCAACCATGAGCAGCAGCATCAGGAGCTGCTGCTCACGGACATTCTAGCCACCTTTGCCGAGAACCCGATCGAGCCGGTTTACGGGCAGCTCGAACAGGCCCGCTGCCATGCGCCCGAGCCGCTGAGCTGGCTGCGCGGCCGCGACGGACTGGTCGAGATCGGCGCCGGGGCGGACGCTTTCGCCTTCGACAGCGAGCGGCCTCGCCACCAGGTGCTGCTGCACCCGCACGTCATTGCCAGCCGGCCGGTGACCAATGGCGAATGGCGGCAGTTCGTCGCCGACGGCGGCTATGCGAACCCGGCGCTGTGGCTCAGCGAGGGCTGGGACTGGGTGCGGCGCGAAGGCGTGACCGCGCCGCTCTACTGGCGCGGGGAGGCCGAGCATTTCACCCTCGCGGCCCGCCGCCAGCTCGACCTGGCCGCTCCCGTTGCGCACGTCAGTTTTTACGAGGCCGACGCCTTCGCGCGATGGGCGGGGGCGCGGCTTCCGACCGAGGCCGAGTGGGAGGATTTCGCCGCCTCCGCCGACCCGATGCTGGGGAACCAGCTCGACGGCGCCGGCGCGGTCCTGCCGCGGCCTCCGGGCGACATTTTCGGCGACGTCTGGGAATGGACCCAGAGCGCGTTCCTGCCGTTTCCCGGCTTCGCCCGGGCCGAAGGCACGGTTGGCGAGTATAACGGCAAGTTCATGTGCGGGCAGTTCGTGCTCAAGGGCGCGAGCTGCGCGACCCCGCGCGGGCACAGCCGCGCGTCGTACCGCAACTTCTTCCCGCCGTCGGCGCGCTGGCAGTTCACGGGGCTTCGCCTTGCTCGCGACGCCTGACGAGCAGACCCGCGCATTCCGCGAGGACGTGCTCGCCGGCCTTTCGGCGCCGATCCCGGCGGTCCCGGCACGCTGGCTCTACGACCGCACCGGCTCCGAGCTGTTCGACGCCATCACCCGGCTGCCGAGCTATTATCCGACGCGCACCGAGACCGCGCTGCTGAGCGACATCATGCCCGAGGTGGCGGCGCGCGTGCCGCCCGCAAGCGCGGTGGTCGAGTTCGGCGCCGGATCGGCGACCAAGACCCCGATCCTGATCGAGGCGATCGCGCCAGCCTGTTATGTGCCGGTGGACATTTCAGGCGATTATCTGGCGGAAAGCGCGACCGCCCTCGATGCGCGTTTCCCCGGGCTTCAGGTGGTGCCGGTCACTGCCGATTTCGCCCGCCCCTTCTCGCTTCCCGACGCGATCGCCGCGCTGCCCAAGCTCGGCTTCTTCCCCGGCTCGACCATCGGCAACTTCGTTCCGCGCACCGCCACCAACCTGCTGCGCCAGTTCCGCGAACTGCTCGGCACCGGCGCCTTGCTGCTGATCGGCATGGACCGCGTGAAGCCGGTCGAGCGGCTGATTGCCGCCTATGACGATCCGCAAGGGGTGACCGCGCGCTTCAACATCAACCTGCTCGAGCGCATTAACCGCGAGCTCGACGCCGACATCCCGCTCGACGCCTTCCGGCACGAGGCGCGCTGGAACGACATATTGTCGCGCATCGAGATGCACCTGGTCGCCACGCGCGACGTCGGCTTCTCCGTGGCTGGACGCGAGTTCGCATTTTGCGCCGGCGCCTCCATACACAGCGAGAACAGCCACAAATATGGCCGCCGCGGCGCCCGCGTGCTGCTGCTCGCCGGCGGGTGGACGCCGCTTGCGGAATGGGCCGACCCGGCCGGCGACTTCGCCTTGATCCTTGCCGAGGCGCAGCCCAACCGCTCGGCGCCCTGATGCGCCAGATTGCCCGCGGCGGCGCGGGCGGCTAAGCGGCCGCCATGCTTCTTGCCCTCTTCGCCATCCTCGACCTCCTGCTTCGGGTGCTGAGCTGGATCGTCATCGGCCAGGTGATCCTCAGCTGGCTGTTCGCCTTCAACGTGCTCAACAGCAGCTCGGCGGGGCTTCGTGCCTTCGTCCAGGCGCTGGACCGCATCACCGCGCCGATCTACCGCCCGATCCGGCGGATCATGCCCGATTTCGGCGGGATCGATTTCTCGCCCCTGGTGCTTCTGATCCTGATCCAGATCCTGCGCATGCTGCTGGGCGGGCTGGCGTCGGACCTCGCCTCCACGGCGGCATGACCGCTCGCCGCATCGACGGAAAGGCCGCCGCGCAGGCGTTGCGCGCGCGGGTTGCCGAAGCGGCGCACGCCTTCCACCAGCAGACCGGACGGCCGCCCGGCCTCGCCACCGTCTTGGTCGGCGAGGACCCGGCGAGCGCCGTCTATATCCGTTCCAAGAACAAGGCGACCGCCGAAGCGGGGATGGCGAGCGTCCACCATCACCTGCCGGCTTCGGCGACGCAGGACGAGCTGCTCGAACTCGTCGCCGAGCTCAACGCCGCGGACGCGGTCGACGGCATTCTCGTCCAGCTGCCGCTGCCGCCGCAGATCGACGACGCGAGGGTGATCGGCGCAATCGAGCCGGCCAAGGACGTCGACGGCTTCCATGCGCTCAATGTCGGCCGGCTGGCGGCCGGGCTCGAGGCCCTGGTGCCCTGCACTCCGCTCGGCTGCCTGCACCTGCTCAAGGCCGAGCTCGGCAGCCTCGCCGGGCGGGAGGCGGTGGTGATCGGCCGGTCGAACATCGTCGGCAAGCCGATGGCGCTGCTGCTGCTGGCCGAGAATGCGACGGTGACGATCGCCCACTCGAAGACCCGGGACCTGCCGGAGATCGTCGGCCGAGCCGACGTGGTCGTGGCCGCGGTCGGCCGGGCCGAGATGGTCCGGGGCGAGTGGATCAAACCCGGCGCCATCGTCATTGATGTCGGCATCAACCGCGTCGCCGCCGACGACGGGAGCAGCAGGCTGGTCGGCGACGTCGCCTTCGACGAGGCGTCGGAGGTCGCTGCGGCGATCACTCCGGTGCCAGGAGGAGTGGGTCCGATGACCATCGCCATGCTGCTTCGCAACACCATCGTTGCCGCCCACCGCCGCGCCGGCCTTGCCGATCCGGAGGGGCTGTGATGCTGGCCCTGTTGATGGCCGCTGCGGCGGTGCCGACCGCGATCGACGCCGAGCGCGCCTTTGCCCGCGATGCCGAGCGCCTTGGCCAGTGGACGGCCTTTGCCCGCTACGCCCACCGCGACGCGGTGATGTTCACGCCGCAGGCGGTCTGGGCCCACGAATATGTGCGGACGCGCAAAAACCCGCCGCGGGCGATGCGCTGGTGGCCGAACGCGAGCCTGGTGTCCTGTGACGGGCGGACGGCGGTGAACACCGGCGCCACGCTTTCGGCCGACGGCCGGAGCCACGGCCAGTTCACCAGCGTGTGGCAACGCGACAAGGCCGGTTGGCAGTGGGTGTACAACGCCAATGAGCGGGTTGCGACGCCGCGCGCCCGCCGCGCCAAGCCGCTGGTGCGCCGCGCATCGTGTCGCGGCAGGCCCGTCCCGCCGCCGCTGATCGCGGCCGCGCCCGCAGTGGCGGCGCCCCGCGGCGCCACGCCGGCCGACATCGGCCGGGGCGTGTCGGCGGACCGGACGCTCGCCTGGCTATGGCGGGTCGAAGCCAAGGGTGCGCGCCAGTTCCGCGCCTTCCTGTGGAACGGCACGCATTACGAGCAGGTCGTCTACAACCAGACGGCGGGCAAGTGATCGAGCTGTTCGGGTCGGCCCTGGTGACCTTCCTGGTCATCATCGACCCGCCGGGCTGTGCGCCGATTTTCGCTTCGCTGACCCGGGGCACGAGCGCGGCGCACCGGCGGGCGATGGCACTGCGCTCGTCGCTGATCGCCTGGTCGATCCTGATGTTCTTCGCGCTTCTCGGCAAGCCGATGCTCCAGGCCCTTGGGATCAGCCTTGCAAGCTTCCGCATCGCCGGCGGCATCATGCTGTTCATGATCGCGCTCGACATGGTGTTCGAACGCCGCACCCAGCGGCGCGAGGAGCGGGCTCAGTCGATCGAGGGCACGCCCGATGCCGACGACATCTCGGCCTTCCCGATGGCCATACCGATGATCGCCGGTCCCGGCTCGATCGCCAGCGCGATGCTGTGGGTATCGCGCGCCGAAGGGCCGAGCGAGGTCGCCACCGTGCTTGCGGCGATCACCCTCGTCATCCTGCTGACCTTCGTGTCGCTGCTTGCTGCCGGCCCCTTGATGCGCTTGGTCGGGGACCGGATGGAGGCGATGATCACCCGCATCCTCGGCGTCATCCTGGCGGCGCTCGCCGCTCAGTTCATTGTCGATGGGCTGAAGCAGAGCTTCCCCAGCGTTCTAGCGTAGAACCCGCCACATCCGGAACGGAGAGTCGGCGGGCAGCGGCACCGGCTGCAGCCAGTCCGGCACCTGCCCCTTGTTGAGCTGCGCGTAAAATCCGTTGCGCGCCTCGGCCATGAAGATGGTCGTGGTCGAGCTGTTGGGGCAGATCAGCAGGTAATCGGCGCCATATTTGGCGAGTAGCCGCCGCGCCTGCTCGGGAGAGCCGCGGAAGGCGTTCATGACGTCGGCGATCTGCTCGCCGTTGCGATGGTAGGGTCCGGTCACGCCGCGATGGTGGGTGAGGGTGATCAGCCGCGGTCCGTAATCAACGAAGGTGAAGACCATGCCCTTGGGCAGCTGCGCGATCGGCCGGTAGGCGGGCAGCGAATTGCACTGGCGGTTGGCCTTGCCGATCGCGCGGTCGCGCGGCGTCGACTTGGCCGGCGCGACCCGGTCGATCAGCAGCGGGACCGCGGCGCCGAGCCCGATCACCACCACCGCGACCGTCCCGAGCACCCGCACCACCACCAGCCGCGATGCCAGCAAGGCCGGCAGCAGGATCCACACCAATGCCACCGCGCCGGTCACCGAAAGCATCTGTGCGCCGGGACCGGTCCGCGTCTGCCACAGCAGCAGCAGGCCCGCGACCCAGGCGATAAGCGCGGCGGCGAGCGTTCGGCGCAGCAGGCCCGCTTCGCTGCGGTTGCGCAGGATCAGCAGGATCCAGCCGATCGCCCCGGTGAGCGGCAGTGCGGAGATCAAAGCCGCGGACTGCGCGCCGTGGCGATAGACCGGCCGCGCCTCGCGCACGTTGCTCAGCCACAGATCCTCGACTTCCGGCGAGACGCCTTCGAGGCGCGACAGGCAGTGCGGCCAGGCAAGCGCGTGGAAGGCGGCAATCGCCGCGGCCGCCGCCGCCGCGATCAGCAGCCGGCGCTTCCAGTCTGCGGGCGAGAGCATCGCCATCACGAACAGAAAAGCTCCGCCGAGCAAGGCGTTCGACAGCCAGACCGGCGACAATGCGTCGCAGACGGGCTGTCGGTTGGCATGAGAAGCGAAGACGAGAAAGCCCAGAGCGGTGCCGCCCGCCAGCGTTGCCGCATAGGCCGACAGCCGGTGCCGCTCGTCGCGGTCGACCAGCCAGAACAGCACCACCGCCGTCCCGGCGATGGCCAGGTAAATGAGCAACTCGAGCCCAATGGCCAATGACAAAGCGCTGGCGATGCCGAGTGTCGCACCGCCTCGCGCCCGCCGCGGATCTGCGAGTCCCGCGACCGCGGTCGCGAGCAGCGCCAGCTGCCAGCCGTGATGATCGATCCTGAGCGGCATGAACATGCCGGTGGTCAGGCCTGCGAACGCCAATGCGGCGAAGGCCAGCAGGAAGGCGTCGCGGTGGACCAGCCGCCGCACGGTGAGGGCGAGCGCGAAGAGCAGCAGCAGGAACGGCAGCATCGGCGCCACCGCCACAGCGATGCGTTCGGCGTCGGCGCCGCCGACCAGCGGCCGGAACAGCAGGATCAGCCCGGCAAGCGGCAGGTCGACCAGCCGCGACCAGTGGATGTTCGAACCGGCGAGCCGATGCTGGCGAAGGTCGTACCAGTCCTGGCCCGCGAGCAGGGCGCGCACCTGGCTCATGCGCAGATTGTCGTCGGTGTCGCCGAGGGCGAAGAAATGGATGCCGGTCCAGCGAGAGTATACGAACCAGGCGCAGAACAGGCCCCATGCGAGCAATGTCAGCCAGCGCCAGTTGCGGCCGGTCCAGCCCAGCGGGCCGCCGCTCGCCACCTCTTCCTTGCGCTCCCCCATATAAACGGCTCTACCGGCTCACTCTCGAAGAACAAGCGCCCTCGCCCGATCCGATGCTATCCACTTTGTCCCATGAGCGCCGGATGATGGCCGGCCAGCTCCTCCGCTTCCTGGTCAGCGGGGCCCTGGTCACCGTGCTCGGAGTGGGGGTCTACGCCTTGGTCGCGCTGGTGCTGGGCTGGCACCCGCAGCTTGGCAATTTTCTGGCCTATGCGACGGCGATGACGACCGGTTACCTGATGCACAGCCGCTGGAGCTTTCGCGGCCATGGCGGGCGATCGGCCGGAACGCCCGTGCGCTTCCTGGTGGTGTCGCTGATCAGCCTCGCCCTCAACAGCTTCTGGGTGTGGCTGTTCACCGGGCCGATGCGCCTCGGGCCGGCCTGGCCGATCCTGCCGATGGTGTTCGTGACGCCCGCCGTCACCTTCACTCTCAATCGCCTGTGGGTGTTCCGCTGATGGAACGCCAGGTGTTCGACGTGATGGCGGCGCTCGATCAGCAACACTGGTGGTACCGCGCGCGTCGCGAGGTCATCGCCGCGCTGATCCGGCGCTGCGTCAGGCCACCGGGGAACGCCCGCCTGCTCGAGGTCGGCTGCGGCACCGGGCACAATCTCGCCATGCTGGCCGAGTTCGGGACGGTCGAGGCGGTCGAGGTCGACGCGCCGGCGCGCTCGCTTGCCGAGCAGCGGATCGGGCGGCAGCTGATGTCCTCGCCCTTGCCGGAGCTGAGCGGCGTTCCCACCCGCGCCTATGACATGGTCGCGGCGTTCGACGTCATCGAGCATGTCGAGGACGACGGCGCCGCCCTGGCGTCGATTGCGGAGCGGCTGAAGCCGGGCGGCCGTTTCGTGCTCACCGTGCCAGCGCACCCGTGGATGTGGTCCGCGCACGACGTGGTGAACCATCATCACCGCCGCTATTCCCGGGGCGCGCTCAAGACCCTCGTGGAGCGTTCGCCGCTGAAGCTGGAGCGCATCGGTTATTTCAACAGCCTGCTGTTTCCCGTCGCGGTGGCCGAGCGGCTGGCGGCCAAGGCCCGCGGCAAGACCGAGGCGGACCTGGCGATGCCGCCGGCGCTGCTCAACCGGGCGCTGGAGCGGGTTTTCGCGGCCGAGCGTCACCTGGTCGGCAGGGTGCCGCTGCCGCCGGGGCTCTCCTTGTTCGCGGTGGCATCGGCAACGTAGCCGAGCCGCGCGGCGGGCTGCTCGCGGCGGCCCGCAATCTCCTGCACGATGTACAAGGGCCGCCGTTTGGCCTCGTTGTAGAGGCGGCCGATATATTCCCCGAGAAGCGCCAGGACGAACATCTGCACGGCGCCGAGGCCGACCACGACGAGCATCAAGGATGTCCAGCCCGGGACGCTGCGCCCGTCCAGCCAGGCGTAGAGGATGTAGGCGGTGATCAGCAGCGACCCCGCGGACAGCCACAACCCGGCATGGCTGGCGAGTTTCAGCGGCGCCGACGAGAATCCGGTCAGCGCGTCGAGCGCGAAGCGCAGCATCTTGCGCACCGGATATTTGGTTTCCCCGGCCGCCCGCTCGGCGCGGTCGTACAGCAGCGGCACCTGCCTGAACCCGATCCAGGCGACCATGCCGCGGATGAACCGGGCCTGCTCCGGCAGTGCGAGGAGCGCGTCGAGGGCGCGGCGGCTGATCAGCCGGAAGTCGCCGGTGTCGACCGGGATCTCCACCTCGGTGGCACGCGACAGCAGGCGGTAGAAGCCGTGGGCGGTGGCGCGCTTGAAGGCGGTTTCGCCGGCCCGGCTGCGGCGCACGCCATAGACGACATCCGCCTCCTCGCGGCGCGCGGTCTCGATCATCTCGCCCAGCAGCTCCGGGGGATCCTGCAGGTCGGCGTCGATGATCAGCACCTGTTGCCCGCGGCAGAGGTCGAGGCCGGCGGTCAGGGCCAGCTGATGACCGTGGTTGCGTGACAGGTTGATGGCGGTGAGATGGGGATCCTCGCTCGCCAGGCGCTGCATCAGCGGCCAGCTGCCGTCGCGCGAACCGTCGTTGACCAGCACGATCTCGTAATCCTCACCGACCGCGGCCTGGGCGGCCGCGCTCAACCGTCGGTGAAGCAGGAGGAGGCACGCTTCCTCGTTGAAGCAGGGCACGACGATCGAAAGTGAAGTCACGGCCTGATCCGATAAAGCACGCTGCCCCGTCCGCGCCAGACCTGCCGCATCCCCGCGACCAGTTTCGGGTCGAACGGCGACGGATCGATCAGCCAGAGATAGTCGAATGCGTCGCGCGGCACGTGCTGAAGCGCCTCCTCGAGCGTCCATGCGGCGCTTTGCCGGCACGAATCGGCACGGACGATCTGCGACGGGTCGGTCGTGAACTGGCCGGCGTCCTGATATCGGAACTTGAGCAGGTTGACCCCTTCGCTTGCCCATTGATCGTTCGAGAAGCCGTGGCGGCGCACGATTACCATCGCGCCCAGATGTGTATTGCGCGGCAGGCGCCAGCGAGTGCCGCAGCCGTCGCCGACGAGGCTCAGCACGCGCGCGCCCGCCGGCACCCGATCGAGCGCGGCGAGCTTGGCGCGATGGTCCTCGGCGGCAAGGGCGAGGCTCCAGCTGTTGCCGGCGAGCCGGACCAGGACGAAGGCCAGCCCGAGCACCGCGAACATCTGCGCAGTTCGCACCGGCAGCGGCTCGCGGAAGCGGATTGCGAGCAAGGCGACGGCGATCACATAGGGGATCAGCCGCATGTCGGCATAAGCCGAGCTGAACACCACATAAGGCATGATCAGGAAGACCAGGAGCAGCACCAAGGCGGAGAAAGCGAGGTTGCGCGAAAAGGCCATGCCCCGGCGGCGCACAGTCTCCGCGATGACGACCAGGCAAAGGACCGCCGAGCCGATGTCAAACCACTTCCAGCGGTCCCGCAGCACACCCTTGAGGAAAAGGTATTTCCTCTCCGCGTCGAACCAGCCGGCGGTGATCCCGCCCTCGATGTCGCTGCGCCACAGCACGAGCACGAACAAGGGGAACGCCAGCAGCGACGCCTGGGCCGCTGCCCCGAACACGCTGCTCAGCCAGGTCTTGCCGCTGTCGCGCTGCCGCACCGCCTCGGCCGAGAAGCACATCAGGCCGAGCACGCCCCAACCGAAGGTGTGCGAGAAGAAGACGATGAAGCTGATCGGCACGAACAATGCGGCGCGCAGCCGGAAGCGACCCTGCCGGGCGAGCCGCAGCCACAGGCCGAAAGCCAGGAATGCAAGGGCGACCGACAGAGCATAGTTGACGAAGCCGAACATGAACGGGTGGGCGTACGCGAAGGGCAAAGCGAACAAGGCGGTCGGCGGCAGCCGGTGATGAACCTCGCGCGCGACCCACAGGAAGCCGGCGACGGTCAGCGGCGGTATTGCCAGCGTGATGAGCTTGACGGCGGGCTCGAGCCCCAGCAGCCGGCCCAGCGGCTCGAGCAGCAGGTCCACGCCCAGGTTGCCGATCGGCGCCCATTCGTATCCGTAGTAACGCTGCAGGAAGATCGAGCTGTCGAGATCGAGCTGTACGCGGTAGCGTCCCATGTGGCCGGGAAGGTCCACCAAGGGGGGGACTTCCGGCAACAGCAGCGGCACCATCGAGAGCAGGACCAGAGCGGCGACGAACGGCCGCGTCTCCCACCAACCCCTGGGTCCGGACCGGTCTTCGGGCGGGCCCCACTTCGTCGCCGGCGCCCGATCCATGCCTAGTCCCTGATCCTCCGTGAGCAGGCTCATGCCGCGCCGCGGGCGCGCATTCAAGCGGGATACAGCATCGGCGTCTTAGTCGGACAGGCTTCCAAAGCAGCTAAGAGAAATCGAGATGATCAGCTTCATCCTTGCCGCGGCCGCCGCCGTTCAGCCCGCCCCGGCGATTGCCCCCGCCCGTGGTTCAGGCGTGCAGGAACGCGCGGCAGTGGCGGCTCGAGTCCAGGCCTTGTTCGCCCGCATCGACGCCAACCGGGACGGCTTTGTCACGCGCGAGGAAGTGCAGGGTGCGCGCGCGATGCACAAGCAGCGCCTCCGCCAGGGCGCCGAGGGGCGCCAGCGCGCGCTCGACCCGGCAATGCAGCAGCAGCGCCGCATGGCCGCGTTCGACCGGATGGACAGCAATCGTGATGGCGCCATCAGCCGCGCCGAATTCGCGCAGGCGCAGGAACGACGGATGGGCCGCCGCAGCGGTGCCGGCCCCGCGGGCTTTGGCCAGCGCCTGTTCGAAACGGCCGATGCCAACCGCGACGGCCGCATCTCGCTTCAGGAAGCGACCGCCTACGCCTACCAGCGCTTCGACATGGCCGATCTCAACCGCGACGGCCGCCTGACCCGCGAGGAGCGCATGCAGCATCGCGAGCGCCTGCGCGCAGCTCAGCCGCGCGGCTGAAGTTCAATGGCCCGCGCGGGTTCGGCTAGCCCGCGCGGTAACGCAGTTCCGCCTCGGCCATATAGTCGCGGGTGATTGGCAAAGCGTGTCGATCGCGGATGTACTGGACCTGGTAATTGCAGGCGGACCCGCTCTCGAACATGACGATTCCGCCGGCGAGGTAGAATTCCCACATGCGGAAGAAGCGCTCGTCGTAGAGCGCCACCATGCGCTCGCGGGCCGCCGTGAACCGGCGCAGCCATTCGCGCAAGGTGAAGGCGTAATGCAGCCGCAGGGTCTCGACGTCGCTGGCGATCAGCCGCACCTTTTCGCTGGCGCCGACGATCTGGCTCAGCGACGGCAAATGATAGCCTGGGAAGATGTATTTGTCGGTGAACGGGTCGGGCGCCAGTGACGCCTTGCCGAGCTTGCCGATGGTGTGGAGCAGCATCACGCCGTCGGGCGCCAGCAGGCTGCGGCACTTGGCGAAGAATTCGTCGTAATGGGCAAGGCCGACGTGCTCGAACATGCCGACCGACACGATGCGGTCGAAGCTCTGGTCGAGCGCGCGATAGTCGATCAGCTCGAAGCGCACGCGGTCGGCGACCCCGGCCTCCGCGGCGCGGCGGCGGGCGACGGCAAGCTGGTGTTCCGACAGGGTGACACCGAGCACGTCGACGTCGGCGACGCGGTGCAAATAGAGCGCCATCCCGCCCCAGCCGCAGCCGATGTCGAGCACGCGTTGTCCGGCCGCGAGGTGCAGCTTGGCCGCGATGTGCGCCTTCTTGTCCGACTGCGCCTGCTCGAGGCTGTTCCGCGGGTCCGAGTGATAGGCGCAGCTGTACTGCAGGTCCTCGTCGAGGAAGGTTTCGTAGAGTTCGTCGCTGAGGTCATAGTGATGGGCGACGTTGCGCCGAGACTTGGAAGGGCGGTTGCGGCGGAGGAGGGCTTTCAGCCACTTCATCTTGCCGCGGCGTAGCGCCGACCGGCCGCTGCCGCCCTGTTCCCAAGGGTTGGCGCCGATGACGAGCTCGAGCAGGTCGAGGATGGTGCCGTCCTCGATCAGGATGCGGCCGTCCATATAGGCTTCGCCAAGCCCGAGCCGCGGGTTGCGCGCGATGTCCAGCGCGACGCGGCGGTCGGTGAGCCGCGCCGTCACCGACTTGCCGCCGCCCGGCCCGAAACTCCGCGGTGGCTGGCCCGGCATCAGCAGGGTCAGCTGGCCGCTCTTCACCAGCTTGGCCAGCAATGCGTCGATCATGGCCATGTCCTCCCCCTACCGAGCGCTGCGGAGCGGCTCAACGCCTGCGCAGCGCCCAGCGCAAGGCCGATGCCAGCCCCATCGCCGACGCGGTGATCGCCGGGCCCGCGAGTCGCGAGCGCCGGAGAGCGTGCATGCGGCGCGCGAAGCCGGGGAGGATGTCGATCGCCGACTGGGTGATCAGCCGCTCGACCGGCCGCAGCGGCAGCGAGGCGCGCTGCTCGAGGATGACGTCGCGCACGGCGCGGGTGCGCGCGTCGGCGCGAAGCTCCGGGTAGAAGCTGGCCATCAGCGCCTCGGCTTCCGAGCGGGTGCGCGGCACCGGCGCCGCGCCGAGCAGCTCCGCGATTGGCGCGACGTCGGCGAAATAGCTGTCCTGGTCGGCAACTTTCATCGCCGGTTCGGCAAAGCGGATCCAGGCATCGAGGAACATCAGGGATCCGGCGACGTGCACCCAGGCGAGCAAATGCGGATCGTCGGCACGATAGCTCCCGCCGCCGGGCAAGGTGCCGCCGACCCGACCGTGAATGGCGCGCACCCGGGCGATCGCCGCCTGCCCCTGCGTCCGCTCGCCATAGGTGGTGACGGCGATGAAGCGCGCCGTGCGCCGCAGCCGGCCGAGCATGTCGCGGCGGAAGTCGCTGTGGTCCCACACGCCGGCAAGGGCGGCAGGGTGCAGCATCTGCAGCAGCAGAGCGGCGATGCCGCCGATCATCATGGTGGTCACATCGCCGTGGACCCGCCACGCCACCGAGCCGCGCGGGATCAGCGCCTGGTCCGAAATCTGGACGGGCCGCTCGCCCGCCGACTGGTCGTTGAACAGGCGCTGGACCTCGCCCGCCAGGCGCCGCCGCAGCGGCTCGGCAAGCGCGCCCGGACTAGCCACTCGCCGCCGCTGGCTCGCGGGCCTTGCGCTTCCGCTCGGCGGCGGTCCTGAGCTGGCCGCAGGCGGCATCGATGTCGCGGCCGCGCGGCGTGCGCACCGGCGCCGAAATGCCCGACTCGAAGATGATGTTGGAGAAAGCGCGGATGCGCTCGGGCGTCGAACATTCGTACGGCGCCCCGGGCCATGGGTTGAACGGGATCAGGTTGACCTTGGCCGGCAGCCGGTACTTGCGGATCAGCCGGACCAGCTCGCGGGCATGCTCGTCGCTGTCGTTCTTGTCCCTGAGCATCACATATTCGAACGTGATTCGCCGCGCGTTGTTGGCGCCCGGATAGGCGGCACAGGCCTCCAGCAACTGCTCGATCCCGTACTTGCGGTTCAAGGGCACGATCTCGTCGCGGATCTCCTTGGTCACCGCGTGCAGCGACACGGCGAGATTGACCCCGATCTCCTCGCCGCAGCGCTCCATCATCGGCACCACGCCCGAGGTCGACAAGGTGATCCGGCGCTTCGACAGGCCGATCCCGTCCCCGTCCATGACGATCTTCAGCGCGTCGCGGACATTGTCGAAATTGTACAATGGCTCGCCCATGCCCATCATCACGATGTTGGTGAGCATCCGCCCTTCCGGCTGGCTCGGCCATTCGCCGAGCGCGTCGCGCGCAAGCATCACCTGGCCGACGATCTCGCCCGGCTCCAGGTTGCGGACCAGCTGCATCGTGCCGGTGTGGCAGAAGCGGCAGTTGAGGGTGCAGCCGACCTGGCTCGACACGCACAGGGTGCCGCGGTCGGCATCGGGAATGAACACCATCTCGAACTCGTGACCCTCATGGGTCTTGAGCAGCCACTTGCGGGTGCCATCGGACGACACCTGCGCCTCGACCGTCTGCGGACGCGCGATCGAAAAGCGCTCGGCCAGCCACGGCTGCTGCGCCTTGGCGATGTCGCTCATGGCGCAAAAGTCGGTGGCGCCGCGGTTGTAGATCCAGTGCCACAATTGCTTGGCGCGGAGCCTGGCCTGTCTCGGCTCGAGGCCGGCCTTCTCGAGCTCGGCCCGGATCTCGTCCTTGGACAGGCCGACGAGGTCGACCTTGCCGTCGGCGCGCGCGGGCGGGGCGCGCCGCACCGGCACGGGATCGATGGTGCCGGGAATCGGCATCAGGGCAGTGTCGGCGCTCATGGCAGGCCCCCTATCTAGGGATTAAGGCTGGATTTTGCCAGCGCAGGCTGCGGCTGCGGCGTCGATCGCCGTCGGGGCGCCGTCGAGCGGGTAGAGATCGCTGAAGCGGCGCCCGTCGGCAGCGCGGCCTTCGACCCGCATCGCCCGCTCGCGCCGCACGGCGGCGATGATCGCGCGATCCTGAAGCGGCCCCCCGCTCCACGCCCAGGGCCCATGCACGACGAGCAGAAAAGGCTGCTGCCCGACCTTCAGCAGCACGCTGGAGCCCGGCCGCGGCGGGCGGCTGAGGCGCACGTGGAAGCCGCCGCGCCGCGCCGCGTCGAACGTGAAGCCGGCGCGGGCCTGGGGCTCGCGTTCCGACGCCGGAGCCAGCGGCCGCGCCACCGCTTCGCAGGTGCCGCCGTGGCGCAGCGCCGCCCATCGTCCGCGCGCGAACAGCAGGTCGGCTGCGAGCGCCGGGCCCGCCACCAGCAGCAGGCAAAAGAAAGGCAGTCGCGTCACAGTGGCCCGGCTTAGCGCTGCTCAGCCGGCGAAGGCCAGCGCTCAGTCCGGTTCGGTGCCAGAACGGCGGGAACTTGCCGGTCGCCGACCCTTGTGCCATGATTGTTCTGCTCGGTTCCACTTCCTCCCAGGGAAGGCCGCGTCCGGGCCATGACCTTCGCCGACATTCTGGTACGCTTGGCGGCGGAGCTCGCCTTGTTCGCGGGCATCGGCTTCCTGCTGTTCGCGCTGAACGACCTTGCGGTCGACCTCGTCTATTTCTCCCGCCGCTGGTGGCGCTCGGCGACGGTGTACCGGCGCTTTCCCCGCGCCTTTGCAAGCGCCTTGCCAAAGACACGCGAGCCGGGCCCGATCGCGATCTTCGTCCCCGCCTGGGACGAGTCGGCGGTGATTGCATCGATGCTCAGAGCTGCGCTCCAGCGCATCGAATATCCCGACTTCGTGATCTTCGTCGGTCACTATCGCAACGATCCCGCCACGGCCGCGGCGATCGCCTCGGTTGAGGACCCGCGCGTGCATCCGGTGCTGGTGGAGGTGGACGGCCCCACCACCAAGGCCGACTGCCTCAACCATCTTTACGACGCGCTGATCGCGTTCGAGACCGACAGCGGCCGGACCTTCAAGGCCGTCGTGCTGCACGATGCCGAAGACGTCGTTCACCCGCTCGAGCTTTCGCTGTTCGACCGGCTGATCGACCGGGCGGGCATCATCCAGCTGCCGGTGCTGCCCCTGACCGACCCGGCCTCGCCGTGGATCGGCGGCCATTATTGCGACGAGTTCGCCGAAGCGCATGCCAAGGAGCTGGTGGTGCGCGAGGCGGTGGGGGCGTCGGTTCCCCTCGCCGGGGTCGGCTGCGCGATCGCGCGTGAGCCGCTTGCGCGGCTTGCAGCGATGCACGGCGGCCAGCCGTTCGCCGGCGGCAGCATGACCGAAGACTATGAGATGGGCCTCCGCATCGGCGCGCTTGGCCTCAAGACCATGTTCGTGCGCATCCCCGCCACGCCGGGTGACCGCGCCGTGGTCGCGAGCCGCGGCCATTTCCCGGCGAGCCTCGGCGCGGCGGTGCGGCAGAAATCGCGCTGGCTCGGCGGCATTGCCCTGTCGGGGTGGGACCGGCTCGGCTGGCGCGGCGGCATCGGCGAGCGGTGGATGCGGCTTCGCGATCGCCGCGGGCCGCTTGCCGCCTTGCTGCTCATCGCCGGCTATTGCGCCGCCCTCTTGTGGTCGCAGCTGTGGCTCGCCGAACTGCTCGGTGCGCCGATCCAGGCGCGGCCCGACCCGCTGCTGGTGCTGCTGCTCCAGGTCAACGGCTGGCTGCTGGCATGGCGAGTGGCGATGCGCGTGCTGTTCACCACCTCCGCCTACGGCCCGGGCGAAGGGCTGCGGGCGATCCCGCGCCTGGTCGTCGGCAATGTCATCGCCATGCTCGCGGCTGTTCGGGCGATCCGCATCCACATGCGCGGCGGGCCGCAGCGCTGGGAAAAGACGCACCACATCTTCCCGGCGGAGATCGCCTCGTGAGCGCGTCGCTTCGTTTCCTGGCGCTGGCGGTGGTCGGCTGGGCCGGGCTTCGCGCCGTCTCGCTCGGCATGGTTCCTGGCAGCGACGGGTTCACGCTGGGCCGCGCCGCCGCGCCGGCGCCGGCCGCGGCGGCGGGCATTCCGGCCATCGCCGCCACCGAATTTCCCCCGCTGGAACCGCCGCAGCCCAGCGCTGCTGGCGACGCGGCCGGACCCCAGCATCTGCTCGCGCCCGGGGGCATGGCGGCCATGCCGCCCCAGGCGGTGCCGATCTATTATTATCCGGCGGCAATGCCGGGCGGGGCGCGGCTCCAGCCCGCGGCTTTTTCGCCGCCGCCTCAGCCGCGTCCGCTCACCAACCTGCTGCCCGAGCCGGCGCCCCTGTTCTACTCGCCGATCCCGCAGCTCGACGACTGGCCATTGTCGCGGCTGGCCTCGGCCGGCATGCCGATGCGCCGTTCGGCCGCCGCTGCGCCCCAGCAGAGCCTTCCCGCCGAGGCCGTGCAGGCCAGGCTCGACCGGCTGCAGCTCTCCAGCTGGGCGCTGCTGCGCGGCCGCCAGGGGCTGGTTGGCGGCACCGACGCGCTCGCCACCGGCGGAACGCTCGGCGGCAGCCAGGCCGGCGCCCGCCTGACCTACAATTTCGACCGCCGGCTGGCCCTGTCGATCCGCAGCAGCTCGCCGGTGGGCGGGCGCGGCGGCGAAGTCGCGGCGGGGCTGCGCGTCACGCCCTTGCCGAGCCTGCCGGTTTCTATCACCGCCGAGCGGCGGCAGGCGATCGGCAAGCTGGGCGGCGGCCGCTCGGCGTTCGCGCTTTTTGCTGAGGGCGGCCTTTATCAGCGGCCGGTCGGCTGGGGCTTCAATCTCGACGCTTACGCCCAGGCGGGAATGGTCGGCGTGCGCAGCCGCGACCTGTTCGCCGACGGCGGCTTCACCCTGAGCCGGCCATTGTTCCGTCAGCTCTCCGGAGGCTTCGGCCTGTGGGGCGGAGTCCAGCCCGGCCTCTACCGCGTCGATGCCGGTCCGCGGCTGACCTACCAGGTGCGCCACAACGTGCGCGTCCACCTCGACTGGCGCCAGCGGCTCGCGGGCAAGGCGGAACCGGGCTCCGGACCCGCGGTGACGCTGGCCGCCGACTTCTAGCGCGCCGCTTGGCCTGAGCGCGGCTTTGCGGCTAGTCATCGCCGCACCGTGGATATCTATCTCCCGATTGCCGGCCAGTCGGTCAACGCATTGCTGATCGTTGCGCTCGGCCTGGTGGTCGGGCTGCTGTCGGGCATGTTCGGGGTCGGCGGCGGCTTCCTGACGACGCCGCTGCTGATCTTCTACGGGATCCCGCCGACGGTGGCCGTGGCCTCGGCCTCGACCCAGATCACCGGCGCCAGCGTGTCGGGCGCGATGGCCCACATGAACCGCGGCGGCGTCGACCTGAAGATGGCCGGGGTGATGATTGCCGGCGGAATGGCCGGCGCTCTGGTCGGCGCGGGCCTGTTCCGGCTGCTCCAGGCGAGCGGTCAGATCGACCTCGTCATCGGCTCGCTCTACGTGGTGCTGCTGGGCTGGATCGGAACGCTGATGCTCAAGGACGCCGCGGTGGCGCTGGGCTACATCAAGGCGGCGCCCGGCGACGAGCGGCCCCGCCACAACCGCTGGGTCGCCTCGCTGCCGCTGCGCTGGCGCTTCTACAGCTCGGGCCTCTACATCTCGCCGCTCGCGCCGCTGGCGCTGGGGTTCATCGCCGGCATGCTGACCCTGCTGCTCGGCATCGGCGGCGGCTTCATCCTGGTGCCGGCGATGATCTATCTGCTCGGCATGGCGGCGCGGGTGGTGATCGGCACCAGCCTGGTGATGATCCTGGCCGTCAGCGCGGTTTCGACCATGATCCACGCACTGACCACGCGCTCGGTCGACATCGTGCTTGCGGCTTTGCTGCTGGTCGGCAGCGTCGTCGGCGCCCAATATGGCGCGCTGATGACGACCCGGATCAAGCCGGACCTCCTGCGGCTTGCGCTGTCGGTGATCATCCTGCTCGTCGCGCTGCGCATGGCGCTTGGGCTGGCGTGGAGGCCCGACGAGATCTACTCGATCGAGTATCTGTAGTGCGTCGCGGGCCCGCCATGTTCGCCGTGCTGCTGGCGCCGCTGCTGATGGCGCAGGCCAAGCCGGTGCTGGTCCCCGACATATCGTCGCGCCGGGTCGAGATCCGCTACAGTTTCACGGGCGCCGAGCTGCTCCTGTTCGGCGCCATCCTCTACCCGGGCGGCCGCGCGCCCGAACGCCCGGCCGACATCGTCGTCGTGCTGCGCGGCCCGGTGCAGCCGATCCTGCTGCGCGAGAAGCAGAAGATCGCCGGCATCTGGATGAACGCCGATTCCAACCGCTTCCGCTCGGCGCCGTCCTTCTACGCGGTCGCCTCGTCGCGGCCGATCCCCGAGCTGGTCGACGAACGCACGGCGTCGATTTACGAGATGGGCCTGCAGAACATGCAGTTGTCGCCCGGAAGCGGCGCGCTGCCTGAAAAGGAGCGCCGGTTCGAGGCCGGGCTGCTCGACCTCAGGCGCCGGCAGGGTCTCTATGCCGAGGATCCGGACGGCGTGGAGATCAGCGAAGGCGTGCTCTACCGCGCCTCGATCAGCATCCCCAGCCAGGTGCCGGTCGGGACCTATACGGCCGAGACCTTTCTGATCGATCGCGGCCGGGTGCTGGCCGCCGCGACGCGCGAGATCCAGATCGACAAGTCCGGGTTCGAACGGCTGGTCGCCCTGTGGGCGCGGCGCCACGCCTTTCTCTACGGCCTCGCCTCGGTGCTGCTGTCGCTGGGGCTCGGCTGGGCCGCGGCGGCCGTGTTCCGGCGGCGGTTCTAAGAAGAATATTAACCGCTTGCGCTTACTCGCGGACGCCGGGTTAACCGGCACGAGAGCAGCGCATATGACCGATCAACCGAACCTGCGGCAGTTCATCGACGAGCTCAGCAACTTCGGCGAGGAGGCCGGTCCGGTCGCGACACGCGCCGGCAGCGGCGAGGCATTGCCGACGGTCGGCATGGTCGTCGACATTGCCGGCTCGGGCTCGCAGATCCGGCTCGACGCGGCGGCGCTCGCCGCCCTTCAGGACCATGCAGATCCGGCGGTGTCGATGTCCGGCCAGGTCGGCAGCCAGGTCAAGATGGCGGTCGGCAACAGCTGGCTGATCGCCAACGTCCGCACCATGCGCAGCGGCGAGGCGGGCGGCATCTTCGCGGCGATCGACTTCCTTGGCGAAGGCGCGCGCCTTGCTGGCGGGGGCATGAGCAGCTTCCGCCGCGGCGTCACGCGTTATCCGGTACCCGGCTGCAACGTGCTTCCGGTCACCACGGAGGATTTGCGCTCCGTCTTCGCGGCCGATGACAGCCCGCACATCGAGATCGGCACCGTCTATCCGACCGACGACATCCGCGGCGCGCTCTACGTCGACCCGATGCTCTCGAAGCACTTTGCCATTCTCGGCTCGACCGGCACCGGCAAGTCGACGTCGGTGGCGCTGATCCTGCACCGCATCTCGCAGCTCAGCCCCGAGGGTCACATCGTCATGATCGACCCGCACGGCGAATATTCGGCGGCGTTCAAGAATTGCGGCGAATTGTTCAACGTCGACAATCTGCAGCTGCCGTACTGGCTGATGAACTTCGACGAGCATTGCGAAGTGCTGCTGACCACCCAGGGGTCGGAGCGTCAGCGCGACGCCGATATCCTCGCCAAGTGCCTGCTCGCCGCGCGAACCAAGGGCAAGGACCTGGAGAAATACGGCAAGGTGACGGTCGATTCGCCGATTCCCTATCTGCTGACCGACCTCAACGGCATCCTCGTCAACGAGATGGGCAAGCTCGACCGGGCCGGAGACACCACGCCGTTCCAGCGGCTCAAGACCAAGCTCGACGAGCTGCGCGCCGACCCCCGCTACACCTTCATGTTCTCAGGCATGCTGGTGTCGGATTCGATGCCGACTTTGATCGCCAAATTGTTCCGCCTGCCGAGCCACGGGCGGCCGATCTCCATCGTCGACGTGTCCGGCGTGCCGTCGGAAGTCACTTCGGTGGTGGTGTCGGTGCTTGCGCGCATGGTGTTCGATTATGCGATCTGGTCGCGGACCGAGGCGCAGCGGCCGCTGCTGCTGGTGTGCGAAGAGGCGCACCGTTACGTCCCCAAGGACGAGAATGCCTCCGGCCAGGCGGTCCGCAAGATCCTCGAGCGGATCGCCAAGGAAGGCCGCAAGTACGGCGTGTCGCTGGGGCTGATCACGCAGCGTCCGTCGGACCTTGCCGAGGGCGTGCTGTCGCAGTGCGGCACGATCATCTCGATGCGCCTCAACAACGACCGCGACCAGGCGTGCGTGCGCGCTGCCATGCCCGAAGGCGCGCGCGGTTTCCTCGACGCCATTCCGGCGCTTCGCAACCGCGAGTGCATCGTCTGCGGCGAGGGCGTCGCGATCCCCATCCGGGTACGGTTCGACGACCTCGAGCCCGAGAAGAGGCCGGCCTCGTCCGACCCCAGCTTCGCGCGGCTGTGGCGCGAGACCGGGGACGAGGCGGGGATCATCCAGCGCACGATCAAGCGCTGGCGCGGGCACGGGCGCTAACGCTACTTCCGCCTCAAGGCGAAGTCGACGCGGACCCTCACTTCGGTGGTGTTGATGCCGGGGTTAAAAGGCGACGAAACCGGTGGCGGCGGCGGCGCGGCGGTCTGCGCCACGGCGTCCATGCTGACCGGCCGCGCATAGGGTGGCGGGGCATAGCCTTCGCCGCCGTCATGGATGCTCAGCACGCGCCCGATCTTTAGACCGGCAGCCTCCGCATAGGCCTCGGCACGCGAGCGGGCGGCACGGTAGGCCGCGGCATAAGCGGAACGGTTGGCGGTCTCGCGGTCGGAGACGCGCAGCTCCGGTCCCGACAGGACGTTGGCACCGGATTCGGTGGCGACCGTCACCGCCTCGCCGACCCGCGCCATGTCGCGCAGCTTCACCTCGAGCACATTGTCGGCGCGGAAGCGGCCGCGTTCGGGACCATAGTCGATCCGCTGCAGCGACAGGTTGCGGGTCTGCAGGTCGTCGGGCCGGACGCCGAGCCGGCCGAGCGCGCTGGTCACCCGGTCCATCTTCTCGCGATTGAGGCGGCTCGCCTCGCCGGCGCTGGCGGCGAGCGACTGAACGCCCAGCTGCAGGCGGGCTTCGTCGGGACGGCTGTCGGCGCGGCCGGTGGCGCTGACGGTCAGCAGCGTCTCGTCGCGCTCCACCCCGCGCGGGTCCGGCGCCGCGCGCTCACAGGAGGTGATGGCCAAAGCAGCGGCGACGAGGACGGCGTGACGCATGACAAAGCTCCTCAGGATGAGCCATGTTAATATCACCAGGCACCGTCGGCCATCGCGCGCTGCCGGGCCTGCTCCCGCTCGCTGTGCGATTGCGGTCCAGCCCAGCCATGCCCGACTTTGCCGCACGGTTCGTACGTCGCGATGACGGCGCCCGACCTCGTCACCTTGTGGTCGATCAAGCGCAACGCCGCGGCCGGCGTGCCCTTGCCGAACAGCCGCTTGCCGCCGCCGAGCACGACCGGAAATGTCATCACCGTCAGCTGGTCGATCAGCCCCTCCGCGATCAGTGCGGGATAGAGGGTGCTGCTGCCCTGGATCAGCAGGTCGGGGCCCTCGCCGTTCCTGAGCGCGCGAAGCTCGTCGAGGCTGCCGAGGCGGTGGCTGTTGGACCAGCCGAGGTCGGGCGTTCCGCGTGTCAGCACATATTTGTTGGCGCGCGTGAAGGCTTCGCCCATTGCGATGGCGGCCACTTCGCCCTCCTCCTTGCCGGTGCTCTCGAAGACATCGCCGATGCCGGTCGCCTCGCCCCCGACATACGGCCAATAGGCAGCGAAGATCTCATAGGTCCGCCGGCCCAGCAGCAGGTCGTAATCGCCATGAAAGAAGGCGTCGATCGCGCCGCCGACGTCCTCGTCGAAGAACTGCGGGAGCCAGCCACCGTGCGCGAAGCCGCCGGTCGGGTCCTCGCTGGGCCCGCCGGGCGCCTGCATCACGCCATCCAGGGACACGAAGGCACTTCCGCGGACCCTACGCATCGGCGGCTTCGCCGGCGACGGCTGCCTCGATCGCGGCAACGTTGATCCTGCGCATGGTCATCATCGCCTCGAAGGCGCGCTTGGCCGCTGCGCGGTTGGCGCTGGTGGTCGCATCGAGCAGCACGCGCGGGGTAATCTGCCAGGAAAAGCCCCACTTGTCCTTGCACCAGCCGCAGGCGCTTTCCTCGCCACCGCTGTCTACGATGGCATTCCAGTAGCGGTCGGTCTCTTCCTGATCCTCGGTCAGGACCATGAAACTGACGGCTTCGTTCGGGCGGAAATTAGGGCCGCCGTTCAGGCCGACGAACTTGCGGCCGAGCACGGTGAATTCCACCGTCAGCTCAGCGCCCTGCTCGCCGCCTGGGAAATCGCCGGGTGCCGTGTTGGTCCGGCCGACTTGGCTGTCCGGAAAGACCGACGCGTAGAACTCGGCTGCCTTGCGCGCTTCGCCGTGGTCGAACCACAGACAGGTCACCATTTTCTCTGCCATGGTCATTTTTCCAGCGTGTTCACGAAGGGCTTGAAGCCGCCCCAGAACATGCGCCTGCCGTCGAACGGCATGTCGGCGCCGGGCTGCAGCTCGGGATCGGCCATCAGCTTTTCCCAGGCTGCGTCGCGAGTCGCCTTGTCGGGCCACAGGATGAAGGAGAAGACGACGTTCTCGCCCTCCTCAGCCTGCACCGACCGGTAGAAATCGGTCGTTTGGCCATGCTCCAGCCCATCGCCGAGCGCCTCCATGGTGCCGAGCGCGCCAACCTCGCGCGCCTTGGCGGCGAACATCTCGGCCATCGCGCGATAGGCGTCGAGCTTCTCCTCGTTGAGCGGCAGGACGAATCCGTCGACGTAGCTCATGGCAGTCTCCCCATCAGGTCCGGTCAAGTCGCACTTTTTGCTTAGCCTAATTGCGTCCGGCCGTCGCGCTCGTGTGTTGAGGCGGCGATGCGCTTCCCCTAAGTGGCTGCCGATGTCCGAACTCAGCAACGTGAAACCCGAAAGTCGCGCCGAAACCGTGTTGGCGCTGCCCGACAAGGTTGCCAAGGTGCGCGACCTGTTCGGCGTCGACAGCGACATGGAAGTGCCGGCGTTCAGCGAGGCCGACGAGCGCGTCCCCGACCTCGACCCCGCCTATGTCTTCGATCCCGACACGACGCTGGCGATTTGCGCCGGCTTCGCGCGCAACCGCCGGGTAATGGTCCAGGGCTATCACGGCACGGGCAAGTCGACCCACATCGAGCAGGTGGCGGCGCGGCTCAACTGGCCGCTGATCCGCATCAACCTGGACGCCCACATCAGCCGAATCGACCTGGTCGGGCGCGATGCCATCGTACTTCGCGAGGGGCAGCAGGTGACCGAGTTCCGCGAGGGACTGCTGCCCTGGGCGCTGCAGCACCCCGTGGCCCTGGTGTTCGACGAATATGACGCCGGCCGCCCGGACGTCATGTTCGTGATCCAGCGCGTGCTGGAGGCCGAGGGCAAGCTTACGCTGCTCGACCAGAACCGGGTGATCCGGCCCAACCCCTGGTTCCGGCTGTTCGCCACCACCAACACCATCGGCCTCGGCGACACCACGGGGCTCTATCATGGCACCCAGGCCATCAACCAGGGGCAGATGGACCGCTGGAACATCGTTACCACGCTCAACTATCTGCCCGCGGCGGTCGAGGCGCAGATCGTCCTGGCCAAGTCGGGAGAATATGACAATCCGAACGGCAAGGACCAGGTGACCAAGATGATCAAGGTCGCCGAGCTGTCGCGGCAAGGCTTCATCAACGGCGACATCTCGACGGTGATGAGCCCGCGCACCGTGATCAGCTGGGCGCAGAACGCGCTCATCTTCGGCGACGTCGGCTTCGCCTTCCGGGTGTCCTTCCTCAACAAGTGCGACGAGGCCGAGCGGCCGCTGATCGCCGAATATTACCAGCGCGTGTTCGGCGCCGACCTGCCGGAGAGCGTCGCCGCGCGCGCCTGACGCGCGGGGGCCGGAGCCATGGCCGAGCGCAGCGCACTCGACGAATTCCGGCGCGCACTTGCCGGCGCTGCGCGCGCCATTGCCGCCGATCCGCAGGTCGAGGTGCAGTTCGCGTCCGACGTCGCGCCGCCGGCGGGCAAGACGGCGCGCGTGCCCTCGCCCGGGGCTGCGCTCGATCCGCGGCTGGTCGGCGAGGCTCGCGGCGGCGCCGACAGCCTGGCGCTGCGGCTGCGCCACCACGACGCGCGACTCCATGCTGCTCATGCGCCGGCCGAAGCCGAGGCCCGCGCCGTGTTCGATGCGCTGGAGACCGCGCGCGTCGAAGCGCTGGGGGCCCGCACGATGGCCGGGGTTCGCGCCAACCTCTCCGACCTCACCGAAGCGCGGGTGCGCGGCGACGCCATCGTTCGCGCGCGCAGCGCCGAGGAAGTGCCGCTGTCAACCGCAGTAGGCCTGATCGCGCGCCAGCGGCTGACTGGCGAAACGCCGCCCGCCGCTGCCCGAGCCGGCCTCAAGCTGGTGGCGCCCTGGATCGAGGAGAAAGCCGGCGCCGAGCTCGACGCGCTGGGCCTGACCGTGGATGACCAGGCAGGCTTCGCGCAGCTCGCGCGGCGGCTGCTCGAGGACCTTGATCTTGCCGCCGCCGAGGAGCCGGCCAAGCAGGAGCCGGAGGAGGGCGGCGACGATTCGCAAGGCGATGAAGGCGCCGACGACCAGGACTCCGACAGCGGCGACGAGGGCGAGTCGGGGCCCGGCGACGCCGAGATGCGTGGAGAGGAATCCGCCGAGCAGGCACAGGACGAGCAATCCTCGGACGAGTTCGAACCCGGCGACGACCAGCTTGCGGACGGCGACGAAGGCGAGGAAAGCACCCTGGCCGCGCCCGGCCGGCGCAACTGGGAATCGGCTCCGGAAACCGACTACAAGCCGTTCACCACCCGCTTTGACGAAATCGTCGAGGCGGAGGAACTGTGCGACGCCGACGAGCTGTCGCGGCTGCGGCTTTACCTGGACCAGCAGATGGCGAGCTCCCAGGCGGTGGTCACGCGGCTTGCCAACCGGCTCCAGCGCCGGCTGCTGGCGCAGCAGGCGCGCAGCTGGGACTTCGACCAGGAGGAGGGGCTGCTCGATGCCGCCCGGCTCGCCAGGGTGGTCGTCAGCCCCGGCCATTCGCTTTCGTACAAGGTCGAGCGGGACACCGATTTCAAGGACACGGTGGTCAGCCTCCTGATCGATAATTCAGGCTCCATGCGCGGACGGCCGATCGCCATCGCCGCAATCTGCGCCGACATCCTCGCCCGGACGCTCGAGCGCTGCGGCGTGCGCAGCGAGGTGCTCGGCTTCACGACCCGCGCGTGGAAAGGCGGGCAGAGCCGCGAAGCGTGGCTCGCGGCGGGCCGCCCGCAGCAGCCGGGACGGCTCAACGACCTCAGGCATATCGTCTACAAGCGCGGCGACGAGCCCTATCGCCACTCGCGCCGCAACCTGGGGCTGATGATGCGCGAAGGGCTGCTCAAGGAGAATATCGATGGCGAGGCCCTGCTCTGGGCGCACAACCGGCTGATCGGCCGGGCCGAGGAGCGGCGGATCCTGATGGTCATCTCCGACGGCGCGCCGGTCGACGATTCGACCGCCTCCGCCAACGGCGGCACCTATCTGGAGCGGCACTTGCGGCAGGTCATCGACTGGATCGAGCGCAAGTCGCCGGTCGAGCTGATTGCCATCGGCATCGGCCACGACGTGACTCGCTATTACAGCCGGGCGGTGACGATCATGGATGCCGACCAGCTCGCCGGAGCGATGATCGAGCAGCTTGCCGCCTTGTTCGAAGGCAGCTGAGGCGGTCCGAAGGTCAGGACGGGTCGTCGGGTCGCTTGCTGGTCGCGTCGCTGATGCTCTGGTCGTGGCCGCTCTTGTCGCTGAAGAAGGCGGCGGCGAACAGGCCGCATCCGAGCAGCACCGAGAAGAACACGCCAAGCGCGACCGCGACAATGGTGTTCGTATCCAGCGTGCTGAACAGATAAAGATAGGTCAGCGCCGCTACGACCATGAGGACGGCGACAATCCCGATGATCTTTATGATGCGCCGGAATTCGGCCATCGCGGCGTTGCGTCCACCCGCCATGGCCGATCAACGGCAGGCTCGTGGCGCGGTTCCGCTGAGGTTATGGGGTGGGGCGCCCAAGGAATTGGGCCCGGTGCGATCGCTCGCACCGGGCCCCCCTCGTTACGCGACGCGAGGGAACACAATCCAAAGGCGCCGCGGGGAAAAAGGGGAGAAATCCCCGCGACACCAATGGCTTATGCCCGATTCGAGGCTAACCGCGGCTTAACGCGTCTGGCAGGGTTGGTTCAGCACGCAGAAGCGGCCCGCCACCCCTTGAAGCGGGGAGCGGGCGCAAGAACACATGCAGGGGGACACGCCGGCGACCGCCAAAAGGCCGCCGCGTGGCTTCAGGCGGCGGCTTCGCTCGCCTTCTTGGCGATGTCGCGCTTCAGCCGGCGGGCGCGCAGGCTGAGCTTCTCGTCATTCGTCTTGAGCAGCCAATTGTCGAGGCCGCCGACATGCTCGACCGAGCGCAGGCCCTGCGTCGAGACCCTGAGCTTGACGCTCTGCCCGAGGGCGTCGGAGATCAAGGTCACGTTCTGCAGGTTCGGCAGGAACGTGCGCTTGGTCTTGTTGTTGGCGTGGGAAACATTGTGTCCCACCTGCCGGCCCTTGCCGGTCAGCTCGCAAACCCGCGACATGGTCTCAATCCTGATTTGGGCGAGCGCTCCCTTGAGGAGCTCCCGGAAAGCGCAGCCCGTTAGCCGCCTGAGCCGCTCGCGTCAACTTGGCAGCGAGGGAAACCCCGCGGCGCTAATCTGCGTTAGGCGGGTAAATTCCATTCGGGAGATTGCGCATGCGCGCCGTGCTGTTGATCCTGATCCTGGCGATCGTCGCTTTGATCGCTGCGGTTGCGACCGGTCTTGTCGACATTACGCCCCGCCAGGGTGCCAAGGCGCCGACGGTCGCCGCCACTAGCAACGGCGTGGTCGCCAAGGGCGGCCAGGCACCGGCATTCGACATCGAAACCGGCTCGGTCGCGGTCGGGACGCGCACGACCAACGTGGCGGTGCCGGTGCCCGAGGTGCGGGTGAATCCGGCACCGGGCCGGCAGGCGCCGGCGGCGAGCAGCTCTCGGGACGCGGCAGCGGCGACCGGCAACAACATCATGTAGCTGACAGCGCCGCGCGCGGTCGCTAGCCCTCGGCCATGGGCTTCCCCTTGCCGCTGCCGATGCGCCGCGCGCTCGACCTCGCTGCCGAGGCTGCGGCCGCGGGCGAGGTGCCGGTCGGCGCGGTCGTCACCCGCGGCCAGGAAATAATCGCGGAAAGCCGCAATGCGATGCGGGGCGGCAGCGACCCGACCGCCCATGCCGAGATCGTGGCGATCCGCGCCGCCGCCGCCAGGCTCGCCACCTCGCGCCTCGACGATTGCACCTTGTGGGTGACGCTGGAGCCATGCGCGATGTGCGCCGCGGCCGTTGCGTTGGCACGGTTCAAGGCGCTGCGCTTCGCGGCCGAGGACCCCAAGGGCGGCGGCGTGGTGAACGGCCCGCGTATCTTCGCCCAGCCGACCTGCCACCATCGCCCCGACGTGCTCGGCGGCATCGGCGAGGCCGAGGCGGCCGCCCAGCTGCGGGCATTCTTCACCGCGCGCCGCTAGCGCAGCGGCACCAGCTTGATCTCGACCCGGCGGTTGAGCGCGCGGCCCTGCTCGGTCGTCTCGTCGCCAATCGGATAAGTCGAGCCGAAGCCGCGCGTTCCCAGGCGCCCTGCGGCCACCCCGCGGGAGCGGAGATGAGCGGCGACGGCGTCGGCGCGGCGCTGCGACAGCGCCTGGTTGGCCGCTGGCGTGCCCGTCGCGTCGGTATGGCCGAGCACGTCGACCAGCGACTGGTCGAAGCGCTTCAGGGTCAGGCCGATCTCGGTCAGCGTCGAGAGCGCCTGCGGCTTGATCTCGGCGCGGCCGACATCGAAGGTCAGGGTCGCGGGAAGGCGCAGCAGCAGCCGTTCGCCAGAGCGGATCACGTCGACCCCGGTGCCCGCGGTCTGGCGCCGCAGCTCGAGCTCCTGGCGCGCGACATAATCGTAGACGGCGCCCGGGGCGAGCGGTCTCAGCCCCGCCGCACGCGCCTTGCTTACGCGCGCCGCCTGGCCGCCGATCACCTCGCTGTGCAGATAGGCTGGAGCGATCGGCACGGCCATCGCTGGCGGCAGCAGCGGCGGCGGCGGCGGCGCGCCGCCCGGGAAGGCGCATCCGCTGACGGCCAGAGCGGCGCCGGCCGCGAGCGAGGGCAGGAAGCGAACAAGGCGCATGACGATCTCCCCATGGCAATTGCCACCGCAGTAACTAGCAAACCGGAGGATGTCGCCATTGGTTCCGCTGTGCGGCTGCCCCCGCTTGTGAAGGCTCCGCGATGACGTCTAAGATGATGGTCACCGCTTATGAGCGACCCCCTTCTCCCGATACCCTGGCTCGACCTGCTCCTGATCCTGGGGTTGATCGCGATTAACGGCCTGCTGTCGATGAGCGAGCTGGCGATCGTTTCGGCGCGCGAGGCGCGGCTTCGGGCGCTGGTCAAGACCGGCAGCCGCGGCGCCCAGCGCGCGCTCGATCTTGCCGCCGAGCCTGGACGATTCCTCTCGACGGTGCAGATCGGCATCACTTTGATCGGCATACTGGCGGGCGCCTATTCGGGCGCCAGCCTCGGCGAGCCGGTCGGCCAGCGCATGGCGCTGCTCGGACTGGAACCGGAGACGGCGCGAAAGGTCGGCTTCGGCTTGGTGATCTTCGTCACCACCTTCGTCTCGCTGGTGATCGGCGAGATCGTGCCCAAGCAATTCGCGCTCCGTACGCCCGAAGCGATCGCGGCGGTGGTGGCGCGCCCGATGAATCTGCTGTCGCGGGCGACCGCGCCCCTGGTCTGGCTGCTCGACCAGACCAGCGCCTTGATCTTCCGCCTGCTGGGGCTCGACCGGGAATCAAAGAATGCAGTGACGGCCGAGGAACTGCACCTGGTTGTCGCCGAAGCCCATACGTCGGGCGTGCTCGAGGAAAGCGAGCGCGCAATCATCTCCGGCATCGTCCGGCTCGCCGACCGACCGGTGCGCGAGGTGATGACGCCGCGCACGGACGTCGACTGGATCGACATCAACGCCGATCCCGAGGAGGTCCGCGCCGCGCTCAAGCACACGCCGCACACCCGGATCCCGGTTGCCGACGGGTCCATCGAGAAGATCGTCGGCGTCATCCAGACGCGCGACCTGCTCGACGCGGTGCTCGACGGCCGGCCGCTCGACCTCAATGCGTTGCGCCGCGACGCGCCAGTGATACCCGATCTGATGGACGCGATGGATGCCCTCGCCGTGCTGCGCAACGCCGACGTGCCGCTGGCCCTCGTCCACGACGAATATGGCCATCTCGACGGCATCGTCACGCCGGGCAGCATCCTCGCCGCGCTCGCCGGCACCTTCGCCCACGACGTCGAGGACGACGACCCGCCGCTGGTCGAGCGCGACGACGGCAGCTGGCTGGTCTCGGGCGCGGCGAGCGCCGACCTGCTGTCGGACCGGCTCGGGGTCAACATGCCGGACGATCGTGATTATGCGACCGTCGCCGGATTCGCGCTTTCCGTGCTCAAGCACCTGCCCGAAACCGGCGAGCGCTTCAGGCACGACGGCTGGTCGTTCGAGGTGGTCGACATGGATGGCCGCAAGATCGACAAACTGATCGCCAGCCGTTCGCCCCGCCGCGCAGCGCGAAGTGCGGAGGCGGTCGGCTAGAGCTTGCCGAAGCGCTGCTCGAAGCCCTCGCTGTCGCCGCGGGCGAGATAGGCGGCCTGCTCGACCACGCGGTCCCGCTGCAAGCGGCCACGAAACGGGCCAAGCTCGCTGTCGAGCCGCTCAATCTCCTCGGCGGTGAGGCGCGCCAGCTGATCGTAGCGAGTAAAGCCGCGGGCATGCAGGAGCTGCGCGAATTTGGGGCCGACGCCCTTCAGCCGCTGGAAATCATCGAGGCCCGCGGCGCCGGCGCCGACATCGTCGTGGCACGGGGCGTCGAGGATCTCACCGGCGACGTTGCGAGTTGCGGTCGCCGCTTCGCTGGCGACGCCCCTTTGCATGTCGGGAGCGGCGGCGGCCATGTGCGGGCGGGTCGGTGCACTGTCGGTCAACCGCACCCGCTGCCTCGGCCGCATCACCAGGAAGCCGATCGCAATCCCGATCAGCAGCGCAACCAGAATTGCCGGCCAATAGTCTCTGAGCACTTCGATCATCACCAACTCCAGTCAGCGCGCGCGCGGCGCCGCAATTCCAAAAGATAAGAGAGCAGCAGTCCGAGCAGAAAAGCGATCGCGCTCAGCAGGCAGGCCTCGGCAAGCAGCGGCACGCCCCCCGCCGGGGACCACCCCGCGGAGCCGACACCGGGACGCGCGCTGATGATCCGCGCCAGCTCCTTGCGCTGGAAGTCGTCGGCGGCGCCGGAGAGAGTCATGTTGCGGGTCAGCGGACTTCGCGCGACGCGCGCATTCACCTGCGGCATCTCCAGCCGAACGAGCGCGGCTCGCGCCGAGCCCTCCAGGCGGGCAGCGAGCCGCTCGCCGGTGCCCAACGGCCCGTGCCAGATGGCGGTCGCCGCCCAGGCGGCGAGCAGGCCGAGCAGCAGCGGCAGCTTGCGCCTCACGACACCCGCTCCAGCTCGCGCCAGCCGATGTCGCGCCGGTGGAAGCCGTCGGCAAAGTCGATCTGGTCGATGGCGCGGTAGGCGCGTGCCCGGGCGTTGGCGAACGTCTCGGCGACGGCGGTGACGGCAAGCACGCGGCCGCCCCTTGCGACGAGCGCCTCGCCGGCGCGCGCGGTGCCGGCGTGGAAGACGGTCACGCCTTCCACGGTCTCGGCGGCTTCGACGGCGTGGATCGCCCCGCCGCTCGCCGGAGTGCCCGGATAGCCTCGCGCCGCGACGATCACCGTCATCGCATGCTTGGCCGCGAGGCTCGGCGGAGCGGTTTCGCGCAGCCGGCCCGATGCGACCGCCATTAGCAGCTCGGCCAGGTCACCCTCGATGAGCGGCATGATCGCCTCGCACTCCGGGTCGCCGAAGCGGACATTATACTCGATCAGCTTGGGGCCGTCGGCGGTGAGCATCAGGCCCGCGTAGAGCACGCCGGAGAAGGGCGTACCGGCCGCCGCCATCGCCCGGGCGGTCGGCCCCACTATCTCATCCATCGCGCGCGCCTGCAGCTCGGCGGTCAGGACCGGGGCGGGGCTGTAGGCACCCATGCCGCCGGTGTTCGGACCGGTGTCGCCCTCGCCGACGCGCTTGTGGTCCTGGGCCGAAGCGAGCGGGGCGGCCACGTCGCCGTCGACAAGGGCGAACAGGCTCGCTTCCTCGCCTTCCAGATATTCCTCAATCACCATGGGGCCATTGCCTGCGGCGGCGATCGCCGCCTCCGCTTGGGCGCGCGTCATCGCCACGGTCACGCCCTTGCCGGCCGCGAGTCCGTCGGCCTTGATCACCACCGGCATGCCGAAATCATCCAGCGCCGCGCGCGCGTCCGCCTCGCGCTCCACGCGGACATAAGCAGCGGTCGGAATGCCGTTGGCGCGGCACAGGTCCTTGGTGAAGCCCTTGGAGCCCTCGAGCTGCGCGGCGGCGGCATTGGGGCCGAATACCGCGAAGCCGGCCGCGCGCAACGCATCGCCGACTCCCGCCACCAGCGGCGCCTCCGGTCCGACGACCACCAGATCGACGGGCCGGCTGCGCGCCAGGGCGACGATCGCCCGCGGGTCGCAAGTATCGGCGGCGAGGCATTCGGCCCAGCGCGCGATGCCCGGATTGCCCGGCGCTGCGAGCAGCTTCCCGCAGCTTGGCGATTGCCTCAGGCGCCAGGCGAGCGCATCCTCGCGGCCGCCCGAACCCAAGAGCAGGATGTCCATGACCTTCCCCGACGCGTCCAAAGCCGGTCTGTTAGCCGAGGTCGCACAAGGCGACAATTCGCCGCCGCTCAGCGTCACGGAACTGTCGGGCGCGCTCAAGCGGACCATCGAGACGGCATTCGGCCAGGTCCGGGTGCGCGGCGAAATCTCCGGGTTCAAACGTCACGCCTCGGGCCATTGCTATTTCACGATGAAGGACGAGGGCGCGTGCATGGACGCGGTGATCTGGCGCTCGGGCGCGGCCTCGCTGCCGTTCCGCCCGGAGGACGGCGCCGAGGTGATCGCCACCGGCAAGCTCACCACATACCCCGGCCGCTCCAAATATCAGATCGTCGTCGAGCGCCTCGAGCTTGCCGGCGAAGGGGCGCTGCTGGCTTTGCTCGAGCGGCGCCGCAAGGCGCTTGCCGCCGAAGGATTGTTCGATCCGGCGCGCAAGCGGCCGCTGCCCTTCCTGCCGCGGGTGATCGGAGTCGTCACCTCGCCGACGGGAGCGGTGATCCGTGACATCCTGCACCGGCTCGAGGACCGCTGCCCCACCCGCGTCATCGTCTGGCCGGTGCCGGTGCAGGGGGAGGGCGCCGCGGCCAAGGTCGCGGCGGCGATCCGCGGCTTCGCCGCGCTCGAGCCCGGCGGCGCGGTTCCCCGGCCCGACTTGCTGATCGTCGCACGGGGCGGCGGCTCGATCGAGGATCTGTGGGCGTTCAACGAGGAGGAGGTTGTGCGGGCCGCGGCCGAATCGTCGATCCCGCTCATTTCGGCAGTCGGGCACGAGACCGACACCACCCTCATCGATTTCGCCTCGGACCTGCGCGCGCCCACGCCCACAGCGGCTGCGGAGCTGGCGGTGCCGGTGCGAGCCGAGCTGTTCGCGAGCCTCGACGAGCTCGTCCGCCGCGGCCGGCAATGCCTGTCGCGGCAGGCCGACCGCGCCCGCGAACGCTTCGACCTGACGATCTGCCGCTGGCCCCGTCCCGAAGCCCTGTTCGCGCCGCTGGTCCAGCGCGCGGACGACATGGGCGACCGGCTGCCGCGGGCGCTGGCGGCTCGCGCGGGGCAGGCGCTCGCCGACCTCAACGCGGTCGCCCCCCGGCTCCGGCACGAGATGCTGGTCGACCGGCTGGCGCGCTCGGGCGAGCGGCTCGCAAGCCTGTGGAAGATGGCCGAGCTCGCGCATCCGGATCGGCCGCTCAGCCGCGGCTTCGCGCGGGTCACCGACCGCAGCGGGCAGACCCTGACAACCGCCGCGTTGGCGCGCGCGGCGCGCGCGCTGTCGCTGCACTTCGCCGACGGCGTCGTGGATGTGGTTGCCGGTGGCCCCGCGCCGGCCAAGCTTGAGCGCGCCCGCCAGCGCCCCTATTTGTCGCCGCAGCCGGGACTGTTCGACGCGCCCGAGGAGTAGAGCGATGCTGATGAGCGGCACCGGGAAGGCGGCCCGGGTGCAATACATGGCAGGGACGTTCCGGGTGCTGAGCGATGGCGACCACGTCATCTGCGCGGTCACCGGCGCGCGCGTGCCGTTGCACGAGCTGCGCTACTGGAGCGTCGAACGCCAGCAAGCCTATGTAGACGCGGCGGCAAGCCTCGAGGCCGAACGCCGCGCGAGCGCCGCTCCCGGCGCCTAGCTAGCGCAGCCTGTCGACCCGGATTCCGACCTGGCCGCGGATGTTGGCGAGATAGGATCCGAGCGCCGCGCGCCGGATCTTGACGGCGTCACCGGGCTTCGGATCGATCGACAGGTTGCGGCTGTCGGTCTGCGTCCACACAGCTCCGTCTGCAAGGGTCAGGACCCATTTGCCGGCCGCGTTCTGCGCTGCCCGCCGGATGGTGCTGTCGATCTGCGTGATCTGCTCGGTCTTGGCATCGTCATTGTCGAACAGGCCGAGGTTGGGCAGCGAAAGGCCGAACAGGCTGCGACGGGTCTTCTTCACCTGCTCCCTGTCGACGACCACCAGTTCCTGTCGCGCGGCGGCGGCATCGAAGGACGCGACCTCGCGATCGTAGCAGCTCAGCCGCGCCGCGGAATCGGCGATCGCCCGGCACTCGACCAGCCGCTTGACGGCGGCCGGGCGCTCCGGCTGAGCCGCCGAAGCGGCGCCGCTCCACACCAGAGCGAGGGACAGAAAAGCGGCAATCCGCATGGAGTTCAGGGACATGGGCAGACCTAAAGGTGGAAGTGCGAGCCTAGGTCCGGGCGGCTCGGGTTGGCAAGCGCCTTCTGCCCACGCCGCAGTTTGAGCCGCCGCCGGTCCGCGCTAAGCACGTCGTCATGATCCCGCTGTTCGAACTCAACCCCGGCATCGACCGCGCTGAGGCGCGCGCCCGTTTTGCCGAAACCGGGCGTGTCCAGATCCGCGACGTGCTGACCGATCGCACCGCGCGGGAAGTCCACAATGTCCTGTCCCAGCAGACGCCCTGGGGCCTCGCCTGGAAGGCTGGGGACGACGGCCCGCACGGCCTCACCAATGCCGAGGTCGGGAAGCTGCCGCCGAACGAGAAGCGCCGCATCGGCGAGAAGCTGACCGACGCGCTCCGCGGGCAGGAATACGGCTTCGTCTATTCCCAGTATCGGATGCTCGATGCCTATCTGCAGCAATGGAACCCGGGCGGGCCGCACGATCTGATCCTCGAGCATATCAATTCCGAGCCGATGCTGGCGCTGGTGCGGGAGGTCACGGGCATTCCCCAGCTGGTGAAGGGGGATGCGCAGGCGACGCTTTATGGGCCGACCCACTTCCTCGCCATGCATGACGACAGCCATGTCGCCGAAGGCTGGCAGGTCGCCTACGTGTTGAACCTCTGCCTCGAGGAGTGGCGGCCGGACTGGGGCGGCTACCTACTCTTCTATGACGAGGACGGTGACGTGGTCGCCGGGTTCAGGCCGCGATTCAATGCGCTGAACATGTTCCGTGTGCCGCAGGGCCACAATGTCAGCTACGTGCCGCCGTTCGCGCCTGTTGCCCGCTTTGCTATCACCGGTTGGTTTCGCGATCGCTAGCCAGCGGGGACGCCGCCTGCCGATTGTGACTTTTCCGCTACAGTGCCTGGCTAAGTGGCCTTGCGGACCCTTCCACTGATTGCCTTGCCATGGCGCCGCCGAGTAACTCGGCACAGCGAGCAGCTGCGTACGCTGCTTTTGTGACTATTGCTCGGACGCGCTCCGCAAGGACGCAGATGGGCGCGACTGGATGACGCGTGTCGTCCCGGGAAAAGGAATTAAGCATGCGTTTCACAATGCGTCAGCGCCTCTTGTCATCTACTCTGCTGATCGGTGCACTCGCTCTGGCGGCGCCGGCGCAGGCTCAGGAAGCGGCTCCGCCGCAGTCGGGCGATCCCGATGCCGAGGCCCCCGTCGAAACTCAGATCGATCCTGACGCCCAGGCGAACCAGGGCAGCGACTCGATCGTCGTCACCGGCACCCGCATCCGCCGCCGCGACCTGACGTCAAGCAGCCCTGTTGCCGTCATCCAGGACGAAGAATTCCAGCTCAGCGGCTCGGTCAACGTCGAGCAGGTCATCAACACGCTGCCGCAGGTCGTCCCCGGCGTCACCAGCTTCTCGAACAATCCGGGCAATGGCGCGGTGACGCTCAACCTGCGCAACCTCGGCTCGATCCGCACCCTGGTGCTGGTCAACGGCCGCCGCTGGATGTTCTTCGATGTCAGCCAGGTTCCCGACCTCAACACCATCCCGCAGTTCATGCTGGAGAGTGTCGACGTCGTCACCGGCGGCGCCTCCGCGGTCTACGGTTCGGACGCGGTCGCCGGCGTCGTCAACTTCCGCCTGCGTCAGAACCTCAACGGCATCCATGTCGGCGGCACCAGCGCCATCACCGAGCGCGGCGATGGCCATCGCTACACGGTCGACGGCGCAATCGGCGCCAACTTCGGCGACGGCCGCGGCAATGTGACCGGCTTCGCCAGCTATACGGAGCGCAAGCCCGTCTTCCAGGGTGATCGCGACTTTTCGCGCTTTGCCGCGGGTGACGCCTGCATTGTCCCGGGCAGCACCAACCGCCGGACCGGCATCGGCACGAACTTCGGCGGCGCGCTCAGCACCTGCGTTGCGCGCGGCGGTGAGCTTGGCCTTGTCCGGCAGGGCTCGGCAACGACCATTACGGCTACGCTGGCCGGCCTCAACCCAGTCCGGATTTTCGATCCCGCCGGTGCCGTCCGCAACTTCGTGAGCCCGGACGACACCTACAATTATGCGCCGGACAACTATCTGCAGCTCCCGCAGGAGCGCTACCTTGTCGGCGCCTACGGCAGCTATGAGGTTTCGGATCTCGTCAAGCCGTTCTTCGAGATGAGCTTCGTCAACAGCGTGACCGCCCAGGAGCTGGCTCCGACCCCGGCGTCGGTCTCCGCGCCGCTGCAGATCAACAGCCCGTTCTTCAACGCCGCTACCCAGACGTTCCTGCGGCAGTTCGAGAACCCCGCGGACCCTGGTTTCACAAGGCCGCTGCTCGTCTCGCGTCGCTTCAACGAAATCGGCGCGCGCAATTCGAACCAGAACCGTGACGCGTTCCGGGTGCTCGGCGGGGTCAAGGGCGACATCACGCCTACTCTGAACTACGAGGCGTTCTACTCCTACTCGCGGACTCGCAACACGCAGTTCCAGCAGGGCAACATCTCCGCCTCGCGCTTCCGTTCGGGCCTGACGACCGAATTTGGCCCCGATGGTCAGCTTCGTTGCCGCGATGCGGCCGCGCGTGCCGCCGGCTGCGTGCCGCTCAACGTCTTCGGCCCCGGAACGCTCAGCCCGGCGGCTGCCAACTTCGTGTCCGTGGACGCAACCAACCAGGACATTTCCGACCTCAAGAACGCTCTGGCCTCGGTCAGCGGCACGCTGTTCAACATTGGCCTCGGTGCCCCCGACGTCGGCTTCGCAGCGGGCGTGGAATATCGTGAGCCGAGCTCGCGCTACATCCCTGACGAACTGCTCTCCTCGGGTGACGTTCTTGGCTTCAACGCGGGGCAGCCGACCAGCGGCCGGTACAATGTGAAGGAAGTGTTCGGCGAGGTCGCGGTGCCGATCCTGCGCGATACTTTCCTCAGCCGTCTCGAGGTGAACGCCGGCGCCCGTTATTCCGATTATTCGCTTCGGAACGTCGGCGGCGTCTGGGCTTACTTCGCGGGTGCCGAGGTGGCGCCGGTTCGCGACATCACCTTCCGCGGCCAGTACCAGCGCGCGGTCCGCGCGCCGAACGTCGCCGAGCTGTTCGGCGGCCAGTCGACCGGCTTCCCGGGTGCACAGGATC